>JBEBFX010000011.1:0-31605 GCA_040081735.1 Alphaproteobacteria bacterium | reverse complement strand
GCGCGGATGCGTTGCGGGCGCGCGCTGGCCGCCTCCTTTGCGCTCAGACTGCGAAAACTGAAGGTAAAGCGCTGTAGTTCGGCGCGCATACCGGCGCCCGGCTGATTGGGTGTGATAATCATGATGCGCGCCGCCTTGTCCGGGGCAAACCCGATGGCGATCAGGCGCACCTCTGCCCGGCCAGCGCCGGTGTTTATCTCTGTAACGGCCGTCGCCGCCTGCATGCCATTGATGCTCAGCCCTTCGGGATTGCGGAGTCTGACATTTTTCGCCCAGACAGAAGTCATATAGGCGGCCATCGAAGCCGGCTGGCGCAAGGGCGCCATATCAAATTTGATTTTGATTTCTTCGGGGCCGGAAGCAATAATGGCGTCCGGGCTGTCTGTGATTTTGAAACCCGGCGGCACTGTAAAAGTAAATCCCAGCGAGGGATGAACAAAATTGCGGCCGCGCACATAGCCATGCGCCGGGCTGCCGCCATAGACCATGCCGTCAATGCTGTTCAGAAATTCGTCGCGCAGGCGCGGCCGGCTTTCCACCGGAACGCCCGACTGGCGGGCGGACTCAATGGCCTCGACCACACGCTTGGCGGTTATCGGATGGGTCGCCAGAAACTCGGTGGGGCGCGCGTTTTTTTCCTGGCGCAGCGCGGATTCCAGCCCGTCATGGGCTTCCAGCGCGCGCAGAAAATCGGCTTCGGCATAGGGATCATAGCCCGCCCGCACCAGATAGCGCACGCCCAGCTGATCGGCTTCATATTCCTGTTCGCGGGAATAGCCGAGCAGGTAAAGCTGGCCCCCCTGCTGCACCAGATCGTTCACGACCGGGTTTCCGATCAGTGCGCCAAGCAATGCGCCGCCGATCGCCATGCCCATGCCCCGGTTATAGCGCTGCGCCGAATGCCGGGCGGCGACATGGCCAACCTCATGGGCCAGCACGCTCGCCAGTTCGGCCTCGCTGTTGGCAAGGGCAATCAGACCGCGTGTGACATAGACATAGCCCCCAGGCAGGGCGAAAGCATTGACAATGGGGCTGTCCAGCACCGTGAAATGAAAGCGCTGATCCGGTATTTCCGAATTGGCGGCGATGCGCCCGCCAATGGCGGCAATATATCCGCTAACCTGTGGTTCGTCATAAACGCCGCCATATTGTTTGATGATTTTGGGATGTTCTTCCGCGCCAATGGCCAGTTCCTTTGATCTGGACATAAATTGCGCCG
This sequence comes from Alphaproteobacteria bacterium, assembly GCA_040081735.1. Classification (GTDB taxonomy): domain Bacteria; phylum Pseudomonadota; class Alphaproteobacteria; order UBA11222; family UBA11222; genus UBA11222. The sequence goes on along the minus strand of JBEBFX010000011.1, from coordinate 30,386 downwards.
TTGCTGGACCGCCGCCATACACCGAAACGATGATAAAAACGCTCAACAGCAGATAAAATAGATTTGGCTTTGCCATCACTCCAGCACCTCGATCTGTTCAGGATGACTGATGCGCAGCATCGGCCCGTTCCAGTGTTCCAGCCAGCCGCGCACGCGCAGGGTCCTGCCGGTATAGTTTTGCGGATCAATTGCTGCTGCGGCAAATCGCCGCCAGTCCCGGCGCCCGATTACCGCAGTAAAGTCCGTCTTATAGTCCATGCCGAAATTCAAAAACACATAGTCGCTGATTTTGGCGAATTTAAGAACCCTGCCCTGCACCAGCTGAAAACTGTCCAGCAATCCGCCCAGCCCCTCCGGTGTCCTGACCCGGTAAAATTCATGGGCCCAGACGCCACGGCGGGCAGTGCGCGCCATCTGCTCAAGCGCCAGCATCTCCGGCACAAGGGCACGATTATCACTGAAGCTATAGACTCGCGCCAACCCCAGCCGCAGCATTTCGCCCTGGATCCACAGGCCATCGGGTTGCCGGTACAGATGCGCCAATGTGCGGCGGTGACGATCCGCCCGCGCCCCGCCAAAGCCCAGTTGCACCGTCCGGTTCTGCGTCATCGCCTGCAACGCGTTACGGGCTTCATCGGCCAGCGGCCAGGGCTTGAAGCCCGGCCGTCCCAGCGCCAGCTTGGGCGCCTGAATACCCGTTAGCCGCACCACGGCGCCAGTATCCAGTGACAGCGTATCGCCATCGGTCACTTCGCGCACCACCCCCTGTCCTTCGCGCAGTATTTCCTGGGCCGCAACCGGCAACCCGGCCGGTAACAGCAGGACAAACAGGCATACAAAGAAAATGGGGCGCATACGCCAATCCAGCCAATAACGCGATAATGTGCGGGAGTTTAAACAGGAAGCGCCAGTCCGGTTATTTGCCGGATGGCGGACGGATAAATTCTACAAAACCATGCACGAACTGGCTAAGCTGCCGCTTGAGCGCCTCGTCAGTAATGGCGCCGGATGCGCCGAAGCTTGCTTCCGCCTTCGCCACCATCAGCCGGCCGCCATACCAGGGTTTGGCGCCCACGGCGCGCAATACCGGCAACCAGGCGTTTTGGCCCAGCATGGTCCCATATTGGCCGGGCGTTGCGCCCAGTATCGCCACAGGTTTGCCATTAAAAACAGGCGAAATACGGGCGGGCGGACGGGAAAGCCAGTCAATCGCGTTTTTGAAAACGCCGGGTATGGAATTGTTATATTCCGGCGTGCATAAAATCAGACCGTCGGCATTGATAATAAGATTCTTGAGGGTTTCCACAGATGCGGGAATACCCGCACTGGTTTCAATGTCGCCGTCATAAAGCGGAATGCCATGCAATGTCTGGACGTCAAGCTCTACCCCTTCGGGCAAAAGCCCCGCCGCGTAGCGCAGCAGGGCCGTATTGAATGACGCCCGGCGCAGGCTGCCGGATATGCCTATCAGCTTCATCTTTCAACGGCCCTTTAAAAAAACGCTTCGCAGGGAATGACGGGTTTCTTGTGTAAAGCCTTCTATTCGCCCATTAGCTTTCAGGTTATCCTATTGTATGTTACTGCTGACTTCGAGAGATTTTATCAGGGTATTTGCTGGTGCGGATGATCAAATTCTACGGCTGCGCCGTATTAATTGCGGCCATACCCCTGGCGGCGCAGGCCGCCAGTCAGGACGGCGATTTACTGGCGTTTTCAGCCGCTTATTTTGATGTCAATCAGCGCGATGAAGATGCGGGTGAATTTCGCATCGAATTTCGCGCCGATGAACGCATGTGGATTTTCAAACCGTTCGGCGGCGCGATGGCGACAACCGACGGCGCGCTGCATGGTTTTGCAGGCGTTCTGATCGATATTCCGCTGTGGGACAGGATTTACATTACCCCAAGTTTTGCGCCCGGCCTGTATCATGACGGCAAGGGCAAGGATCTGTTCTACACGCTGGAGTTTCGCAGCCAGATTGAAATCAGCTACCGCTTCAATAATGGCCACCGGCTGGGCGCCAGTTTCAACCATATTTCCAACGCCAATCTGGGCGATGACAATCCTGGCGTGGAAAGCGCAGCGCTGACCTATGTCGTGCCGTTCGACGCGATTTTTGCGCGGCATTGATCCGAAATTGATTTAAGCAATCGCGCTCAGTAACTGCCGCAGGAATGCGTCACAGGCGGCAAGTTCGGACAAGGCGATAAATTCATCCGGTTTATGCGCCTGATCAATGCTGCCGGGGCCGCACACCACCGCAGGAATTCCGGCGTCCTGAAAAATGCCGGCCTCCGTTGTGTACGAAACCGCATGCAGGGCGTTGGAGCCCCGCAACGCGGTGACCAGCGCCTCGGCGGGTGATCCATTCATTGGGGCGAGCGGCGGCACATCGGCGCGCTGTTTAATAATGATGCTGGCCTGCGGTGAAATGGCGCGCAGGGGCGGCAGGACGGTTTCCATCGCATAGGCGTTGAAGCGCGCAATGATCGTATCCACGTCCTGCCCCGGCAATGGCCGGATTTCCCACTGAAAGCGGCAGCGGCGCGGCAGGATGTTCAGCGCCGTGCCGCCGTCTATAACGCCCACATGAATGCTGGTATAGGGCGGATCAAAACGCCCGGACGCATCGCCGGTCTGCTGCATCTCCTGGCGCAGCAGATGCAGAAAATTGATCAGCTGCACCGCCGCGTCAATCGCGTTGACGCCCAGATGCGGGGTGGACGAATGCGCTTCATGGCCGATGACCTCGGTGGTGAAGGTGCGAATGCCCTTATGGCTGTTCACGGCCCGCATCAGGGTCGGCTCGCCCACGATGACGGCCTTTGGCCGTGGCAGGTGGGCTGCAATATGCCGCATCATGGAATGCACGCCAAGACAGCCGACTTCCTCATCATAGGACAGGGCCAGATGCAAGGGCGTGCGCCCCATGGCCGCCGTAAATTCCGGAACCAGCGCCAGCGCGCTGGCGATAAAACCTTTCATGTCGGCGGCGCCGCGCCCATACAAAAGACCATCCTGTTCGCGCAACTGAAATGGATTGCTGCGCCAGTCCTGGCCATCCACCGGCACCACATCCGTGTGCCCCGACAGCACGATGCCGCCGGGTTCATCCTGCGGCCCGATGGTGGCGTACAGATTGGCCTTGGTCCCGGTTTCATTATGCAGAAGTGTGGACGCCACCCCGTGCCCGTCCAGATAATCGCGCACAAATTCAATCAGCGCCAGATTGGATTCCCGGCTGGTCGTGTCAAACGCCACCAGCCGCTCCAGCATATTCCGGGTGCTGATTATCTCGCCCGTCATCCGCTACCCGAACGCGCCCTTTGCCTTAAGCGCCGCAATCTCCCCGGAGCTGTAGCCCACTTCGGCCAGCACTTCCTCGGTGTGCGCGCCGACCTGCGGCGCATGGCGGCGGATGCTGGAAGGGGTTTCCCCAAAGATGATCGGGGGCCGGGGCGTGCGCATAGGGCCGGCGTCGGGATGTTCGGTTTCGATGATCATGCCGTTGTGGGCGATTTGCGGGTCGGTTAACAGATCAACCCGGTTGTTGATTTTGGCGGCGGGCACTTTTTCGCGCTGAAACCGCGCGACGATTTCGGCGGTGGTGTATTTGGCGACCTCGGCTGTGAAAATTACATTCAGCGCCTTCTGGTTTTTCTGCCGCGATACGGTTTCCACAAAGCGCGGGTCATTGGCGACGTCGGGGCGTTCAATCGCCCGGCACAGGCCCTGAAACTGCTCGTCCGTCACCACAAAGCCCACAAAAAACCCGTCCTTGCTGGCGGGCAGATGATAAATGCCCATCTCCGGCATGCGCGGCGTCTCGCCCATATAGGTGTGGTTGGACATGGCGTCCGGCCACAGGAACGCCAGGCTGGCGTCCAGCATGGAAATCCTGACATGCTGCCCCATGCCGAAACGTTCGCGCGCAAACAGCGCGCCCAGAACGCCCTGTGTCAAGGACATCGAGGCGATCTTGTCGCACACGATGGTGCGGATTGGCATTGGCTTGTCCGTGCCGGGTTCGGTCTGCACGCCCATATAGCCGCTGACCGCCTGAATGACAGGGTCATAAACTGAATCATTGGCGTGCGGCCCGCTGTCGCCAAAGCCGCTGATCGAGATATAGATGATGTCTTTTTTAACCGCCTTGCAGGCTTCATAGCCGACCCCCAGCCTGTCAACGACACCGGGGCGGAAATTCTGCGTCACCACGTCGGCGCTCGCCACCAGTTTCAGAAAGGCCTCCTTGCCCGCCGCCGATTGCAGATCCAGCGCTGCGCCGCGCTTGTTGCGGTTGATGACGGCAAAGGCCGCCGCCATGCCGCCGCGCATCATGCCATAACGCCTGGAAATATCGCCATTGCCGGGGGCCTCGATCTTGATCACATCCGCCCCCATATCCCCCAGCATGGCGGTGCCAAACGGCCCCGAAACATTGGCCGTCATGTCGACGATGCGCACTCCGTGCAGGCAACCATGCATTGGTGATTCTCCTATGGTGTAATAACAAGGCCCAGGCGGCGCGCTGCGGCTACCCGAACAGCCCCTTTGACTTCATCGTGGCCAGTTCATCGGCGCTGACGCCGATTTCGCGCAATATTTCATCGGTGTGCTGGCCAACATGCGGCGCGACGCTGCGCACGCTGGACGGGGTCCCGGAAAATTCTATGGCCGGACGCGGAAACCGCACCTTGCCCAGTTTCGGATCATCGAATTCGATGATCAGCTTGTTATGGATAATCTGCGGATCGTTCACCAGGTCCTCGCGCAGATTGATTCTGGCGCACGGCACCTCTGCCTTGGCAAAGCGCGCGACAATGTCGGCGGTGGTAAGCGTGGCGATGACTTCGATGGCGAAATTGCTCAACTCGCGCATCTTTGGCATCCGGTCCACCGGGCCCGCATATTGGGGGTCTTTCGCCAAATGGGGCAGGTCAAGCGCCCGGCACATGCCCTGAAATTCGCTGTCGCTGACAAAGATGAAGGTGATGAAGCCATCGAGGGTTTTCGCCACATTCAACAGGCTGCTGATTTCCGGCAGATGCGGCGCGCCGACATAGGTATGATTGGACATGGCGTCAGACCATAAATAGGCCAGCCCTGCATCCAGCATGGTGACCTTGACATGCTGCCCGCCCTGGCCGCGTTCGCGCGCAAACAATGCCGCGAGCATGCCCTGGGTTGCGGTCATGGCGGCGGTCTTGTCGCACACGATATGGCGCACCGGCTGGGGCATGCCCGTGGCCGGATCGGCCTGCACCCCCATGAAGCCGCCGACCGCCTGAATGACCGGATCATAAACCCGGTCGGCGCTCAGTGGCCCGGTTTCGCCAAAGCCGCTGAGTGACACATAGATGATATCGTCCTTGACCGCGCGGCAATGCTCATAGCCAAGGCCGATCCTGTCCATGACGCCGGGACGGAAATTCTGAATGACAATATCGACGGTTTTCACCAGGCGCATAAACAGCTCCTTGGCGCCGGGCGCATTCAGATCAAGGGCGACGCCGCGCTTATTGCGGTTCATGACGACAAAGGGCGCGGCCATGCCATCGCGCATCGGGCCATAGCGGCGCGCCAGATCGCCGGGTCCCGGCTGCTCCAGCTTGATGACGTCGGCCCCCATATCGCCCAGAATGCCGGTGGCGAACGGTCCGGAAACATTGATGGTCAGATCGAGAATACGTACCCCGTGCAAGGCTCCGGACATTGGCGCTAACTCCTCTGTTTTTATGGTTGAGGGCCATCTTGCCCCAGATTTTTCAGATTGGCTAGCGCGCCATGCCCTGCCTGACCAACTGAATATTCAGGGACATCCCCTGGGGGCGTGTTCAAGCTTTTTGCCGCTTGCGGGATTTGCCGCGTCTCCTGCAAAATACTTTACCGCCTTGTACACCAGCCAGGCGCCAATGGCGGTCATGCCGTCCTCCCGGCACAGGTCCCGCAACAGCGCATCGGCCTGATCCCGGAAATTTTCCCTCGGGTTCAGGTGACCGTCGCGCATCATCTGATACAAGGCGTCGTGCACGAGCGCGCCGCGCATGAAGCTTGGCGTGTCAATGGTTGGTCCGCTGGGGCCACCCCACGCATAGCTGCGCCTTACCGTAAGCCGCCCATGCTGGTCCAGGGCGTAATATGAATGATGAACCGGCGCGGGCGGCACAATGCCGGTATCGACAACATAATCCTGTTCCAGCTGGTATTTATAGCCGGATTTGTAGGCGATGCAGCGCATGATGTTACTTTATTCCAGCGTAAGCGCGTTCAGGCGATCGCGCCTGTCGCGCGCAGCGCTGCGATCTCATCCCCGCTGACGCCGATTTCGCTCAGCACTTCATCCGTATCGCCGCCCAGTTGCGGCGCGTGACGGCGGATGCTGCTGGGCGTCCCCTCGAATATGATCGGCGGCCGGGTGGTGCGCATGTGTCCGGCGTCGGGATGGCTGGTCTCGATAATCATTTCATTATGGGCGATCTGGTCATCCGTCAAAATATCGGCGCGGGTGTTGATTTTGGACCCCGGCACCTGTTCGCGCGACAGGCGGGCCACCACTTCGGCTGACGTGAACCGGGCAAATTCAGCCGTGATGATGCTGTTCAGCGCATGCACATTCTGAACCCGCAGCGCCACCGATGTGAAACGCGGGTCATCCGTCAGGTCGGGGCGTTCCATCACCCGGCACAGGCCTGCATATTGCGCATCGGTGATGGCGAAACCCATGACGAAGCCATCCTTCGTGGCGGGCAGATTGTACATATCACTGATATCCGCCGTGGCCGGCTGTTCACCGATAAAGGTCATGTTCGACATGGCGTCGGGCCACACGAAGGCCAGATTGGCGTCGAGCATGGCGACCTTGACATGCTGCCCGCCCGCGCCCCGCTCGCGGGCGAACAGGGCTCCCATGACCGCCTGCACAAGCGTCATTGAGGTGATTTTGTCGCACACGATGTTTCGCACCGGCGATGGTTTGCCGCTGCCCGGTTCGGACTGCACCATCATAAAACCGGCGGCGGCCTGGATCACCCCGTCATAGACCGGATCGCCCGCCCTGGGGCCGCTGTCGCCATAGCCGCTGACCGATACATAGATGATGTCGTCCCGCACCGTTTTGCAGGCGTCATAGCCCACGCCCAGACGGTCCATCACGCCGGGGCGGTAATTCTGCATCACCACATCCGCTGTTTTCACAAGGCGCAATAATGTATCCCTGCCGCCGGGATTTTGCAGATCAATGGCGATGGCGCGCTTGTTGCGGTTGAGCACCGCAAACGCCGCCGCCATGCCGCCGCGCATAGGGCCAAAATACCGCAAGACGTCGCCAACGCTGGTGGCCTCCACCTTGATCACGTCGGCCCCCATATCGCCCAGCATCGCCGCCCCGAACGGCCCGGAGACATTGGCGGTTAAATCAACGATACGCACCCCGTTCAGACAGCCGGACATTGGCGGTCACTCCTTTGTTTTATAGTTGGGGGCCATCTTGACTCAGATTTTTTGGATTGCATAGCGCCTGAGTACAGGGCCTCACTTATACAAGATGACAGGGAATCTCGATGGTGTTATCAGTAAATATATGATCCAGAGGAGCTATTGATGCGCACCGCAGTGTTGACACACGATCCTCTTCTCCAGGGCTTTTATACGGTCAGCGAAGCTGCCCGTTTGCTTCGCATTGGGCAACGCCAGCGCATTTATGGATGGCTTGCAGGAAATGAGAATGGTTCCAGAGAGCCGATTATTCAGCGCGACTACCAACCAATAAACAGCTTACACGAATTGAGTTTTTGGGATTTGATGGAAGTTCGCTTCATTGATCATTTCCAAAAACAGGGTGTTTCGTTGCAAACACTGAGAAAAGCAGCAGATGCAGCTAGACGCGAATTTAATCAACGGCATCCATTTGCCCTATCTAAAACGAAGTTTATGACGGACAGGAAGAGGGTTTTTTTACAGACTGTTGAAGAAACAGGTGACAAAAAGACAAGGGATATTTTAGGCAATCAATACGAGATGTACGATGTTATTGAGGAGATTCTTGCTAGAGGCGTTACATTTGATCCTAAGTCGCATTTGGCTGAAGTTTGGTATCCCTTGCAGGGAGAATATCCGAAAGTATTCGTAGATCGGCGATACGCATATGGCCATCCAGTAGTATCAGAAAGCCGTGTTCCGACTTCAGCGCTTTACCGATTATGGCGGGCGGAAAGCGGCGATACGCCTCGTGTTGCGTTCTGGTATAAGATAACCAGTGAGGAAGTTCGTGAAGCGGTAGAATTTGAAACCAAGTTAAATGAAACTAGGTTGAATGGGTGAAAATACGGGCCGATGAGCATGTTTCTCCGGAAATCGTACATGCGATATGCAAAATCGCCATTTCTTCAGGCTTCGAACTAACCAGTATATTTACTAGTGGGGATAGAGGGACATCAGACACCCATTGGGTTTCAAAATTTGGGAGAGAAGGAGGTATCGCCATCTTGACGGCTGATACAGATTTCTTAAAACGCCCACATCAAGTGATGGCTATTCGCGAGGCAGGTTTAATAATTGTTCATTTACCTTCGAAATGGGCAAATGCCCCAATTCATTTGCAGGCATCACACATACTGGCATGGTGGCGACGTATAGAGCATAGCATTGCCAATGGAAAACCTGGTGATTGCTGGCAACCGGAATGGAATGTTAACGAAACCGGAAAACTGAAGCAGATTCCTATTGATTATGAAGAATTTCGAAAGAAACTTAAAAAAGCAAATCGTCCTTCCAGGCGCGGGTGAGAAGGCGTTTGCCCAGTAGCCCCCGCAGGCTTCCCGGGTTAAGCTGCGCCAGCAGAAATAGCAGGGAGTTTCACCATGTATGATCTTGAAGCCGTGCGGCGCGACTTTATCGGCCGCACCTCGTCCAAACGCCGCGCCAAATATCCGGTTGAACATGAACCTATCCGGCGCCATTGCATTATGGTCGGCAATGACAATCCGCTTTATATCGAGCCGGGTTATGCGCCGCGCACGCCCTGCCCCCCCACGGCGCTGTGGATTTTTTCCATGGTGGAGCGTCTCGGGCCCAAGGGGCCAAGAGCGGCCAGATCCTCCAAAGTAAAGCCGGACGAAAAGGCGTCGGATTCGCCATTTTCACTGAGTATGCCGATGATCGGCAGCCAGTTCACCAATATGGGCCGCGAACTGGAATTCCTGCTGCCGGTCTATGTGGGCGACCATCTGTCGAGCGCAACACGCACGGCAGACATTTATCTTAAGCCAACCCGGCTGGATCCCGAATCCCTGTGGATCGTCAATGAAGATATCATCACCAATCAGAATGATGAGGTCGTCTGCCTGATCCGCAATACGCTGATGAATTTCCGCACCCCCGATGAACTCAAGGCAGCAGGAGTAACCCAGAAATGACGCGCAATGTGTATTGGGAGGACGTGAAGGAAGGCGACATTCTGCCAACCTACAGCTTCGACATTACCACCACCCTGATCGTTGATCAGGTGTCGGGATCGCAGGACTATAATTTCATGCATCATGATACGGCGTTCGCCCGCGCCCAGGGGGCGCCGGACGCCTATCTCAACACCGGCTATATTGAGGCGCTGCTGTCGCGCTCTCTCACCGATTTCATGGGGGATAGCGGTTTTCTGAAAAAACTGAAGCATCAGATGCGGCGCTTTAATGCGCTGGGCGACACACTCAAGGTCAGCGGCAAGGTGACGGCCAAGCGCATTGAGGGGGCCGAACATCTGGTGGAATGCGATGTCTGGCTGGAAAACAGCCGCGACGGCGTTTCGGTTCCCGGCAGCGCCATCGTCCGGTTGCCCAGCAGGGCGGCGTAAGGGGGAAAGCGCCGGTCAGGGCCATTGCCGGGCCGCATGTTTGACACGCAGAATTTGAACCTGACGCGCGTCTTCCCGCACCCGGTAGTACACAATATAGTTTGGGTGCGCGACAAGTTCGCGCGTGCCTTCAATGCGTCCAGGCCGTCCGAGATTTGGAAACCGGGAAAGCTGTGACACCCTGTCCCGCAAGTCGTTGCCGAAGGCTCCGGCGCGTGTCCCGCTGTCCTTTGCGATGTATTGAATGATGCTGCGCAAATCCTCGCGCGCCAGCGGGCGCCATTCGATTGCGTAAGTTTTCTTTTTTGGCACGCGTATCAGGCGAGGCGCTTTTTTGGCGCGGCCCTTATCGCAGCAATCGCATCATCCATTTCATCCATGACGTCCTCATGGGGGATGCCCGGCCGCGGATCATCGATAGCGGCCTGAATTTCGGTTGCAAGCCAGCGGTTATAGGCGGCTGCCTTGTGGGCGTCGCGCATCGCTTCGCTGCGGCCGCTTTTATTTTGGGGAACATTCTTCACGTCAGGGTTCCATTGGCTGGCGTCAAACGCGCCAGCGGTAATTCCAATATTACGCAACAGCAGCAGCGCAGAAACCGGATTGCCAAACCGGCGCGGCTCGGTGCTGCGCGCCTTTGCCAGCAGGATGCCGCTTTTGTTGCGTGTCGCGATTTCAACAAAAAACCCGCCGCCCTGCGCTTTCAGGATAATTCCGGTAACCCCGCCCGCCTGATGTGCGGCGCGTAATTGTTCAAGGGTCATATTCTGCATAATCACGCCATCTATAAGAAGTTACATAAATTCTATAAAATATGTACGATATTATTATTAAATATGCAATCCAATAGGGGTGGCGCTTTGTAATACAGGACACTATCTTCTGGGCATGAACCTGCACGCCACATGTGTCGCACTTAATGGATACGGCGTCTTGCTGCGCGGTCCATCGGGCAGCGGCAAGTCCGATCTCGCTCTGCGTCTGTTGGATCAGTATGCAGACGCCATTCTGGTGGCGGATGACCGGGTTGAGGTGGCCGTGCGGGAGGGTAGTCTTTACGCTACTGTCCCGCCGGTGATCAAAGGCATACTGGAAGTGCGGGGGGTTGGCGTCGTACACGTCCCGCACCTGGATATTGTGAGGGTGTATCTTCTCGTGGATTTGGCGGATGCCAAAACCATTCAGCGCTTGCCGGAACCGGACGATGAGAAAATACTTGGCGTACGCTTGGGGCGGCTCGCTCTTGCCCCGTTTGAATCAAGCGCGCCTGCCAAGCTGCGTCAGGCGCTGCGGCTGATACGGGCGCGGGAAATGGATACGCCATGAAAACGCTTAACCGCAAGGACCGGCTGCTGATCGTCAGCGGGCTGTCCGGGGCCGGCAAAAGCTCGGCCATGAAGGCGCTGGAAGATCTGGGCTATGACGCGGTGGATAATCTGCCGCTCAGCATGGCCTGGCAATTGGCGGGGGACTGGGCGGCGGCGCAAAGCCAGCTGCCGGATGCGCCACAGGGGCTGGCGATTGGCGTTGACAGCCGCACGCGGGAGTTTTCCCCGGCGCGTCTGACGGAGTTTCTGACCTGGCTGCGGGCGCGAAGCGACATGGCGGTGGAGCTTCTGTTTCTGGATTGCGATGATGAATTACTGTTTCGCCGCTTTACTGAAACCCGCCGCCGTCATCCCATGGGGCCCTCGGGCCAGCGTTTACGCGACGCCGTGGCGGCAGAGCGCGCGGCCATGGCCAGTTTGCGCGATCAGGCGGAACAGCTCATCGACACAACCGAACTCAGCACCCATGATCTCCGGGCGCTGATGACGGGATATTACGCCTTGTCGGCCTCGGGCCTGGCGATTTCGGTTGTTTCGTTTTCGTACCGGCGCGGGGTTCCGCGCGAAGCCGATCTGGTGTTCGATGTGCGTTTCCTGAAAAATCCCCATTATGTCATGACGTTGCGGCCCCATAGCGGGCAGAACAGCGATGTCGGCGACTTTATCAAAAGCGATGCGCTGTTCGAGGCCGCGCTCAACGCCTATGGGCAGCTGGTGCGTACCCTGATGGAGGGTTATACCCGCGAAGGCAAAAGCTATCTTACGATTGCCATAGGGTGTACGGGGGGGCGGCATCGATCGGTGTTTTTTGCCGGGTGTCTGGCGGAATTTTTAAAGGTTTCCGGTTATGATGCAGAGGTTCGCCATCGTGACATCGGGACAGACAGCGGCAATTGACAGATCGGGCAGGCGCGACCTAATGTCCGCCCCAGTCATATTAAGGGCAATGGGTAAGTGGTAAACGCGCGATGATTGGTTTGGTGATCGTTACCCATGGCCGTCTGGCCGAGGAATTTCTCGCGGCCATGGAGCATGTGGTTGGACCGCAGAATCAAGTTCTTGCCGTCTGCATTGCCCCGGATGACGATATGGAGCATCGGCGCGCCGATATTGTCGGCGCTGCGGCCAGTGTTGACACCGGGCAGGGCGTGATTATTCTGACCGACATGTTCGGGGGAACGCCGTCCAACCTGGCGATTTCAATTCTGGACCGGCCAAATGTCGAAGTCATTGCCGGTGTTAATTTGCCCATGCTGATCAAGCTGGCGACCGTGCGGCAGAATTGTCCTCTGGAACAGGCCGTGGCGCAGGCCCGTGACGCGGGTCGTAAATATATCTCCGTCGCCTCTAAAGTGCTGTCCGGCGAGGACAATTGAGCACCGCCCTCCCGGCCCGTATTTTAACGATCTGTAACCGCCGTGGCCTGCATGCCCGCAGCTCGGCCCGATTTGTCAAATGCGTAGCTGAATATAACGCCGAGGTGAAAGTGCGCCGCGACGGCCAGGAAGTCAGCGGCGCGTCAATCATGGGGCTGCTTATGCTCGGGGCGGCAAAGGACAGCCAGATCGAAGTTTCCGCCGAGGGACAGGACGCCGGGGCCGTTCTGGATGCCCTGGAAGCGCTGGTCAACAGTGGATTTGGTGAAGATTGAAGTGCATACATAATCATATAAAGATTTCCTTATGTATGCCTTGCGACGGGTTTTGGGTCCTGCTATAAGCCTGCGTTAATGGCTTGGCGCTATATCTGGCGCCCCGCTTATGCAACGCAACACAGGAGCCGCCGGATGGCCGCAGCACCAGATTACAAAGTCGCCGATATGTCTCTTGCCGGTTGGGGGCGCAAGGAAATCACCATTGCTGAAACCGAGATGCCCGGCCTGATGGCGCTGCGACAGGAATTCCATGGGCAAAAGCCGTTGGCGGGCGCGCACATTATCGGGTGTCTGCACATGACAATCCAGACGGCGGTGCTGATTGAAACCCTGGCCGATCTGGGGGCGACCCTGCGCTGGTCGTCGTGCAATATCTTTTCGACCCAGGACCAGGCGGCGGCGGCCATTGCGGCGGTGGGCATTCCGGTGTTTGCCTGGAAGGGCGAAACCGAAGAAGAATATGACTGGTGCCTGGAACAGACCATTACCGGCCCCGGCGGCTGGAAGCCAAACATGCTGCTGGATGACGGCGGCGATCTGACCCGGCTGATGCATGATAAATATCCCGATCTGCTGGCCGATGTGAGGGGTGTATCGGAAGAGACCACCACGGGCGTCCTGCGTCTGCATGACATGGCGAAGGCCGGCACGCTGAAAATCCCGGCGATCAACGTCAACGATTCAGTGACAAAATCCAAATTCGATAATCTTTATGGCTGCCGCGAAAGCCTGGTCGATGGCATCAAGCGCGCCACCGACGTGATGATGGCCGGTAAAATTGCCGTGGTGTGCGGTTTTGGCGATGTGGGCAAAGGATCGGCCGCATCCTTACGTTCCCAGGGGGCGCGGGTAATGGTCACCGAGATAGACCCGATCTGCGCCCTGCAGGCGGCGATGGAGGGCTATCAGGTCGTCACCATGGAACAGGCGGCGCCCCAGGGCGATATATTCGTTACCGCCACAGGAAATGTGGATGTGATCACGCTGGAACATATGCGGCTGATGAAGGACCGGGCGATTGTCTGCAATATCGGCCATTTCGATTCTGAAATTCAGGTGGCCGGGCTGCGCAATTACGTATGGGAAAACGTCAAACCACAGGTGGATGAGGTGCTGTTTCCCGACGGCAAGCGGCTTTTGCTGCTGGCGGAAGGCCGGCTGGTCAATCTTGGCTGCGGCACGGGTCATCCAAGCTTTGTGATGAGCGCATCGTTCACCAATCAGGTGCTGGCGCAAATCGAGCTGTGGCGCAATGCCGCGCAATATGAAAAGCGGGTCTATGTGCTGCCCAGGCATCTGGATGAAAAAGTTGCGCGCCTGCATCTGGCTAAACTCGGCGTGCAGCTGACCACCCTTTCGCAAAAGCAGGCAGGATATCTGGGATTGAGCAGCGCGGGCCCGTTTAAGTCCGATCAATACCGTTATTAGGGAAACATTCCGGCAGAAATTAACACTCTGTTAACCATAGCCGGGCCAGGTTGGCGGCATTATGGGCCAGTTGCAAATTTATCTGCCTTTGCTCCTGCTGGGCGCTGCTGCGCTTATGTGCGCTGCGGGCTATTACGCATGGTTTCAGTCGCGGGTCGCTGAAACCACGCGGCGGGACCAGATGCTGGCGATGTCCCGGCTGCGGGCGCACCTGGAAAGCATGGAAGCGTTTCTGGCTTTTGATCCTGGCACGCTATTTCTATGGGACGGCGCTGGCGCCTTGCGGGTCTTTGCAGACGGCGCCGCTGTTTCCGGCACGGATGGGGAAGCGGCCTTTAGCGCGTTCAGCAGCAGCCTGACCCTGGCGTCCTGGACGGAATTGTCGGATGCAGTGCAGGGCTTGCACGCCAGCGGCGCCAGCTTTGCCTTTCCGTTATTTTGCGCGGACGGCCGCACCCTGGCCAGCCGGGGCAAGACAGCGGGGGCCGGCACGGCACTGTCAATTTCGGATGTCAGCGAGGCTTTCAGCGAAATTTGCATTTTGCGGGACGCTCTGACAGAAACGCTGGAAGAGCGTGATTTTCTCAGGCACGCGATTAACGGGATACCCTATCCTGCGTGGCGGCGCGATTCAAACGGCCGGCTGAACTGGGTTAATCAGGCCTATTGCAAGGCTGTTGACGCCCCATCCCAAGAGGCGGCCGTCAGCCGCGGGGAAGAGCTTTTTGACCGGCGCGAACTGGCCCAGGCCGGGCCGCCCGGAAGCCGGTATCGTCTGCGCACTGTTATTGCGGGACAGCGGCGGATTCTGGATCTGTTTGAAGTGATTACCGGCAACGGCTCCGTTGGCATTGCGGTCGATGTGACTGAAATAGACGATGCCCAAAACGAAGTGCGCAACCAGCTGGCGGCGCAGCGCGCCAGCCTGAATTTGCTGAACACACCGGTGGCGATTTATTCTGCGGGCCGGAATCTGGAATTTTCTAATCAGAGTTTTGCCGATCTCTGGAATCTGCCTGCCGATTGGCTTGCCAATGGGCCGGATCATGGCGAAGTGCTGGAAGCGATGCGCGAATCCCGCCGTCTGCCGGAACAGGCGGATTTCCCGGCCTGGAAAAAAAGGCGTCTAAGTTTCTATAGCAACCTGATCGACAGTCAGGAAGAAATCTGGCAATTGCCAAATGAACGCACGCTTCGCGTTGTCACTCAGGCCCGGCCCCAGGGCGGCCTATTCATTCTGTATGAAGACCTGACTGAAATGCTGACGTTAGAGCGTTCACTCAATGCGCTGACGCGGGTCCAGCGTGAAACCCTCAATAGTCTCCAGGAAGGCGTTTCGGTGTTTGGCAATGACGGCAGGATGAGCCTGCACAATCCAGCATTCCTGCGTATCTGGAATATCGGCGGGCAAATGCTGCCGGAGCGGCCGCATTTTGAGGAACTGCTGGATATTTATCGCGCGCTGATGCCCGATCTACAGGGCTGGGATCAGATCAAGGCGCGCATTCTGGGCGTTGACACCAACCGGGAAATTCATCTGCTGCGCCTGCTGCGAAACGATGATTCGATCATTGACTGCATGATCGTGCCGCTGCCGGACGGCGGCACGATGCTGACTTTTTCCGACGTTACGGATACCGCCATGATGGAGCGGGTGCTGCGCGGCCGCAATGAGGCGCTGGAAACAACGGATCGTCTGAAATCTGAATTTATCACCCATATTTCCTATCAGTTCCGCACCCCGCTCAACAGTATTATTGGTTTTGGCGAAATTCTGGAGCATGAGTTTTTTGGCGCGCTGAACGCGCGCCAGCACGAATATTCGCAAGGGCTGCTGGAGGCCTCGCATCATTTGCTGACCCTGGTAAATGATGTGATCGACCTTGCAACCCTTGAGGCCGGGCATATGTCCCTGTCGCGGACCGAGGTTGATATTCGCGACCTGCTATTATCCGTCCGCGAACTGTCGCGTCAGCGCGCCCGCGAATCCGACATGACGCTGACGGTGGATTGCCCGCAGGATATTGGAATGATCCGGGCCGATGCGCGCCGGCTCAAACAGGTAATGTTTAACCTGATGTCGAACGCCATGCGGTTTTCATCTGCGGGGGAAGAAATTGTAATTGGCGCAAATTACCATATTGCTTCCGGCGGCCGCGAAATTCTTCAGTTATGGGTGCGGGACAAGGGCATCGGCATTGAGCGGGACTTTCAGAAAAACATGTTCAACACATTCGAATCCCGCCCTGCACGGGGCAGGGAGCAGGGCGCGGGTATCGGCCTGTCGCTCGTGCGCAGCCTGATTGATTTGCATGACGGCTGGGTTGACGTGGAATCCGAAATCAACCAGGGCACAAAAGTTATCTGTAATCTGCCCCGGTTCCAGGCGGACGCCGTGAACGGCGCCCCTGTCAGTCCGCCGACGGCGATCCGGGCGATCCGGGTATCCCCTTAGCGGACGAATATTCAAACTTCAGCTCCACATCCGGATGCACGATCTTGTAGGCCGCATGGCAGGCCATTTCGATTTCGCAAAATCCCGCCAGAATAAGATGCAGCTTGCCGGGGTACAGGGCGATGTCCCCCGCCGCAAAGATGCCGGGAATATTGCTGACGCAGGTGGACGGATCCACATGAATATGTTTTTTGTCCAGATTAAGGCCCCATTCCGCAATCGGCCCCAGCTTGTTGGACAGGCCATAAAACGCCAGAAAATGGTCGGCCTCCAGAATGCGGTTGCCCTGTTTGCTTTCAACCTCGACGCCAGTCAGCCGGCCGTTATCGCCATGCAGGGATTTGACCGTATAGGGCACGACATAATCGATTTCCCCGGACTTGGCCCAGGCGCGCATTTTGTCCACATTGGCGTCGGCCGCGCGAAAGCCGTCGCGCCGGTGCACGATGGAAACGCGTTCCGCAATTTCTTTCAGCGACATCACCCAGTCCACCGCGCTGTCGCCGCCGCCCGCAATCACCAGTTTCTTGCCGCGAAATTCCTCGCGCTTTTTCACCAGATAATGCACGTTGCCGGCCGCCTCATAGATATCGAGTTTTTCCACCGGCGGACGGTTGGGCCCAAACGCGCCCACGCCCGCCGCGATGATAATCGCCTTGGCTTCGATGACGCTGTTTCTGCTGGTCGTCAGCCGCCAATAATTGGCGCTGCCCTCGGGCAATTTTTCGAGCGTCATGACCTGCTGGTCAAGCAGATAGACCGGATTAAACGGCGCGCCCTGTTTTTCCAGATTGACGATCAGTTGCTGCGCTTCAATCGACGGAAAGCCGGGAATGTCAAACACCGGTTTTTCGGGATACAGCGCCGTGACCTGGCCGCCGGTCATTTCCAGCGAATCGATCAGCACCGTTTTCATGTTCAGCATTCCGGCGGCGAAAATGCCAAACAGGCCCACGGGGCCCGCGCCGATAATGGCAATGTCGGTAGTCAGGGTCGTGCCAGGTGTCGTAGACATATGCAATCCATGCTCGCTGTTGAATATTGGTTCCCCAACATCGGCCATGCGGGCCAGCAAATCAAGTAGAAGCAGTCACACTTATATGGCGGAATTTCAGAAAAACGAGGCGATGGCTGAACGCCGCTATGAGCTGCCGGACGTGGCGGCGACGGCGGCGCTTGCAGCCCGGCTTGGGCCGCTGTTGCGGGCAGGCGATGTTGTAGCGCTTTTTGGCGGGCTGGGCGCGGGCAAAACCGCCTTTGCGCGCGCCCTGATACAGGCGCTGCAGGCGCCGCTGGGAAATGTTGAAGAAGTGCCCAGCCCGACCTTTTCGCTGGTGCAGCAATACCAGATCGGTCCGCTTGAGGTGTGGCATTTTGATCTGTACCGGATCACGGCGCCTGAGGAAACCTATGAGCTGGGTCTGGAAGAGGCTTTGGCGGCGGGCGTCTGCCTGATTGAATGGCCGGAACGGCTGGGACCCTTGCTGCCTGCGCAGCGGCTGGAGATTTATCTTGAAATCCCCGCCGATGCAGGCATTGAGGATACGCGGCGGCGGGCGCGGCTGACGGGACATGGCGGGTGGGCGCAACGGATCGAGAATGTCTGAACGCGAACAGGAAATAATTGATTTTCTCAGCCATGCCGGATGGGGCGCCGCCGTGCGCACAGCCCTTCCCGATGATGCGGGCTATCGCAGCTATCAGCGCCTGACCGGGGCAAATGGAAGCGCCATGCTGATGAACGCGCCCCCCGGCGGGGATCAGCTTCGATCCCCTCAGGCCGCCGCGTATAACAGGATTGCGCATCTGGCCACGGATTGTAGGCCGTTCGCCGCTGTGGCGAACCATTTGCGCGCGCTGGGCCTGAGCGCACCGGAAATTCTGGCGGCGGATTTACCGCGCGGATTGCTGCTGCTGGAGGATCTGGGGGATGATCTGTTCGCCAGGGTCATTGCCGAAGGGGCGGATGAAACCGGACTTTACAGCGCTGCGGTGGATGTGCTGCTGGCCCTGCATGCGGCCCCTGCGCCCCGCAGGCTGGCGGTGGGGGACGGTGGTGAATATCAGTTGAGCAGTTACGATGCGGGGGCGCAGGAGGCGGAAGTTCTGCTGCTGAGCGAATGGTATGCGCCGGCGGTTACGCGCCGTGCGCTGGGCGATGTGGCGCGCGATGAATATGTCGCCCATTGGCGGCGCTATTTTGCCTTGACGCAGCCCGCGCGCCCGGTGCTGGTGCTGCGCGATTATCACGCGCAGAATTTATTCTGGCTGCCGCAACGCGCGGGGCTGGCGCGGATCGGGCTGATTGATTTTCAGGACGCGCTGCTGGGCAGTTCCGCCTATGATCTTGTGTCGTTACTGGAAGATGCGCGGCGTGACGTGGCGCCACAACTGGCGGCGCAAATGCTGGATCGTTATTGCGCCAGCGCATTGGCGATGGACCGCGCGTTTGACGAGACCGCATTTCGCACCGCCTACGCGGTGGCCGGCGCGCAGCGCAATTGCAAGATACTGGGCATTTTCGCACGGCTCGCCAAACGTGATAACAAGCCCGCCTATCTGGGATTAATTCCCCGGGTGCGCGCCTATCTGCGCCAGGATTTGCAACACCCCGAATTTGCGCCGCTCAACGCCTGGTTTGCAAGGCATCTGCCGCTGGTGGATTAGCGCGCCGCCTTGAGGGCGGACTGCACCAGAAAGCCCGAGCGCGTCATACCGTGCCTTGATGCATAAGAGTCGATGGCCGTGAGATCATCTGAGCTGATCGTTATATTTACGCGCAGTGTGTGCGATTGTCTGGGCGCATCCACCAGCACCGCGACGCCGTCTGTAAAGTCAGGGTTTTTGGCGATCTCGTCCAATGTCGAAGGTTCAGGCTGCGCCGCTCCATCCTCACTCATGCCCTGAATATGCAGCGACAGTGCTTCAGCCGCCATGGTGCGCGCTTCGTCCAGGGTGCGGCCAGCGGTTATGCAGCCCGGAAAATCGGGAAATGAAACGCCATAGTCACTGTCTTCGTCCTTGTGGATGATGGCGATGTAGGATGCCATTGGCTACCTCAGTTTCAGGCCGCTTTGCTTTTCTATGGAGCGCAGCGTGCCAATCGGGATGTCGCGTTTAGGGTGCGGTACGGTGACCCGGCCAGTTTTTGATGGGTGCCTGAATTGCACATGCGAGCCAACCCGGTTTATCTCAACCCATCCATCCGCCGTCAGGGTTTTGATAACCGCTGCACTTTTCATGTGTATTAATATACACTTATTGTATCCTTGTTCAATGGATTAAGTGACCGGAAATAACAAAATATGTTCAGTGGTGCGGTTAATTTAGTACATTGGCTTCAGACCCGTTCAGAGCCAAATCCAGTAATTGCACCCAATGCAGGGTGGGAATAGGCGTGGCGCCGGCTATCTGCACCTGACAGCCAATATTGCCGGTGGCGATGATATCGGGCTGTAACGCCGCAAGATTTTCCGCCTTCAATAATGCCAACTTTTGGCTCATGTCCGGCTGCAACAGGGTGTAGCTGCCCGCCGCCCCGCAGCATAAATGCGCATCGCGCGGGACCAGGACTTCATAGCCTGCTTTTCGCAGCAGGCTTTCCACCTTGCCGCTGATTTTCTGGCCGTGCGTCAGGGAACAGGCGGCATGGTAGGCAACGCGCAGGGGTTGTTTATGTACGGTTTCCGGCATTTCAAGATCAAACAGAAATTCGCTGATATCCAGCGTGATGGCGGAAATGCGCGCCGCGTCATCCGCAAACGGAATGTCCTCGCGCAGCAGATGGCCGTAATCCTTTACCTGGGTTCCGCAGCCAGAAGCCGTCATCACGATGGCGTCCAGCCCGCCATCGGCTGCGCACGCCATCCACGCCCGGATATTGGCGCGGGCAAACTGTCTGGCGGCCTCGGTCCGCCCCAGATGATGGCTCAGGGCGCCACAGCATCCCGCGGCTTCCGGCACAATAACTTCCACCCCAAGGCGCGTCAGCAGCCGGATGGCGGCGGCATTGATCCCGGGCGCCAGTACTGGCTGCACGCAGCCGTTCAGCAGGACGACGCGAAGTTTTTTCGTTTCGCCGAGTATCCCCACATTTTCTTTGTCATCGTGAGCGAAGCGCGGCGATCCAGAGCCACGCTCGAAGGCCTCCGAATGAGGCTCAGGATTGCCGCGTCGCTGCGCTCCTCGCAATGACATCATTATTTTCTGGTCCCCGAAACTGGCCATCGCCGTCATCCGCGCCAATCGCGCCGGCATGAATTTTGAAAACGGCGCCGCCAGCCGCCCCAGCCGCAGGGCAAAGGCAAAACGCGCAGGATGCGGCAACACAAAGCCAAGCGCCGCGCGCAACAGACGTTCAAACAGGGGCCGCCGGTAATGGGTTTCGATATGCGCGCGGGCATGATCCACGAGACGCATATAATCGACGCCGGACGGGCAGGTGGTGGCGCATCCCAGGCAGGACAGACAGCTGTCGATATGCGCCACCGTTCTGGCGTCGGGCGCAGCACTGCTTTGCAGCATCTCGCGCATCAGATAAATCCGCCCGCGCGGCCCGTCATTCTCATCGCCGGTCTGGAGATAGGTCGGACAGGTGGCGTTACAAAATCCGCAATGCACGCAGGCGCGTAAAATCTTTTCCGATTGCGCCATTTGCGTATCGTTTAATTGTGCGGGGCTGAACTGGGTGCGCATCAGATGTCACTCAATCCCGCACAAAGTCGCTGCCGCGATAGCCCTGCAGGTACAGCAATGCGGTCAGGTCGCCATGGTCGATGCGCGCGCGCGCCGCCGCCGCCACAACCGGCTTGGCGTGAAACGCCACCCCCATGCCGGCAGCCCCGATCATGGCCAGATCGTTGGCCCCGTCGCCAATGGCCAGGGCCTGGTGTTCATATAATCCGTGGGCGGCGCAGGTTTCCTGCAATGCCTGCAATTTCGCTTCACGGCCCAGGATCGGATCGGCCACGCCAGTCAGCCGGCCGTCTTCAAACAGCAGGCGGTTGGCGCGGTGCGCATGAAAGCCTGCGGCCCCGGCCACCCGTTCGGTGAAATAGCTGAACCCGCCTGACACCAGCACCGTATGCGCGCCATTGGCGGCCATGGTCCGGACCAGTTCGCGCGCGCCGGGCGTCAGGCGCACGCGCCCGGCGTAGGTGTCATCCAGCGCGCTCGCGGGCAGGCCCGTCAGAATGGCGATGCGATTGCGCAGCGCGTCCTCGAAGTCAATCTCGCCGCGCATGGCGCGTTCGGTTATGGCCGACACTTCCGCCTTCTTGCCGGCAAAATCGGCCAGTTCGTCCAGGCATTCGCAGGTTATGATGGTGCTGTCCATATCCGCGATCAGCAGCATGCGCCGCCGCTGCTCGCCCGCCAGCTGGACCACCACGTCAACCGGTTCGTCGCCCAGAAAATCGCGCAGAATGTCCTCAATCTCATCAGGCTGCAAACCGGCGCATTCGAGTTCCGCGGCAATCGGCCCATCCAGCCATTCCAGCCGTCCGCACAAGCCGCCCGATCTGTGCAGTTTATCAGTGACATCTGAAATAACGCCAGTGTCGAGAACGACATTCGCCGGATTGCAGATCAGGGTGATAGTATGGTGCATGGGTTCGGCACTTTGGGTTTCAAAATGATGCGGCAGCGCGCACTTCTTATTGCAGGGCCAACCGCCAGCGGCAAGTCCGCTCTGGCGTTGCGTCTGGCCGAGGCCCTTGCCCCGATGGGCGGCGCAGCTATTGTTAACGCCGATAGTATGCAGGTTTACCGCGAGCTGCCAATCCTGACGGCGCGCCCCGGTGTGGCGGATTTGATCCGCGCGCCGCATCATTTTTATGGATTCCGGGCCGCGGATGAACCCTGTTCCGCGGGCGTTTGGGCGGCTTTGGCGGCTACGGCGATCACAGAAATCTGCAACGAGGGGCGGCTGCCGATCCTTGTGGGCGGAACCGGTCTGTATTTTCGTGCCCTGACCGAAGGCATCGCCCCGATCCCGGAAATTGACCCCGCTATCCGCGCCGAAGCACGGCGGGAAATGGCGCAAATCGGCCCCGAGGCGTTTCATGCCAAATTGTCGCAGATCGATGCGCAAATGGCGGCGCGGCTTCGCTCAAGCGATCCCCAGCGCCTGCTGCGCGCCTGGGAGGTGCGTCAAAGCACCGGCGTTTCGCTCGCTGAATGGCAGGACAGCCCGGCCCCGCCATTATTTGCAGGGCAGATGCTGCACATCGCCCTGATGCCGGAGCGCGAGGAACTCTACGCCAGATGCGGCGAACGGCTGGAGGCGATGCTTGTTGCGGGGGTGCTGCGCGAGATCGCCGCCTTCGAGGAAATGGCCCAGGCAAAAAACCTCGATCCGGACCTGCCCCTGTTCCGGGCCGTGGGGCTGGCGCCATTGCGGGGTCTGCTGTATGGTGCGCTGACGCCCGATGAAGCCCTGCTGCAAGCTAGGACGGCAACCCGGCAATACGCCAAACGCCAGATGACCTGGATCAGAAATCAGATGATTGCGTGGAACAAGACGAATACGCAAGATTCGGAAAGACTTTTCCATGAAATCTTTGCATTAATTATAAAATCAGGCTTGACCGGTTAGGCGCCAATCGTTATGGTGCGCCGCATATTGCCGGGGAAAATCATTTAACCTTATAATTTTATTGGGTTATTTGTCTTTTCCACAGGCGGGAACAGGGCAATTCGCGGATGCCAATCTGAGCGAAGCGAAGAATCCATGTTGTGGAGATTCTTCGCTTCGCTCAGAATGACACTGGGAAATTTCGGCTGATTAACTGGACGGATAAAATGAACGGCGAAAAGATAAGCGGGGCGGAAATCGTTCTGAAGGCGCTGCAGGATCAGGGCGTGGAAGTCATATTCGGCTATCCCGGCGGCGCCGTCCTGCCGATTTACGATGAAATTTTCCGTCAGGAAAACCGCATCCGGCATGTGCTTGTCCGCCATGAACAGGGCGCCACCCATGCCGCCGAAGGCTATGCCCGCTCGACTGGCAAACCCGGCGTGGTGCTGGTGACATCCGGCCCCGGCGCGACCAACGCCGTCACCGGCCTGACCGATGCGCTACTGGATTCGATCCCGCTGGTGGTGCTGACCGGGCAGGTGCCCACCAAACTGATCGGCAGCGATGCGTTTCAGGAAGCCGACACGGTGGGCATTACGCGTTCCTGCACCAAGCACAACTGGCTGGTCAGGGACGTCAACGATCTGGCCCGGGTGCTGCACGAGGCGTTTTATGTGGCGACCAGGGGCCGTCCGGGTCCGGTGGTGGTGGATATCCCGAAGGACGTTCAGTTTGCGCTGGGAAACTATGTTGGCCCGGTTAATGTCGCCCATCGCACTTACAAGCCGCGCATAAAAGGCGATCTGGAACGCATCAAGGAAGCCGCCGATCTGATCGCCACGGCGAAGAAACCGCTGTTTTACACCGGCGGCGGCGTGATCAATTCCGGTCCGGCGGCGTCACAATTGCTGCGCGAATTTGTGCGCACGACCGGATTCCCGATTACCTCAACCCTGATGGGGCTTGGGGCCTATCCCGCCGATGATCCGCAGTGGCTCGGCATGCTCGGCATGCATGGCACGTGGGAGGCCAATCATGCGATGCATGATTGCGACGTGATGATCTGCGTCGGCGCGCGCTTTGATGACCGGGTGACCGGGCGGCTGGATGCGTTCGCGCCGAATTCGAAAAAAATTCACATTGATATTGATCCGTCCTCCATCAACAAGAATGTGCGCGCAGACGTGCCCATCATCGGCGACGTTGCCCATGTGCTGGAAGATCTGATCAAGGTCTGGAAATCCAAGGTGCTGCGCCCCGATAAACCGGCGCTGGCCAAATGGTGGGATCAGATCGCCGTCTGGCGGGCGCGCAATTGCCTTGCCTACCGGCAGTCAAAAGACCTGATCAAGCCGCAATACGCCATTGAACGGCTGTATGAACTGACCAAGGATCGCGACACCTATATCACCACCGAGGTCGGCCAGCATCAGATGTGGGCGGCGCAGTTTTACCGTTTTCAGGCGCCCAACCGCTGGATGACGTCGGGCGGCCTTGGCACCATGGGCTATGGCCTGCCGGCCGCCGTGGGGGTGCAGATCGCCCATCCCGAGGCGCTGGTGATCGACATTGCCGGCGAGGCGTCGGTGCAGATGACCATGCAGGAAATGTCTACGGCCGTGCAGCATGACCTGCCGATCAAGATTTTCATCATCAACAATGAATATATGGGCATGGTGCGGCAATGGCAGGAATTGCTGCATGGCGGGCGTTATTCGCACTCCTATTCGGAATCGCTGCCGGATTTTGTCAAGCTGGCCGAAGCCTATGGCGCGGTTGGCATGCGCGTCGATAAACCCCATGAACTGGATGACGCCATCCGCGAAATGATCAGCGTGCGGCGTCCGGTGCTGTTTGACTGCCGGGTCGATAAAACCGAAAACTGCTTTCCCATGATCCCGTCGGGCGAGGCGCACAATAATATGATCCTGGCGGACCTCGGCGACCAGACGGTGTCGGCTGCCGGAAAGATGCTGGTGTAAAATGTCCTATGATCCGGTAATCGCGCAATCCGAAATCATCCGTACCCATACCATGGCGGTGCTGGTGGATAATGAATCCGGCGTTCTGGCCCGCGTCATCGGCCTGTTTGCCGGACGCGGCTATAATATCGAAAGCCTGACCGTCGCCGAAGTGGACGCCGAGGAACATACCTCGCGCATTACCGTTGTCACGTCCGGCACCGCCCAGGTCATCGAGCAGATCAAGAATCAGCTTGACCGGCTGGTGCCGGTGCACCGGGTGGTGGACCTGACCGTGGAAACCGAACCGCTGGAGCGGGAACTCGCCCTGATCAAGGTCAAGGGGATCGGCGACAAGCGCATGGAGGCGCTGCGCATCGCCGACAGTTTCCGCGCCCGGGTGGTGGACACGACGCTGAACAGCTTTGTGTTCGAGCTGACCGGATCGCCCGGCAAGATCAACGCCTATATCGCCCTGATGCGCCCGCTGGGCCTGATCGATGTGTCCCGCACGGGCGTTGCCGCTATCTCCCGCGGCCCCGAGGCGTTATGATAAAAAACCAGGTTATGTTTAGGCAAATTCAAATCAAGATCCGGCTTGTCATTGCGAGCCGAAGGCGCGGCAATCCAGGGTCACAAGGTAAGGCCTGTGTTTGTTACTCTGGATTGCCACGTCGCTACGCTCCTCGCAATGACGGAGAAGATTTGATTATGCTTCAAGCAAATAGCAGAAGACACTAGCATCCACCTCTAGACAAACGGAACCAGACCCATGCGCGTATATTATGACCGCGACGCCGACGTGAACCTGATCAAGGCCAAAAAAGTCTGCATTATCGGCTATGGCAGCCAGGGCCATGCCCATGCGCTCAATCTCAAGGACAGCGGCATCCGGGAACTGGCGGTGGCGCTGCGCCCCGGCTCCAAGGGCGTCGCCAAGGCCGAAGCCAATGGCCTGAAAGTCATGTCCCCCACGGATGCCGCCAAGTGGGCCGATGTGATGATGATGGTGACGCCCGATGAATTGCAGGCCGGCATCTATGAGGAAAACCTGCGCGCCAATATGAAACAGGGCGCGGCGCTGGCGTTCGCCCATGGTCTGAACATTCATTTCAATCTGATTGAACCGCGCACGGATCTGGATATTTTCATGATTGCGCCCAAGGGGCCGGGGCACACGGTGCGCTCGGAATATCTGCGCGGCGCCGGCGTGCCGTGCCTCATTGCGGTGTCCCAGGACGCCAGCGGCAACGCCCACGACATTGGCCTCTCCTACGCCTCGGCCATTGGCGGCGGGCGCGCGGGCATCATCGAGACCAGCTTCCGTGAAGAATGCGAAACCGATCTGTTCGGCGAACAGACCGTGTTGTGCGGCGGCCTGGTGGAACTGATGAAGGCGGGTTTCGATACGCTGGTCGAGGCGGGCTACGCCCCGGAAATGGCCTATTTCGAATGCGTGCACGAGGTCAAACTGATCGTCGATCTGATTTACGAAGGCGGCATCGCCAACATGAATTATTCGATCTCCAACACCGCGGAATACGGCGAATACGTCACCGGCCCGCGCATGGTGACGGACAAGACCCGCGCCGAAATGAAGGCCGTGCTAGAGGACATCCAGACTGGCAAATTCACCCGCGAATGGATGCTGGAAAACAAGGTCAACCAGACCAATTTTAAAGCCATGCGCGCCCGCATGGGCCAGCACGGCATCGAGGACGTCGGTGAAAAACTCCGCGCCATGATGCCCTGGATCGCCAAATCCCGGCTGGTGGATCAGGCGAAGAATTAAATTAAACGTCATTGCGGGCGACGCGCGGCAATCCAGAGTCACACGGTAAGGCCTGTGTTTGTGACTCTGGGTCGCCACGGCGCTGCACGCCTCGCGATTGTGTGTTGTGACCGGATCGGCTCAGACCCCCTCCCAGCCTCCCCCTTTCAGGGGGAGGAGGAATTCGCCGCAAGATTCCCTCCCCGTGGAAAGGGGAGGGGTAGGGAGGGGATCGGCGATAGGCAAGAAAGCCAAGGGTGTGTCAATCTGATAACAAAACGCTTTAAATCCGGAATATCGCCATGATCGAAATTCGCAAACCATCCATCAGTGAAAAACCGGACTGGCTGCCCCTGTGGCAGGGCTATCTCACTTTCTATGAATCGCAACTGCCCGATGAAATCACCGATCTCACCTGGCAGCGTTTGCACGATGATGCGGAGCCGCTGAATATACTGGCGGCCTATGACGCGGATCGCATGACAGGCATCGTGCATTACCAGTTTCACCGCTCCACCTGGGCCCGCAACGCCTATTGCTATCTGGAAGATCTGTTCGTGTCGCCACAGGTTCGCGGGACGGGCGCCGGAAGACTTTTAATCGAAGCGGTGCGGCAAAAAGCGCAAGAGGCAGGCGCATCCCGCCTGTACTGGACGACCCGCGAAACCAACGCCGCCGCCCGCGCGCTTTATGACAGGCTCGCCACACGCAGCGACTTCATTCAATACCGGATGCCGTTAGTTTAATTTGCGTAACTAAAAGGGTAACGTCCTATTTAACTTTAATCATGGGTACACATGTCTACGCTGCAAAACAAACCAGAAATGAACCCAGTGATAGCGGAGAAATTTTGCGAAGCGTGCAACTGGGCGTACGAAACCTGGGTGACCCACAAATATCTTTTTGACCTGAATTCTGATCCTGCCGCGACCATAGAGAAAAAACATGTAATTCCGTTCTTCAACCGGCTTAATATAATCACACATGAATATGCCTTGCAGCAAATAGCCAGGTTGCATGATCCAGCCGAACAATATGGTGATCTGAATCTCTCAATTAAATTAGTCGTCTTGTATGGTGAATGGGGGAAAAAGGAAGATGACGTCAAGGTAATCGAGAAGAAACTCAATGAATTCTGGGGACATACAAAGCCCGCCAGAAACAAGATTTTGGCGCATAATGATCTCAAAACATCATTGACTAACCAGCTGCTTGGCGGGTTCCCCGATGGAGAAGATGATAAATACTTTGCGGCGCTTCACGAACTGGTAAAAGCGGTGAGCGCAAGATGGCTTGGTAAGCCATATGTATTTAATGACTTGGTCCAAACGGAGGTTAGTGACTTCCTAAACGTACTTGGAAAAACCAACTGATTTAAGTATGGCTTCACTCTATCGCGCCATGGTCCTTTAGCAGCTTGATCATTGCCGCCGACTCAGCATAGTCTAATGGCTGCTTTCCCATCTTATCCCGTGGAGATATACTGGATCCGGCTTCGATAAGGATTTCCGCAGCCTGTAAATTGTCTGCCTTTGCAGACCAGTGCAAGGGTGTCATGTCCTTGGCGTCCATGCCGGACACTTGCGCTCCGGCTCCGAGTATCAGTCGCATCGTTTGCTTTGCATACCGTCGGGCGTTTTCATCGTCGCCGTTCATTGAGCGCGAATTCCTCGAAATGAACAAGTGCAGCGGATTTATCTTACCAAATACTGGTTCTTGCCCGCCCATGTTGACATCAGCACCATTCTCGATTAGCCACCGTACAGATGCTGCGTGGTGAGCATCGTATACAGGAATATCCAAGGCAGAGAAAAGAGGCGTCGTTCCACTCACATCAGGATTATTAATGCCCGCGCCGTCTTTGATTGCCTTCTGCATCTTCAAATAATCGTCCATCACCCATACGGCATAGACCAATGCTATCTGTGCGGCATCCCTTTTGTTTACTGCCTTGCCACCGTGCGCAATGAGCAGATCATAAATAGCCTTCTCATCCTGCCTCACCGCTTGTTGGGTAGGTGTGTAGCCGTTTGACCTATGTGTTGGCGAAGCACCCTTGTCGAGGAGTAAGGCTACAAAATTCCGTTGACCTCTCGAAACTGGATGAGAGAGAATTCCAAAATCATGCAAGCCAATCTTAGCCCCATGCTTGAATAATAGGTTGGCTATAGATAGGGCTCTCTGTTCTGCTTCTCCCCGTTTCAAGTTGGATGATGTCATCGCAACCGCGCTTATAGGAGTCACAGGCGTCGGGTCTGCGAAAACATCCGTCGAAGGCGAATTCGGGTTAGCACCCCTTGACAGGGCATCACTGATAGCTTCGATATTTAGTTCGAACGCGGCATTAACGAGCGCTCGATTTTCGACTGGCCCAGCACTGGCAGGGGCTATAGTAGCCAAGGCTGCTATAATAGTGGTGCTTAGCCAGCGAGCGATGCCCCGGTCTTTCATTGTGTGTTCCTCCCTGATTCTAACCCATTGGAACCTGCCGCAATTCTAGCACGGCTTAATACTTCAAATCGCAGCTAGTTGATCAGGCGAAAGAATTAGAGCAGTTTGCTTTTTGGCTGCAGCATTGCCAAACATCAGCTTATCCTTACCACACGGCGCACGGAGACATCCCCCTTGTTGCGCACTCACGCCAGGCCGAAATCGATCAGCAAGTCCGTATTTGCATATTACCAATAAATATTATATATAGGTACCAAGCGGAGATGATCGCATATGGCTAAAAATACTTCTGTCTCGCTGGGCGAGCATTTCGAGGCGTTTATCGGCGCGCGGGTGGCGGCGGGCCGCTATGGCTCGGCGAGTGAAGTTGTCCGCGCCGGGCTGCGCCTGCTGGAAGAGCATGAGGTCAGGCTGGAGGCGTTGCGCGCCGCCCTGATCGAGGGCGAGCAAAGCGGCGTGCCGCAGCCTTTCGATTTTGATGCATTCCTTGAAAAAATGCATGCGAAATATGCCAACCAGGCCAGATAATTACCGGTTATAGCGGGATGATTTTGGGTTGAATCACTGCATCCATCGCGTCATTGCGAACGCAGTGAAGCAATCCAGAGCCAAAATTATAGGCTTTACCATGTTGCTCTGGATTGCCGCGCCGCTACGCGGCTCGCAATGACAACGTAGGACATGACCGGATAAAAATCTATCAGTCGTTAATCGTCCAGCAGGTTGTCGAGATGGTTGTGACGCGAGTCCATTTTGCTGGCGGCAAGCGCACGAAGTGTTGTTTCTGAAAATTCCTCCACCGCATAGGCTTTGGGTATCATGGATTTGACGTGCAAATATTCTTCATATTCCGCGCGGGAGAGAAAATAGCCTGTCATTCTGAACCTGTTTTTCCCAGCATGTTTCCCTGACCC
>JBEBFX010000132.1:0-8925 GCA_040081735.1 Alphaproteobacteria bacterium | reverse complement strand
GCATAAACGCGCCACGCGCAGTAAAACCGGAACAAGTCCAAGCAGGGATAAGATGATTATTTGCAGCAGTGAAATTTTCGCATAGGCCGCAACGAAGGCATTCCAGTCTATAAAATAAACTGCCGCCAGGCCAAAAACCGCCGTGATTAACAGGGAAAGCGCGATGGCCAGAACGCGTCCCCGGCCATTGCGCGAATTTCCTTCAGCTCTATGTGACATCCAATGCCGCCCCCCAACCTGCCGATTACCAGGCGATAACTCTAATCCCCGCGAGTGAAGGGAGGGTTATCAGCATCAGGCTGATTTGGGGCGGCATAAAAGCATGGTCCAGGGCAGCGGCGACAGGACCTCAAGAATCTCAAACTGGCTGCTGACGAAACGGACAAACGCGGATTTCCCCCAATGCTGTATGTGTCCGGGTGTGTTGCCAAAATCATCAATATATTTGCCGCGCGCCATATTCAGGCCGCGCCAAAGGGGTTCGCGGGGCACGCTCAGGATGCAGTGACCGTCTGTAACTTTCGCCAGTATCCGCAGTCCCCCGGCGGGATCTTCGAGATGTTCCAGGACCTCACAGCATACAATCAGCGGCGCCCGGTCCGTTTCCATGTCCAGGTCGTAAATGCTGCGGACAGCATAGCTGATTTGAGGGGATGAATTAAGCGCGGCCGCCTGGGCAATTATTTCATGGGAAAAATCGCTGCTTCGGACCGTCAAGCCCATCCTGGCCATCCGGGCGGACAAGTGACCTTCACCACAGCCTATTTCATGCACCTCGGTTGCGCCGGTGCGGAGGACGAGATGATCAAACGCCGCCAGAAAACCGTTCATCAACGCCCTGGCTATCGGGTTTTGCGATTCGTACTTGGCCTCGACATTGCCGATGACCGTGCCGGATTCGGTTTTATAATTCATCAATCAGGTCCGATTTAATTTTGGCGTCCGAACTGCTCAGTTCCAGTTTACGCACTCTTTCCAAAGTCATTTCAATCAGCTGCCGGTTAAAATTAATGATGTCCGCCACCAGCCCCACCAGATAGGTCAAAAAACCCATCATGGAAAGGATGCCGCCCAGGATAAGGGACTGTATGTGACCACCCCCATCTCCGGCCATATAATAAAACAAAAATCTCAATATAGGTATCAGTCCGGTCACCAGCAGCACGGTGCCCGTGAAGAAAAACACCCGCAACGGCTGGTACATGGTGTAAATCCGCACCATCGTGCTCAACTGCCGCTCAATGAATTGCGGAATGCTGGTGAACAGCCGGGATTCGCGCGTCTTACCATTGGTCTCTATCGGAACCGAGACGACTTTCAAATGTTTCTTGCCGGCCTGTATCAGCATTTCCGTGGTATAGCTGAAAGACGATACGATGTTGATCCGCAGCCCCGCTTCGCGCGATATCGCCCGAAACCCGCTGACCGCATCGGGAATATCAATTCCCGACAGATTTCTTACCGCCGAGCTGCCAAGTTTTTGCAGGGTTTTCTTTACCAGCGAGAAATGCCCGACATTTCCGGTCTGCCGGTCGCCCACCACCATGTCGGCCTTTCCGTCAAGAATCGGCTGGATCAGTTTTGGAATGTCCCAGCCCGCATACTGGTTATCTCCATCTGTATTGACGATAATATCCGCGCCCAGATGCAGGCAGGCGTCCAGCCCGGTCCGGAATGAGCGCGCCAGCCCCTGATTTCTTTTGTTGCAGATAATATGGTCAACACCCAGTTCCCGAGCGACTTCAATCGTGCGGTCCGTTGAGCCGTCGTCAATAATCAGAATTTCTACCCTGTCGACGCCGGGAATAGCGCGCGGAATATCCCGCACCGTTTGCGGCAGTGTGTGCTCTTCGTTGTAACAGGGAATTTGAACAACCAGTTTCATGGGTATTTGCTTTCGCTCATAGCAGAAAAAGAATTAATGGACATGATCCTTGTATATTCACAGTGATCCTGAAAAGCCATTCGGAAAACCGGCCTGCCCATCACAAGGGCCTTGATTTCTGCGGGAAAATTTACAAATCAGACGTTAATATTCCATTTTAATGATGGTTATATGATGTAGAAGGCTTTCCAATACTGTCTTCAGGCGCCTTCGCAGAGAGACGCCTATCCGAATCAATCCGCGCCAGCGTAGCATTGCAAAGCAAACGACATTCCTTTTTGATTGGCAGCCGCATGAATGAAACTACTATTGTTTCTCAAAATATAAAATACTTCCTCTGCTTTACCGGTTTATGCGTAATTATCCTGATTACGCAATATTTGCAGAATGTTTATGCAACAGAACTGCTTTCAGACGCCAATGGCCACTATGTTACAACCTTGCTGGCGCATGATTACATCAAGGCCGGTTTTCCGGGCAATCCCGTTTCCTTTGCGGTGGACTATTTTATTCACTATCCTTCCATACGGATAGGCAACAATCCGCCAACCTTTTATGTGCTGTCCAGCCTGTGGGCCCTGATTACGACAGATTCTATACACGCTGCATTAGTATTGTCGGCAATATTAGGCGCTGTATATTGCATTTTTACTTTAATTTTGTCCAGCCGCGTTCTGGGCATGGGTGCTGGCGTCATTATTGCGTTTGCCGTTGCGCTGCTTCCGTTATTCCGGGACGTGGCGGGCAGTTTTTTAATCGATATCCCGATTGGAATTTTTTGTCTCGCCGCCATACTCAGCTACGCCAGATTTCTGAACACGCAATCGGCCAGATCGGCCGTACTGTTCAGTCTGCTGGCGGCGGCCGCCCTGATGATAAAACTCAGCGCCCTGTTCCTTGCGGTCATGGTGCCCATGGCGATTTTGATAAGCGGCAAATTTTATCTTCTGCGAAATAAATATTTCTGGCTGCCCGTACTGATTATCGGCGTTCTTATTTTGCCCTGGTACCTGTTTACATTTGAAAACCTGACTGAGGGCGCCAAGAAACAGTGGACGATTTTGTTCCCGCTGCAGGCCTTGACCGAATATCTTTCAATACTCGCCAGCAATATTACCTTGCCAGGGATCGCTCTTTTGGGCGCTGGCGTCATTGAACGCATTCGATTTATCCGGTCCAACCCCAATGACGCGGCAGCCGATCTGTGGTCTGTCATCATCGCGCTGTTGGCGGCGGTGGTTTTTTTCCAGGCATTGATGCCGACCAATATTCTGGACAGATACCTCATCACAGCCCTTGCCCCGGCCATGATTTTGGTGTGGCGGGGGGCGCGGGTGCTGGGGGAGTATATCTCGGATGTTTTTGGACGGCGCGGGTTACTTTCTGAAAATTTGAGAAACCGGATTCCGCACCTTGTTTGCGCGGCAATCATACTGATTATTATGGGTCCGGCTCTGCACATCAAACCCGCAACCGGAAACCGGATGGCAGAGGTGGCGCGCAAGGTATCCCAAACCCTTCCAGCCAGTAATCCTGTGGTGATGATTGCCTCGGATGGTGTGCGCGAATCCAGCTTTATCGCTCAACTGGCGCAAGTGGACAGGGCGCGCCCGAGCCTGTTCGCCATCCGGGCCAGCCGCGTTCTGGGCAAGGAAGAAGGCTTTATGAATATTGACTATAAACCAAAATTCAACAGTCCGGAGGAGGTGCTGGCTGAACTGGAACGGCTGTCGGTAACGATGGTTGTTCTGGACAGGGCAAAACAGGCGCAGGAATGGCGGCATAACCGGGATATTGCCTGGCTTGCCGATCACCGGCCGGAGCTATGGCGGCCGGTTGGGTCGATACAAAATCCTGGTAATGACGGCGCCCTGTCACTTCTTGTTCTCAAAAGCTCGGAGGCCAAAATGGTGGATTTCCCCTTGTTACGCCGGGAATTCCGTCCTAACTCCGGCAACATTGGCACTGAAGATTAATACACGGCCATGTATTTATGAGCCTTGAAATTTTTATTGACTGTTTTGTTGGTAGTGATACAGTTCCGTGAATGTTCAAGCGGCGCCGTCTGATTGGCGTTTCGCGCAAGGCTCCCGGAGGACGCTCATGAAACGATTTATTCATTTTGATGAACTGGCGCGTGACAGCCGGTTTGTACGCCAGGACAGCGCAGCCAACAATCTGCTGGCCATGCTGCCGGACGATGTGGACACGGTGGTGGACGTATTCGAGAAATTTGATCCGCTGATCGAAGCCGCCGTTCGTGGTACGGCGGCCGAGCCCCTGTACGAAGAATATGGCCCGGCATATCAGCTGGTGGTGATCAACGAACCTATCCGCGCAGACGATCCCAAACTGACGGAACGCCTGCAGATGCGGGTGCATGGCATTCTGGTTGGTGAATTACAGGCGCTGGAAGGCGCGGCGCGGTCGCTGTGGGATTTTCCTGAAGCGCCCTGGGAGTTCAAGATGAACATGGCGCGTCAGGCATGGGATGAAGCCCGCCATGTTCAGATCCAGGAAAAACTGCTGGAGCATGTAGGTGGTGAAATTGGCATGTATCCGGAAAGCACGTTTCTGTTTGAGGCCGCTTGTTCGGAGGATCCGGCCATGCGGGTGGCGGGCGTCAATCGCGGGCTCGAGGGGCTGGCATGTGATGTTTTCCGTGACATGATGCGTTACGGCGAGGCGGCGCACGATGGCACCATGACGCAGGCGATGGATTTCGTGCTGGCCGATGAAATTACGCATGTGCGGTTCGGCAGTGATTGGGTCAAGGAATTTACCCGGAACGATCCGGAATATTTCAAACGCACGCAGGATTTCCGCCGCGAGGTCGACCGGCGCTTCAGCCTTGGCGGCGCGCGCAGCGCGAGCCCGGATGCTGCCATTCAGATCGCCGTGCAGGATCGTCTGGATGCTGGCTTTACCGAAGACGAGATTGATGAAATAGCCACGTTGAGCGCAGGCGGCCCCAGCAAGGACACCCTGCAAAAAGCTCTCGTTGTTTTGCGCGCGCGCCACGAAGCGCGCAAGGCGCAGGCCGCAACCGGACAGAGCCCGGTGCAATAGGCCGGAAAGGAGAAATATCATGACCGAAATTCGCCTTTATCCCGGCTCGGGAAAAGATGAACGCACCAGCTTTGCGCCTTATTCCGCATTTGATATTCCCGCCGACCTGCGCCAGTTGCATGGCCGATTTGATGTGGAATCAGTGGCGTTGCGGGTGCGTAACTGGCGCTATGCCGAAGAATGGGTGATGATGATCCTGGGGGGCTGGGTGGCGACGATCCCGGAATTGCCGGTCAAAACCGGACTTGGCAAAATCATCTGGGATGGCGCCCTGGCGGCGGACGCGCTTGGCAAACGGCTGCCGGAACTGCGTTGCGGCAGCCGTGTGGGCCAGCAGGGATCGCAGGCCGCCAATCAGGACTTTGCCGGCTTCATTCAGGAAATCTCGGCGCCCGAACGGCCCGACCAGAGCATTGAAAAACTGGCCGGCGTGTTTGACGTGCTGAAACCGCACCTGATCAGGGTCTATGAAAAATTCAATTCGGAAACCGATCAGATCTGTGATGCGCCGACCATCGAACTGCTGGAAGATATTGTCCGCAAGACCCGCAAGCATGTTGCCTGGGGCAACACGATCCTTGGCGAATTATGCAAGACCAATGTACAAAAAGACCGTCGCGCTGCGCGGATTGCGCAACTGACGGCGCAGCTGGCGGCCTGTGGTGGCGTGACCGGAGAAGAAGCGC
This sequence comes from Alphaproteobacteria bacterium, assembly GCA_040081735.1. GTDB lineage: Bacteria > Pseudomonadota > Alphaproteobacteria > UBA11222 > UBA11222 > UBA11222. Next base: position 3,285 of record JBEBFX010000132.1, on the reverse strand, counting down.
TGGTTTCGCATTAAGCGGGTTGCCGGATTAACCAGTATTCGTCATTCTGGACGCAACGTCAGAATGACGGTGCAGGTTTTCATCGCAGCCATATTGCGGGTCAAAGGGTTTTTCCCATGCCGGACGATCCGGGCGTAAATAAAGCGGCAAATTCCGGGATCAACGACCTTGCGGCGTACTGGATGCCGTTTACGCCGAACCGGCAATTCAAGCAGGCGCCGCGTCTGATTGATCATGCGTCCGGCATGTACTTCCATACCCCTGAGGGGCGTCAGGTGCTGGACGCCACCGCCGGTTTGTGGTGCGTCAATGCCGGGCATTGCCGGCCTTCAATAGTTGCAGCCATTCAGGCGCAGGCGGCGGTTCTGGACTATTCGCCGCCGTTTCAGTTTGCGCATCCCAGGGCCTTTAGTCTGGCCAGCCGGCTGGCCGCCCTCGCGCCCATCGATCTGGATCACGTGTTCTTCTGCAATTCCGGGTCAGAGGCCGTCGATACCGCCCTGAAGATCGCCATTGCATACCACCGGATGCGCGGCGAAGGCGCGCGCACCCGGTTGATCGGGCGCGAGCGCGGCTATCACGGGGTTGGTTTTGGCGGAATTTCCGTTGGCGGCATGGTCAATAACCGCAAGCATTTCGGGCCGATGCTGGCGGGCGTCGACCATTTGCCGCACACTTATTCGCGTGAACATCAGCCGTTCGCCAATGGCCAGCCCGACTGGGGGGCGCACCTGGCCGATGAACTGGAACGTCTGGTAAGCCTGCATGACGCCAGTACCATAGCCGCTGTGATTGTTGAACCGATGGCGGGCTCAACCGGCGTTCTGCCGCCGCCAGTGGGTTATCTGGAACGCCTGCGCCAGATCTGCGACAGGCATGGCATTCTGCTGATATTTGATGAAGTGATTACGGGGTTTGGCCGCCTGGGCGCGGCCTTTGCGGCGGAACGGTTCGGGGTGATCCCCGATCTGCTATGTTTCGCCAAGGGCGTGAGCAATGCGGCCGCCCCACTGGGCGGGGTTCTGGCGCGGGCAAACATTTATGACGCCTTCATGCAGGGGCCGGAACACGTGATCGAACTGATGCACGGCTATACCTATTCGGCGCATCCGCTGGGTGTTGCCGCAGCCCATGCAGCGCTTGATCTGTATCAGGAAGAGAACCTGTTCGCGCGCGCCCGCAGTCTGGAAGGCGTCTGGGCCAGCGTTATTCAAAGCCTGCGGGATGCGCCATTTGTTCAGGATATCCGGACCATCGGGCTGGCGGCCGGCATTGATCTGGCGCCCATCGCGGATGCGCCGGGCAAGCGCGGCTTTGACGTCATGCTGGGCGCGTTTCACGATCAGGACATGATGGTGCGGGTGTCGGGGGATACGATTGCGCTGTCGCCGCCGCTGATCATCAGCGAAGACGAGATCCACGCCGTCGCACTGCGGTTCAGGGCGGCGTTAAATTCACTCCAGTAGAAAGGACAGACGATGCTTTTGGGTGTGCCCAGGGAAATCAAGGTGCATGAATATCGCGTCGGCATGACCCCGTCGAGTGTGCGGGAGCTTACCTTTCACGGTCATCAGGTGATGGTGCAGTCCGGGGCAGGGGCGGCCATCGGCCTGAGCGACGACGCCTACCGCGCTGCCGGGGCGGAAATTGCGGCTTCTGCGGCGGATGTTTTTGCGCGCGCGGACATGATCGTGAAAGTCAAGGAACCCCAGGCCTCCGAATGCGCCCTGCTGCGGGAAGGCCAAATCCTGTTCACCTATCTTCATCTGGCGGCGGACCCGGCGCAGGCTGCGGCACTGATGGCGTCGGGCTGCACGGCGATTGCCTATGAAACCGTAACCGACGCCAATGGCGGCTTGCCGCTGCTGGCGCCGATGAGTGAAGTTGCCGGGCGGATGGCCATTCAGGCGGGCGCCCATTGCCTGGAAATGGAACAGGGCGGCCGCGGCATGCTGCTGGGGGGCGTGCCCGGCGTGCCTGCCGGTAAGGTTGTGATTATCGGCGGCGGGGTGGTTGGCACCAATGCTGCCCGCATGGCCATGGGGCTGGAGGCGGCGGTGACGGTGCTGGATAAAAGCCTGCATCGGCTGCAGCAGCTGGACATGCAGTTCGGGCCGACGCTCAACACGATTTTTGCAACTGTCGATGCGCTGGAAAACTATGTAATGAGTGCTGATCTGGTGGTTGGCGCGGTTCTGGTTCCTGGGGCCGCTACCCCACGGCTTGTAACAGACGCCATGGTGCGGAGCATGCAGCGCGGTTCGGTTTTTGTCGATGTCTCCATCGATCAGGGGGGCCTGTCGGAAACGTCCCGTCCTACAACGCACGCTTCCCCCACCTATAAAATCCATGATGTGGTGCATTATTGCGTCACCAACATGCCCGGCGCAGTGGCGCGAACCTCGACCTTTGCGCTGAATAACGCAACGCTGCCGTTCATATTGGCGCTGGCGGATCATGGCGTCACAGAGGCGTTGCGGCGCGACCGGCATCTCCGGTCAGGCTTGAATGTCCTTGGCGGCAGGCTGACGTATCAGGCCGTCGCCGCCGCCCTCAATGTGGCTTATGTGCCAGCCGAAGAAATTCTGGGATAGCGGCGTTCGGGTCATGGGCAAAACCCTATATCGAATGGGGTTGATATGCCTTCCCGGATCAGCCACTTATGAAAGACACCCTAACTTTTTTTGAGTTTGCGTCACAGGAGAGGCCCATGTTTATCCAGACGGAATCGACCCCAAATCCGGCGACGCTGAAATTCATTCCCGGATGTACCGTGCTGGAACAGGGGGCGGCGGATTTTCCCAATCTGGCCTCGGCCACAGCTTCTCCGCTGGCGTCGCGGCTGTTTGACGTGCCCGAGGTTACAGGCGTGTATCTGGGTGCGGATTTCATCACGGTCACCAAATCGAACGGCGAATGGCACCATCTCAAACCCATGATCCTGGGCGCGATAATGGAACATTTCACCTCGGGCCGGCCGGTCATGCTGGCGGAAGGCGCCGCCGCGGCGGGGGGGCATGCCCGGGATATTGACTGCGATGACGAGGAGATTGTCGCCCAGATCATCGAGCTGCTGGATACGAAAGTGCGGCCGGCCGTCGCCCAGGACGGTGGCGATATCGTGTTCCGCAGCTTTTCAGAGGGCGTCGTCTATGTGCATTTGCAGGGGTCCTGTGCTGGTTGCCCAAGTTCGACCATGACCCTGAAAAATGGCATCGAGAACATGTTAAAGCACTATATTCCTGAGGTTGAAGAGGTTCGCCAGGTCGGTTAACCATATTAAAT
>JBEBFX010000289.1:0-2299 GCA_040081735.1 Alphaproteobacteria bacterium | reverse complement strand
CTATAACCCAGCCGCAGCAGATTGTTGCGGTAATTTGGCAGCGCCAGATAGAAACCGATGGTTTTGCGCGCCACGTCGCGGGCCTTTTCGGGGTCGCTGAGGCGTAGAACTTTTTGTTCCACGCACAGCATCGGCCCCTCGCCCAGTATCTTGCGCGCCTGGGCTGTATGTTCCGGCGTCACCAGATAGGGGTGCGCCCCCGCCGCATGGGTTTTTGACAGTTCCAGCATTTTCGGGCCAAGTGCTGCAATCACCGTTGGCGGGGTCTCCGCTGGGGGTATTGCACTAAACGGGGCGCCGGATTTCATGGCTTCCAGATAGGCCTTCATCGTGGCGATTGGCGCGCCATAGGCATGACCGCGCACCCCTTCCACCAGCGGCACATGGGACACCCCGAGCCCCAGCAGAAAGCGTCCGCCGGATTGTTCCGCCAGGGTGTTCTGACCGCTGACCGAGGCGCGGGCGTCACGGGCGTAAATATTGGCGATGCCGGTGGCGTTGATCAGTTTTTTGGTATTGGCCAGCAGCCACGCCGCGTGGGCAAAAGGCTCGCGTCCGGTGGCCTCGGGAATCCACAGGGCGCTGTAGCCCCAATTTTCCACGCGCTGGGCAAACGCCGCCGACTCGCCGGCCGTCATGCCGTCGGTAAACTGCCATACGCCTAATTTTCCTAACTGCATGTTCAGCTCCCTAGTTTATTTTCTGCATCATTTCGGCCATTTTATCGAGGCGCGGAATATTGGCTTCAGCGCCTTCCGACGGCAGCCCGAAGACCACCCGCTTGACGCCCGCATCGAGGAACGGCTTGATTTTTTCGGCGTCCGGCGTCATGCCGAATACCGTGATTTCCATCGCGTCCGGGTCGCGGTCGCCTTCGGCCACCATTTGCCGGTATTTGGGAATATTGGCGATAATGTCATCGCGCCCGGTAATGGGCATCCAGCCGTCGCCATATTGCGCCGCGCGCCGCGCCCCGTGCGGATAACCGCCGCCGACAATGACCGGCGGATGCGGTTTCTGCACGGTTTTCGGCCAGGTCATGAACGGTTCGAAATTCACATGCTTGCCATGATATTCCGGCTTGCTCTTTGAACAGATGATCTTGATGGCTTCGATCCGCTCGCGCATCACATCCAGGCGTTCCTCGAACTTGACGCCGTGATCGGCGATCTCCTCGGCGTTCCATCCGGCGCCGACGCCAAACACAAAGCGTCCGCCGGAAAGCGTGTCCAGCGTACAGATTTCCTTGGCTGTCTGGATCGGGTCACGCTGCACCACCAGACAGATGCCCGTGGCCAGCTTGAGCTTTTTCGTCACCGCCGACATCGTGGCCAGCACAACGAACGGGTCCATCACGTCATAATAGGGTTTGGGCAGCTCCGGCCCGCCCGGCCAGGGGGATTTGCGCGACACGGGAATATGGGAATGTTCCGGCGCCCAGAACGATTCAAATCCGCGCGCCTCCAGCGCGATCGCCAGTTCGGCGGGGGTCATGGAATAATCAGTTGGAAACATGGAAATGCCGTAATGCATGCTCGCCTCCGTGCGATATGTCTAATGGTTGCGTTAACCTAACACAGCACCGTACACTTCATCAAACGAACAGCAAGACAGGAGGAAATCATGGTCGAGGTAGGCGTCTTTATAACTTTCAATGGGGCAACTCCCCCGGAGCAGAACATCGCCCTGGCGCAAGCAGCCGAGGAGCGCGGGTTCGCAGCCCTGTGGGTGCCCGAACATGTGCTGTTTTTCGAGCAGTACGCGTCACGCTATCCCTATTCCGAGGATGGCAAGATCACCGGCTTGAACCTGAAAGCCGGGATCATGGACCCCTTTATCGCCTTGACCTGGCTGGCGGCGCACACCAAACGCATCCGTCTTGGCACCGCCGTCGCCCTGATACCGCAACGCGAGCCGATTTACACCGCCAAGGTGGTGGCCGATCTTGATTATCTGTCGGGCGGCCGGGTTAATCTGGGCATCGGCGTCGGCTGGCTCAAGGAAGAATTTGACGCGCTGGGCATTCCCTTTGCCGATCGCGGCAAGCGCGCCCGCGAATGCATCAAGGTAATGCAGACATTGTGGTGCGATGAGGTGTCACAGCACAAGGGCGAATTGTTCAATCTGCCGCCCAGCCTGCAAAACCCCAAGCCCGTGCAAAAACCGCATCCGCCGATGTTTTTCGGCGGCGAGAGCGAACCGGCGTTAAAGCGGGTCGCCGACATCGGTCAGGGCTGGCTCGGGGCAAGCATGATGCCCGAGGAAATGCCGGCCAAGTTGAAGCGTCTGGATGAACTGC
>JBEBFX010000288.1:0-2306 GCA_040081735.1 Alphaproteobacteria bacterium | reverse complement strand
GGCGTTGCGGCATCCGTTTTGGCGTAACGCAGATTTATCCAGTCCAGAACGGCGGCGCTTCCCGCGCCATTGACAATGGCGGCCTTGTTGGCGTCGGGCGCCGTGATGGCCGGAAACCCCGCCCCCGATGCGCCCCGTGGCCCAACGCCGCCAATCGTCCAGGCCGTATAGGTCCCGCTGCCAAAAAACAGAACGCTGATGATCGCCACCGTCACCGACGGCGATCCGCCGCCGGTATAGGCGGTGACCTGGCCGTACATGTAGTTTGTTCCGGGCGACGCCGTCACGGCGCAGCACACCAGGGTTCCCACCGGCAGATTGATGTCGGCGGCAAGCGCGAACGTCTTGTTCCCCGAGCCGATGCTGTTGCTGGACGTGCTGGTGGTTTTATTGGCCAGCGCCGTCTGCGCCGCCAGATCGGTCATCATCTGACCCCACCATTTGGCGTGCTTGCCGCCGCCCATGCCAAACAAGGTCACATCGTCGCCCGCCGCGTCGGTATAATTGCGCCCGTTCAGTGACCAGACTGCCATTACAGTATTTCCTCGATTTTGATGCTGGCGGAATTGGCCCCGTAATGCACCCGCGTGACGGCGGGCAATTCGCTCATGCGCCCCAGAAACCCGTCAAACAGGGCGCGCGCCGGGTCGGCCTCGCACGGCTGCCACAGGATCTCGCCGGCGGCTTTTTCCGTGGCCAGAATATTCTGCAAAACCCGCGCCTCGGCGTCGCTCATGAACTCAAGGGCGCAGCTGTAAGTCCGGGCGCCCTGATATTCCTCGATCTGCTGGTTGCCGCTGCGCGCCTGTTCTATATAGGCGTTGGCGGCGGCGGCAAGGCTGGCGCCCCACGACATATTATACAGCGTCTGCAATCCAGGCCCCGCGAACAGGCGCGCGGCGCGAAACCCGTCGCTGCTCAGGCTCGCGCTGTCGTCAATTTCGATGCGCACTTCATCGGCCAGGCTGAGTGCGGGCAGGGCGTGAATAATATTCAGATCCCCTGCGGGAACCAGCCGCCCGTCCCAGAAACTCACCTCTTCCCACAGCCGGTCATCGAACGGGATTGACGCCGGCGCCACGTCCAGCCAGCCGGAATTATAAGTTTCCGCCCCGCCGCGTTTCAAAATCACCCGGAACCGCGCATACAGTGTCATGCTGCACTTGATCAGGCCGATCAGGCGCAACCCCTGCACATCCGTGAACGCCGCGTTCACCCAGGTCAGCGCCGGGTCATTGGTGCCGGTGCGCCAGTGCACCGCCATATGGCGCGTCTGCAAATTGTTAACCGGCAGGGCGGCCATGGCGGCGCCCGCCGTCAGCACGGCGTCATCGATGCGGTTGCCGTGGCCGAGTATCACATTGCCCGCCGTCATGTGACCACCCGCCATAAATCCATTTCCACGTGGGCGCCGCCCCGCACCATGCGCATCACCACAAAATTGGGCGCATTCTCAAGCCCGAAACGGGAATATTCCAGGCCAGCCACCATGCCGCAGGCGACGCCCCGCACATGATCCGCACCCGGATAGATCCGCAGCCATTGTTGCGGCTGGCTGTAAATCGCCAGCAGCCTTGCTGCCTCCGCCTGCATGTCCGCCTGCGCGGTCAGGGCGGTGTCAAGCGTGATTTCCACCGCGTCCGGAATGTTGGCCTTGACCGCGCTGTCTTCCGCCACCGCATTGCGCCATTCACTGGTCAGCTCCGCCATGCGTTCGTCTGACAGCGCGCCGGCCAGCTGGCCGCGATCCGCCACCCGCCAGTTTTTGCGCCCGCGCACCGTGACGCGCCAAACAATCTGGCCGCCTTCCGGGTCGCCCGATTGCAGAACCTGCAAATCCCCGCCGGTCAGCATCCATGGCCGCAACACCACAGCCGGGCCGCTCACGGGCGGCGTCAGGCGCCCCATGCGCAGCTCACCCAGGGCATTGGGCAGATACCAGGCGCCCACGCTGCTGGCGATAAAATCCGCCGCATCGGCGCATTGCACGCTTTGATCATAAAACGCCCCCAGCTCCTGCGGGCAGACGGCGTTCAGGGCCGCCACATCACCGGCGTTCACGGCGCTGATGCCCGCCCGTGATATGGCGATGTGGGCGATCAGATCGGCGCATCTTGAAATATAGGCGCCGCTGACCACCTTGCCGCGCACGTCGGCGGTCAGGTTCAATGCGTCAATATTGCCGGTAAACCGCACCAGGCCATTGGCGGCGTCATCGGTTTTTGGCAACGGCGATCCATTGCCATACGCTTCGATAATCTCGAATGCCGCGCCGTCATGAAACTGATAGCGCTGGTCGGCGGCGT
>JBEBFX010000287.1:0-2313 GCA_040081735.1 Alphaproteobacteria bacterium | reverse complement strand
GGCCGGCCGTTTCCAGTGTTCCGAGGAGAACGCGAACAGGGTCAGATAGGGCACGCCCAGTTCCGCGCAGGCCGTGACGGTGCGGCGCACTGCTTCGGCGCCCTCGCGATGGCCCAGGGCGCGGGGCATATAGCGCTGCTTGGCCCAGCGGCCATTACCATCCATGATAATGGCAATATGCTTCGGCAGAATCGCCGCAGCCGCATCCACCTTATGACCGGGACCCTGGGTCACACGTGCATGATCTCCTGTTCCTTGACCGCCAGCGCCTGATCTATCTGTTTGATCACGGCGTCTGTCATTTCCTGAACTTCCTCAGCCCATATTTTTTGATCGTCTTCACCGATATGGCCGTCCTTTTCCATGCGCTTCAGATCATCCAGCCCATGACGGCGCACATGACGCGCCGCAATACGGGCTTCTTCGGCGTATTTACCGGCCACCTTGGTCAGTTCCGTGCGCCGTTCCGCATTCAATGCCGGAATGGGAATTCGGATTAACGTGCCATCCACTTGCGGATTAAGCCCCAGACCGGATTTCTGGATCGCCTTGTCCACGGCCCCAACCGTGCTTTTGTCCCATACCTGAATGCTTATCATCCGCGCGTCAGGTACACTTACGGTGCCCAGCTGATTGATCGGCATTTTTGATCCGCCATAAACCTCGACCACGATCGGATCCAGTAATCCTGCGCTCGCGCGGCCAGTGCGCAGGCCCGACAGCTCCGTCTTGAAAGCGGTCAGCGCCCCATCCATACGGCGTTGCAGATCATCGCTATCGAATTCTACCGGTTCAGCCATCTTGTCACCCGTCAATCAGCGTATAAGTGCCACCGCCCGTCAGAACCGTGGCCAGCATTCCGGTATCCTGATTACTATAGACCAGGATGGGAATATTATTCTCCCGGCACAGGCTCACTGCGGTCGCGTCCATGACGCGCAAATCCCGCGCCAGCACATCGGTGAAACTCAGCCGGTCATAGCGCAGCGCGCTGGCGTCCTTTTTTGGATCGGCGGAATATACGCCATCTACCTGCGTGCCTTTCAAAAGCGCATCGCATTTCATTTCCGCCGCCCGCAGCGCCGCCGCCGTATCCGTTGTAAAGAAAGGATTGCCAGTACCGGCGGCGAACACCACCACGCGGCCCGCCTGCAAATGCGCCATCGCGCCGCGCCGGGTGAAGGTTTCGCACACAGACTGCATGGGAATGGCGGACATGGCCCGCGCTTCAACGCCGTTACGCCCGAGGCCGTCCTGCAACGCCAGCGCGTTGATCACTGTCGCCAGCATGCCCATATGATCGGCTGTGGTCCGGTCAATGCCCGCCGCCGCATCCGACATTCCGCGAAAAATATTGCCGCCGCCGACAACCAGGGCAACTTCCGCGCCCAGGGCGATAACATTGCGCACTTCCTGGGCAATGCGGTCAATAGCGCCGGAATCATGGCCGAAAGGGCGATCCCCCATCAGGGCTTCGCCAGATATTTTCAATAACACCCGCCGCCACCGCAGGCCTGCGGCGGAAGTCCTGGATGGTTTGTCTGAGGGCATGCATTAATTCTGGCGTTAGTGATGAAATTACAAGCGCGCGGGTGAAAACACCGCGCCGCCTCTATCTTAAACCCCTTACGCATCGGGTAAAGCGGCGCTTTGACGCTGGCTTAATTGCCAGCTGCTGCGGCGACCTCGGCGGCAAAATCACTTTCTTCCCTGGCGATGCCATCGCCCAGCAAAAAGCGCACAAAACCAGTCACTTTTACCGGCGCGCCGATGGCCTTGGCCGCCGCGTCAATGGCTTTTTGCACGGTCAAATCCGGGTCCAGCACCCAGACCTGGGAAAGCAGCACCACCTCTTCATAGAATTTGCGGATACGGCCTTCGATCATCTTTTCGATAATCGTATCGGACTTGCCCGATTCGCGGGCCTGCTCGATCAGCACGGCCCGCTCCCGCTCGACTACTTCCGGATCAAGGGATTCGGGCGCCAGAGCCAATGGCGCCGCCGCAGCAATGTGCATGGCGACCTGACGGCCCAGTTCATTCAGTTTTGCCGTATCGCCAGCCGATTCCAACGCCACGATCACGCCCAATTTGCCAAGACCTGGCGCAACCTGATTATGGATGTAACCAGCCACGACCCCCTGCTCTACGGACAGGACAGCGGTGCGCCGCACACTCATGTTTTCGCCAATCGTGCCGACCATTTCCGAAACATAACCGGCAACATCGCGGCCGCTTCCCGGAAACGGTTGCGCCAGTAAGGTCCCCAGATCGCCCTTCGAAGACAGCGCCAGCCGGGCGACGGCCGCGATG
>JBEBFX010000010.1:0-31924 GCA_040081735.1 Alphaproteobacteria bacterium | reverse complement strand
ACGCCGTCAACCGGGCAGCGCGCGATGGCCTGACGTTCGAATCCAGTCCGGTGGAAAATGTTGCAACAGTGATGAACGAGATCAGGTTCATATCTGACGCCTGGCTGGCCGGGCACAATACCGGTGAAAAGGGATTTTCGCTGGGATCTTTCGATCCGGATTATGTGCTGCGTCAACCTGTAGCCCTGGTTCGCAAAAACGCAAAGGCCGTTGCCTTCGCCACCCTCATGTCAACACACTGCAAGACAGATGCAAGCGTGGATCTCATGCGCCACCTTCCTGACGCCCCATCTGGAACAATGGATTTCCTGTTCACAAAACTGACGCTGCATTTTCAGGCGCAGGGCTATCAGCGTTTTGGACTGGGCATGGCGCCGCTTTCCGGCATGGCTGATCATCCACTGGCACCTATCTGGCACCGCATGGGCCGTTTGCTGTTCGCGCACGGTGAGTATTTCTATAATTTCAAGGGTCTTCGCGCATTCAAGGAAAAATTCGATCCGAGGTGGGAGCCGCGCTATCTCGCTTCGCCGGGAGGCATTGCGCCGCTGATCGTTCTCACAGACATTACCGCCCTCATCAGCGGCAGTATTAAAAGCGTGATCACCAAATGAAAATTGCAGCCCTTGCCGGCGCGTTTATCTGCCTTATTCTCGCCACGCCTTTATATGCACAGGAAATGGTTTCTCACGGGCGCTTTAAGGATGTCTCGCTTTACCGCCCCAGGGGCGAAGTTAAAGAATTCGTACTGCTGCTATCGGGCGATGGCGGCTGGGATGAGGACGCCACCGCGATGGCGCAGGCGCTCGTTGATCAGCACGCCATGGTCGCGGGTATTTCCCTGCCCCAATTTTTGACCGGTTTTGAAAAAGATGCTGACACTTGCGTGTTTCCGGACGGTGATCTGGAAAACCTTTCCCATTACCTGCAGGGCTACGCCAGGCTGCCGGTTTATTTCACACCCCTGCTGGTCGGTCATTCCTCTGGCGCCGCACTGGCGTACGCCGTGATCGCACAGGCGCCGGCAAATACCTTCACCGGGGCAATTTCGCTTGGCTTCTGCCCAAACATTCCCATGAATAAACCCATGTGCGGGGGCGATGGATTTCGTTATATTCCCAGCAAAAATGGCGGCGGCATGGACTTGTTACCTGTGAAAAAGCTGCGCGTGCCCTGGGTCATGTTACAGGGAGAACAAGATCAGATATGCAACGTAAACATTGCACGGGCCTTCATCAGCAAGTCCTCTAATAGCGAAATGATTCTGTTGCCCAAAACCGGGCATAATATTTCCAGAACGGCGGAATGGATGCCGGAATATATTGCTGCATTCAACAAAATGTCAGCACGTCGCGCCGCCGCAACCCCCGCTATATCGGGAACTCTTTCAGATTTACCCATTGTGGAAGTGTCTTCCAATGGGGATAGCGACACGTTCGCTGTTTTGCTCTCCGGTGATGGAGGCTGGGCCGGAATAGACAAGGATATCGCCGCCGCCCTCGCCGAAAAGGGCGTTCCGGTAACAGGGCTCGATACACTCCGCTATTTCTGGAGTACACGGACGCCGGAGGGCCTGACTGCCGATCTGGACCGCATTTTGCGGTATTACGCTGGTCACTGGAAGAAGTCACGGGTGATACTGATCGGATATTCGCAAGGGGCTAATGTGCTGCCATTCGCCATTAACCGCCTTGCGGCGGATACCCGAAGCATGGTGGGTCAAAGCGTGTTGATGGGCCTTCGCGGTAAGGCTTCCTTTGAATTCCACCTTGGAAACTGGTTTGGCGGCGAGTCTGGTGGTGTTCCAGTGCTTCCCGAAGCGATTAAACTTAGCGCTGAATCCACGCTTTGCATCTATGGCGAGGATGAAGAGGACTCTTTGTGTCCCGGTATTCCGGCGGGGCATGTCCGGTCATTATCATTACCCGGTGGACATCATTTTGACGGAGACTATGATAGGCTGGCGGAACTCATCCTGGCCTGGTCCAGGAAACCGGAGGCACAATAACCTATCGTCTAAAAATGTTTAGGGAGGTATAAATGAACGGCATCGCCCTGCGCTCCGCCACTGAACTTACCGCCATGTTGCGTAACCGCGAGATCAGCAGTGTTGAAATGCTGCAACTGTATCTGGATCGGGCGGCGCGGTTTAATCCAGCGCTGAACGCGATTGTTTACAAGGATGACCAGGCTGCAATGGCCCGCGCGAGTGAGGCCGACAAGGCGCTGGCCGCCGGTAAATCCTGGGGGCCGCTGCATGGGCTGCCGATGACCATCAAGGATTCCTTTGAGGTCGAAGGGATGCTTACCACAAGCGGCGCGCCGGAATTGGCTGCTCACCGCTCAGCCTATAACGCGGTTGCAGTGCAGCGATTGCTGGATGCGGGCGCGGTAATTTTCGGGCGGACCAATGTGCCGCTTTATACGGGCGATCTGCAAAGCTACAACGCCGTGTACGGAACAACCAATAACCCCTGGGATGTTTCGCGAACGCCGGGTGGTTCCTCGGGTGGTGCGGCGGCGGCGGTGGCGGCAGGACTGTGCGGCATGGAACTGGGCAGCGACATTGGCGGCTCGATCCGGACACCTGCGGGGTTTTGCGGTGTCTATGGCCATAAGCCAAGCTGGGGCCTGGTGCCAGGGCGGGGCCATATTCCCGGCCCGCCGGGCAGCATGTCGGAAACGGATATCGGGGTTTTCGGGCCGCTGTCCCGTGCGCCGGAAGATCTGGCAATGGCCATCATCCTCCTTGCCGGACCGGACCCGCTAATGGGACTGGCGCGCCCGGCAGGACTTCCCGAGGCATCCGGAAAACCGCTCAGGGGCCTGCGCATCGCGGCCTGGATCGATGATCCGGTGTGCCCGGTGGACCGGACTGTTGGCGGCAAACTGCAATCGGCGCTGGACGCTCTCGGTAAAGCCGGCGCGATCATCAATGACAAGGCGCGTCCAGATATCGATCCCCGCCGCGCATTCGCCACCTATGTGCGCCTGCTGATGGCGGTGATGGGAACAGGATTTCCGGAACATGTACTGGCCAAATTTCTTGAGGACGCCAAACAGATTGATAGCAGGGACACGGGGTTTGGCGCCAATTCGGCCATCGGGGCTACCATGAACCATCGGCAATGGCTGTCCGCCAACGAAGCCCGCAATCATATGCGCGCCAAATGGACTGAATTTTTCCGCAATTATGATGTGCTGCTCTGCCCAATCACGCCTACGGCTGCCTTTCCGCACGATCAAAGCCCCAATCAGGCCGGACGGCAAATTGAAGTGAACGGAAAACCGTTCCCGTATATGGAGCAGATATTCTGGGCCGGTCTGATCGGCATGGCCCTGCTGCCATCGACCGCTGCGCCCATAGGACAAACCCCTGGCGGACTGCCGGTCGGGGTGCAGATTGTTGGGCCGTATTATGGGGATCTGACGACAATCAGGGTTGCCGGGCTGATGCGCGATGTTATGGGAGGTTACGCGCCGCCGCCGGGTTACGGGTGAAATATGAAAAAGGGAAAGGGTAGCGCCCCTTTCCCTCAATTCTATCAGATAAGCCTGCCTGTTATCTCTTACGAAACTTCGAGGCCCTTCATCCCGCCTTCCTGGCGCCAGGCATCCACGATAGCGTAAAACTCATCGGCTCCGCCGCCATATTGGCCAGCCAGAAAGCCGTTGCCAGTCTCGCCCGGCCGTCCTTCGTCGTTGTAATAGCCTGGCGTGCATTCCGCATAAAACCGGTCACCCATCCGCGCCTTGCTCTTCATTATGCCTACCCAGCTGTCTTCCGCCTCCTGTGTCGGTTCAATGCTTCTGGCATTGTGGCCCATGGCCTGTTTGATGACATAGGCGACATGCTGCGCCTGTTCGTTCAGCATGTGGGTAAAGTTGGGCGGGAAGCCCGTCTGGGTAAAGCCCATGAAGAAACAGTTCGGGAAGCCATGGGTATAATAGCCGTGAAAAGTAGAAAGCCCGTCGGCCCATTTCTCCGCCAGTCTCACACCGCCCCGGCCCACGATATCGTAACCGGACCGGCTGGTGTAACTGGAGCCGACTTCAAAGCCGGTGGCGAAAATCACGCAATCGACTTCGTATTCCTTGCCGCCGGCCACAACGCCTTTCTCGGTCATGCGCTCCACACCCTTGCCGCCGGTGTCCACAAGGGTGACATTGGGCCGGTTATAGGTTTGCAGATATTTGTCGTCAAAGGTGGGCCGCTTGCAGAATTGCCGGTAGTAGGGTTTGAGCGCCTCCGCCGTTGCCTGATCTTTCACGATGGCTGCGGCGCGCGCCCGCACCTCTTCCATCTTCTTGAAGTCAGCCATTTCACTCATCGCCGCATATTCTTTCGGAGTTTTTTCTGTTTCCTGCTGCGAAGCCAGCATCCCGAGCAGATTGCGGAAGATATCGGTCCAGCCATCGCCGACCAGATCCTCGTCCTGATGCCCGCCTGCGATAATGATATTGAAGTTGTCGATGCGGTGTTTCTGCCAGCCCGGCTTGAGGCTCTTTGCCCATTCCGGATCGGTGGGACGATTGGCGCGCACGTCAACCGAGGACGGGGTGCGCTGGAACACGTACAATTGCTTCGCCGCCGCGCCAAGATGCGAAACGCACTGGATGGCGGTGGCGCCGGTGCCGATGATCGCCACGCGCTTGTCATTCAGGCCCGTCAGATTGCCCGTGGAATCGCCGCCCGTATAGCCATAGTCCCAGCGGCTGGTGTGGAACGTATGGCCCTTGAATTTCTCGATGCCCTCAATGCCCGGCAGCTTTGGCTTGTTCAGCGGGCCATTCGACATGGCGACAAAACGGGCCTTCATCCGGTCGCCGCGATTGGTGGTAATGATCCACCGGCAGTCGCTCTCGTCCCACTCCATCCCGGTCACATCGGTCTGGAAGCAGGCATTTTCGTAAAGATTATACTTCAGGCCGATCTGCTTGCAGTAGGCCAGTATCTCCGGCGCGTGGGTGTATTTTTCCTTTGGCATGAAGTTCATTTCTTCAAGCAGCGGCAGGTAGATATAGGATTCAATATCGCAGGCGGCGCCAGGATAACGGTTCCAGTACCAGGTGCCGCCAAAATCGCCGCCTTTTTCGATTATACGCAGGCTTTTTACCCCGGCTTCGCGCAGGCGCACGCCCGCCAGCAGCCCGCCAAAACCGCCACCGATGATCAGCGTGTCCACCTCATCGTACAGCGGTTCTCTGGTAAAACCCGGATCGACATAGGGATCATCGATGAAGTGGGCGAATTTATCCGAGATTTCCCTATATTGGGCTTTGCCGTCGGCGCGCACGCGCTTGTCGCGCTCAAAGCGGTACTTGTCCCGCAGGGCGTCGGGATCAAACCCCAGTTCCCCCGTGGCCTTTAATGTCGAACCAGCGCTTTGTTCACTCATGACATTTGACTCCCATGGTTGCAGTTTTCTGGCTGTCTTCCGCGTAATTAGCCCACGCGCTACAGTCTTTTATAAATTCAGCCGCGCCCGCTCATTGGACGCGCGCCCCAAGGATAGATCAGGCGAAGCCGCTGCTGCAAGCCCGCATTCAATATGAACGCCGGCCCTATCTGACACAAAAAACCGCCCCACAGTTTCCCGGGGGCGGTTTGTTCGTATGTGGCCGGATTCAGAGGGTTTTTCTTACGAAGTTTCGAGGCCCTTCATCGCGCCGTCCTTGCGCCAGTCTTCCAGAATGCCGAAAAACTCATCTGCGCCGCCGCCATACGAGCCTGCAAGGAAGCCCTTGGTCGGGTCGTCCGACCGGCCTTCGTTGTTATAGTAGCCCGGCGTGCATTCCTGGTAGAACCGCGCGCCCAGACGCGCCTTGCTGCGCATGGTGTTTACCCAGCCGTCTTCCGCCGCCTGGGTGGGTTCGACGGTAGTGAGCTTGCGTTCGCGGGCCTGCTTGATGACATAGGCGACATGCTGGGCCTGTTCGTTCAGCATGTGCGTGAAATTTGGCGGAAAGCCCGTCTGGGTAAAACCCATGAAGAAACAGTTCGGGAAGCCATGGGTGTAAAAGCCATGATAAGTGGAAAGCCCTTCGGACCACTTCTCGCCGAGCTTCAACCCGTCCCGCCCAATGATGTCATATCCCGAGCGTTTGGTGTAATTGGTGCCGACTTCAAAGCCGGTTGCGAAAATCACACAATCCACCTCGTATTCCACGCCGTTTGCGATGACGCCCTTTTCGGTCATGCCGTCAACCCCCTTGCCTTGCGTGTCGACAAGCGTCACGCCGGGAAGATTATAGGTGTTCAGGTATTTGTCATCAAAGGTTGGCCGTTTGCAGAACTGCCGGTAATAGGGCTTGAGCGCCTCTGCCGTCGCCTGGTCTTTCACGATGGTGGCGGCGCGCGCACGCACTTCCTCCATTTTTTCAAAGTCGGCCAGTTCGGTCAGTTTGGCTTTTTCAGACGGCGTCAGGTTCGAGTCCTTGACGTTGCCGGTCATCCCCGCCAGGTTGCGGAAGATATGGGTCCAGCCGTCGCCGACCAGATCCTCGTCCTGATCGCCGCCGGCAAGCAGAACGTTGAAATTGTCGATGCGGCGTTTCTGCCAGCCCGGTTGCAGGCTTTTTGCCCATTCCGGATCGGTGGGACGGTTGGCGCGCACGTCAACCGATGACGGGGTGCGCTGGAACACGAAAAGCTGTTTGGCGGCGGCGCCCAGGTGCCAGATGCACTGCACGGCGGTGGCGCCGGTGCCGATAATCGCCACCCGCTTGTCGCCAAGCTTGTTCAGATTGCCGTTCGAATCCCCGCCGGTGTAATTGTAATCCCAGCGGCTGGTGTGGAACGTGTGCCCCTTATATTTCTCGATGCCCTCGACGGCCGGCAGCTTGGGCTTGTTCAGCGGCCCGTTCGACATGGCCACAAAACGCGCCTTCATCCGGTCGCCGCGGTTCGTGGTGACGATCCATTTGGACTCATCCTCGTCCCACTCCATGCCCGTCACGTCGGTCTGGAAACAGGCGTTTTCATAGAGATCGTATTTTTTCCCGATCTTGCTGCAATATTCCAGGATCTCAGGCGCGTGGGTGTACTTTTCCTTCGGCACGAAGTTCATTTCTTCCAGCAGCGGCAGATAGATATAGGATTCGATGTCACAGGCCGCGCCGGGATAGCGGTTCCAGTACCAGGTGCCGCCAAAGTCGCCGCCCTTTTCGATGATGCGGATACTTTTGACCCCCGCCTCACGCAACCGCGCTCCCATCAGCAGCCCGCCGAACCCGCCGCCGATCACCAGCACTTCAACTTCATCGAACAGCGGTTCCCGGGTAAAGCCGGGATCGACATAGGGATCATCGATGAAATGGGCAAACTTGTCGCCGATCTCGCGATACTGGGTCGGGCCATCCTCACGGACGCGCTTGTCGCGCTCCTGGCGGTATTTATCACGCAGCCGGTCCGGGTCAAAGCCGAGTTCGGCAGGTGACTTCGGCCTGTAGGTTGAACCTGTGGTGTTCTGGCTCATATTTTCATCTCCCATGCCTATTGTTTCAGGCTGTCAGCCGCATTGTCATGCCATGCGCCAGCGCCTTTGATAAATTCAGGCGCGCCCGTAATTCGTCACGGGCACGCACCCGCTGAAGATATATCAGGCCATGCCGCCGCCGCAAGCGGGCAATGAGGGTGAACACAGCCCAATTAACCCTCTGGGGGACGTGAGTGAGGAAGCAGGGGGGTCTCAAAACACCTGTTTTTAATTTCTAGGCAGCTTTTTTCACCAGCCGCCGCACCCTGGGGCGGTCCGGATTCTCGCGAACACGCCAAAGATCGTGCTGTGCCTGCAAGTTAAGCCAGATATCCGGCTCGGTGCTGAACGCTAACGCCAGCCGTACGGCCATCTCCGGACTAACCGGCGCGCGGCCATTGACAACGGAAGAAAGATGCTTGCGGGTAACACCCAGCGCCTCGGCCGCCTCGGTAATCGCAATCCCAAGGGGCGCCAGGTAAAGCTCCCGCAATATCTCCCCCGGATGGGCCGGGTCGTGCATGCTGCGCGGCGCGTCAATGATAGTCGCCATAATCCACCTCATCGGCGTGACCCTCCGCAAAGCGAAAGATCACGCGGAAATTTTCATCAACATCTACGGCCCAACGGCCAGCCTCTTTGCCCTTCAGCGGATGTAGCCGCAACCCCGGCGCATCCATCTGCCGCACGTTAGCCGCAATATGCAGCATAGTTAAGATAAGCCGCAAACGCTTGGCGTGCTTCACCTGAATCTTTCTAACATCGCCGGAAGCGAAAAACTGCGCCAGCCCTTTGTGCCGAAAGCTTTTTATCATGTTTATATGTAACTAATATGGTTACGATTGTCAAGGCATCATCTGCATGAAGAAATTGCCGTCACAATCAGGAACGCCACAAACAAGGCCTGGGTGTTAGGCGGGGAGCAATTCAGGAAACACATTGAAAAGCTTTTGCACCGCCGGTCAGAACCGGCGATCAGAGGCGGCGACAGAAAATCAGAAAGGTACAAAATCAATCGAGTCTGACCCCATTGATTGCGTGTGCGAACTGGTTATTGGCTAAATTAATGGCCAGGTTTTCCGGTTAATTTTGGTTTTACGTAATGGCGGTAAACGGTAAATTCTTCGTCTGGTATCGGCACCAGATATACGTCTCTTGCGCCGGTTTTTAGATTTCGCACAATCAGGCGTGGTTTTGTGCCATTGAAATCTGCAATACGTTTTTTTATTGTGTCGCCGTATTCCAATGAGGCGATCCTGTCCCCCGACGACGAAAGA
The DNA here is from genome assembly GCA_040081735.1 of Alphaproteobacteria bacterium. Classification (GTDB taxonomy): domain Bacteria; phylum Pseudomonadota; class Alphaproteobacteria; order UBA11222; family UBA11222; genus UBA11222. Next base: position 23,169 of record JBEBFX010000010.1, on the reverse strand, counting down.
CTAATATAGGCTGGAAATTTTTCTTGCATATGGCCTGGTTCAGGCATTCTAAACCACTCTGAAATTAGTGTTGCGCTCGATCCATCGTGCGCCATGAACCGGGCATAATCAGCGTAGCCGTCCGCGTCATTAACTCTACTTGCAAACAAAATCGGCAATGGCCCGTGCGAGGGGAAAATTTTAAATACTGCTTCAGCGTTATACAACGTCGTTGAGACACCGGTGATCAGGTTCACCTTGCATAGACGCGCATTATTTGGATTGCGGATGGGGTCGGGCCGTGAATCCTGGCAGGGCACGGCCGCCGCGCGAGACTTACTGTCCTGATATCCATTCAGGAAAAAAATAATTTCGTCCGAACTCCCAAAAAAGGCTGGAAATGCAACCACATTATTAGAAAATTCCGCAGGAGATTCAGCTTGTCCATCAATATGCAGGATCAGCTCACTTATGGCCGTTTCGACATTTACCCGGTAAAAATCGGGAGCGGTAAACAATTTGCTCGCTTGATAGATCACAAACTTCCCGTCGGGAGAAAAACTCGGATTACCTGGCAGTAGGCGACGGCGATTGGTCAGTGGTCTGATATTACTCCCATCAGCATTGATGAGATAAACTTGAAGAGTTCTTTTTTCAGAATCTTCCGCGTTTATAAGGGCTATAAACACGATCTGTTTGCCATCTGGAGAATAGGATGGGCTTTCCCCAGGAATGCCGTGTGTTCCAAAAACGGTTTTCAGTTGTTTAGTGGCCAGATCAAAAGACATCAATCGGCAGTTTGAAGTCTCCGGGCAAAAATCGAATAGCACCGAACCCCCATCCGGATGAAAGGTAAGCCTGTCTATTGTGTCTGACTGAATCGACATATTGTCTGTTATTTTGGACTCGGGGACTGGATATTCGACGCGGCTGTATTGATAAGGGCCTAGACGGAAGGGGCCATTGGATGGCGGACGTTTCTCACCATGAACGACCAGATAATAATTGTCGCCCACCCACTGTGATATTGCGGGTAAGGAGAAAACAAAAAAAAGTAAGGCAAGCACCCCCAGTACTGGCGCCATAAAGCGCAAACAACCTTTTTTCTGCTCTTCTTTGGGGTCGTTCAACGCGCCCACCCTCCATCTGGAGCCAGGCCACCCATCACCTCAACCCGCCGCACGCCATCGGGACCGGTGCGGTGCAGCTTGAACGAGGCATCGCCGAATATGTTGGCCTGCAGATCGGCCAGCATTTCTTCTGCCCCACCCAGCGGCGCGATCAATTCCACCAGCCACAGATGCGGGCCGGATTTCCATTCCTCGGGCTTGAGCTTGCCGATGCCCGATTGAAGGCGCGCCTCAACCTCGTCCGATAGATGCGCCCATAACGCCAGCCCGGCGGGGCGGTCATTGGCGCGGAACAGGCGGAACTGGCCAAGCAAAAGCGGCGGCATCACCATCCATTCCAGATCGGCGATGAACAGATGCCGGTGCGCAATCGAATTTGAGAACAGCCAGACGATTTCGCCAAGGGCGCTGGCCATAGTTGGCAGCGGCGCCGATGATATTTGGGCGCCGGAACCTGTATCCGGCGATACCGGCGCTGGCGGATGAGACGTGGCGGTCATGCGCCAGGCTCCCTGACGCGCAACCCGGCGCAGGCCGTGATCAGCCTGACACATCGTGGCCAGGCGCGCCGCAATTTGCAGCCGCCAATATCTGACGCCATCCCCCGTTCCGCCCGCATCCTGTCCCCAATGCCCGCAGTATTTCGTATTCCGCAACAGAGTGTGTTTTTATCCCCGCACCCGTTTTAATAATTGTTTAGGTATTGTTAACCAGAGTCAATCACAGGAATTAACTGCGGCTTAAACTATAAAAGGTCAGGCCGGATTTTTAAACCGGGCTACCCCGTCAGGCCAAACGGGTTGGCCTCGGGCCTGTGCGGGCGGGAACGGTCAGAATCGCTGCTGAACGGCATATCCAGCGACGCCATGATAGCGATCATTTCCGAGGATAATATCTGGGCGTTATGGCCCAGTCCCGCCAGGCTGTTACCACCTGATCCGCCTGCAATATTGGGCAAACCCAGTCTTGTATCGGACGGCGTAATGGCCGCGTAAACAGGGAACGACGCCAGATTTGGCGCATCTCCTTTTTCGGTCAGAAACGCCGTGACTTGCGTTACGCTCCGCGCCCGGCCATTTTCATAAAAAATTCCCCGGTTTGCTCTTGCGGCTGCTGGAAACAGATGGGCCGCACTTGACGCTGGGTTTTGTTCCGACGCCTCGATCAGCCGCGCCGCGCCGCCAGCCCCCATCACATGGGCCGTATATAGCTCCCCCGCGCTGACTTCGCGGTCCAGCCGGTTTTCAAGCACCCTGCGATTGTCGTTGGCCAGTTCTCCGGCCATCAGGGCTGAAACCCTTGTATCCTGCCGCAGGGCAAGAATTTCCCTGCGAACCGCCGGGTCCGGCACGATATACCGCCCATTGGAGTTCTGGAAAATCTTCGCCGCCTGCTCTCCCAGCCCATGCTCTGCGCCATGATTTTTCACCATGCCGAGCCAGGTTTGCTCGATGAACTGAAACATGCCGGAGGCGCTGCTTGTGCTGGCTTTTGCCAATGGATTCAAGGCGCTTTCGCGCATTGCCGTGTTCATCAAGTGATCGAAATCTGTGCCTGTGCGGGCGCCCGCGTCGCGTATGACCTGGGTTATTGCCGCGTGGCGCGCCGGGTTCAAACTGGTAATCGAATGTGGCATGGGGTTCTCCTTACCCCGATATGATAGCAATCCATGTGCCAGCATCCGGCCGGTTATGGTAGCATTGAAAAAACAGGATGATGTTCTTATATTGTTCTTTGTGATTCACCCCAGATCAGGCAAACCCTTCCCCCATGCATAAATTCATTTCCGTCCGTGGTGCGCGCGAACACAATCTGGCGAATATTGATGTGGACCTGCCCCGCGACGCCCTGATTGTGATTACCGGCCTGTCCGGGTCCGGCAAAAGCTCGCTGGCGTTTGACACCATCTATGCCGAAGGCCAGCGCCGCTATGTCGAAAGTCTGTCGGCCTATGCGCGGCAGTTTCTGGAAATGATGCAAAAGCCCGACGTGGACCATATCGAAGGGCTGAGCCCGGCGATTTCCATCGAGCAGAAAACCACATCGCGCAACCCCCGTTCCACTGTCGGCACGGTGACGGAAATTTACGATTATATGCGCCTGCTGTTTGCGCGGGTGGGGGTGCCCTATTCCCCGGCGACCGGCCTTCCCATCGAAAGCCAGACCGTCAGTCAGATGGTGGACAAGCTCACCGCCCAGCCTGAAGGGTCACGATGGTTTCTGCTGGCGCCGCTGGTGCGCGGGCGCAAGGGCGAATACCGCAAGGAACTGGCCGATCTGCTGAAACGCGGTTTTCAGCGGGTCAAGATCGATGGCGCCTACCATGAAATCGACGCGGCGCCCGAACTGAACAAAAAGATCAAGCATGACATTGACGTGGTCGTTGACCGCATTGTCATCCGCCCGGATATGCAAAGCCGCCTGGCTGACAGTTTCGAGACGGCGCTTGGAATTGGCGACGGCATTGCGGTTGCGGAAATGGCCGATGGCGATGGCGAACGCATTATATTTTCAGCAAAATTCGCCTGCCCGGTCTCAGGTTTCACCATCACGGAGATCGAACCGCGATTATTTTCCTTCAATAATCCGTTTGGCGCCTGTCCCGCCTGCGATGGACTGGGCACCGAAATGGTGATCGATCCGGGGCTTATCATCCCGGATGAGTCACTGACCCTACGCAACGGCGCCGTGGCGCCGTGGGCGCGCTCCTCCACCGCCTATTATAATCAGACGCTGGACAGCCTTGCCCGGCATTTCAAGATTTCCATGACATTGCCCTGGAAAGACATTCCCAAGGCGGCGCGAGACGCGATTTTATATGGCTCGGGCGAGGACATCATCAAGATGGCCTATGTGGATGGCGACAGAAAGTACCAGATCAGCAAGCCGTTTGAGGGCGTGATCACAAATCTGGAACGCCGTTACCGCGAGACCGACAGCAACTGGACGCGCGAAGAAGTTGAAAAGTATCAGCGCATCACAGCCTGCGACGTGTGTTCCGGCAACAGACTGAAACCAGAGGCTCTGGCGGTAAAACTTGCCGGCCTGCACATTGCGCAGGTTTCCGAAATGTCGATCCGCCAGGCGAAGTTCTGGTTTGAGGAACTGCCAAAAACCCTGACGTCTCAACAAGGCGAAATTGCCGCCCGCATCCTGAAGGAAATTCGCGAACGGCTTGGTTTTCTTAATGATGTCGGGCTTGAATATCTGACGCTGGCGCGCAATTCGGGCACGCTTTCCGGCGGAGAATCCCAGCGCATCCGGCTGGCGTCACAAATCGGTTCGGGACTGACCGGCGTGCTGTATGTTCTGGACGAACCGTCAATCGGCCTGCACCAGCGCGATAATGCGCGCCTGCTGGTGACGCTGAAAAATCTGCGCGATCTCGGAAATACGGTGATCGTGGTTGAGCACGATGATGAGGCGATCCGCAGCGCCGACTATGTGGTGGATATGGGACCGGGCGCGGGCGTGCATGGCGGCCATATCGTGGCCCAGGGGGCGCCGCGGGAAATCATGGATAATCCCAACAGCGTGACCGGGCAATATCTTACCGGCGCGCGGCAAATTCCGGTTCCTGACGCGCCAAGGCCGGCAAACCCGAAACGCATGCTGAGCATTATCGGGGCCAGCGAAAATAATCTGAAAAATGTCGATGCGCATATCCCGCTCGGAACCTTCACCTGCATTACCGGCGTATCGGGCGGCGGCAAATCAACCCTGATCATCGAAACCCTGTACAAGGCGGCGGCGCGCAAACTGAACGGCGCGCGCGAACTGGCGGGGGCGCACAAGCGCATCGATGGGCTGGAACTTCTCGACAAGGTCATCGATATTGACCAGTCGCCGATTGGCCGCACGCCGCGCTCCAACCCGGCCACCTATACCGGCGCGTTTTCGCCGATCCGCGACTGGTTCGCCGGACTGCCGGAATCCAGCACCCGCGGATACAAGGCCGGACGGTTTTCCTTCAACGTCAAGGGCGGCCGCTGCGAAGCCTGCCAGGGCGACGGGGTGATCAAGATCGAAATGCATTTCCTGCCCGACGTCTACGTGCAATGCGATATCTGCAAGGGGCGGCGTTATAATCGTGAAACGCTGGAAATCACCTTCCGTGACAAGAGCATTGCCGATGTGCTCGATATGACCGTCGACGCCGCCGCCGAATTTTTCAAGGCGGTGCCATCAATCCGTGACAAACTTGTAACCTTACAGCGTGTCGGTCTGGGCTATATCAAGGTGGGCCAGCAGGCGACGACATTATCCGGCGGCGAAGCGCAACGGGTAAAGCTCGCCAAGGAACTGGCGCGCCGCGCCACCGGGCGCACACTTTATATTCTGGACGAGCCAACGACGGGTTTGCACTTCGAGGACGTGAAAAAGCTATTGGAAGTGTTGCAGGAACTGGTCGACACCGGAAACACCATGGTGGTGATCGAGCATAATCTGGAAGTCATCAAAACCGCTGACTGGATCATTGATCTGGGCCCCGAAGGCGGCGACGGCGGCGGACGCATTGTTGCCGAAGGAACCCCGGCGCAAATTGCAGCGGCCGAGGAAAGCTACACCGGTCATTTTCTGAAGCACATTGTCAAACCCGCCGCCGTGCAGACCAAAACCCGCCGCAAAGCGGGTTAATCGAGGCAAAGGTGAAACGTTCGTATATTACGGCTGGCGCCGTTGTTCTGGCAATTTCGGTGTGGATGTTGTCCGGACAATTTTCGGATCGCGCGCCTGAGGCCCATAACGCCCCGCCACAAGAAGCCGTGCCCGCCATTGCCGTGCGCGGCAGGACGATTACTGCCCAGCTGCACGAGGGCGAAGCTGTTGTGCGTGGCCGCACAGAGGCGAACCGGAAGGTTGAGTTGCGCACCCGCGTGCAGGGGCATGTCCGTGCCCTGCCGTTCGCAAAAGGCACGCGGGTAAACGAAGGCGATCTGATCTGCAAACTGGCCATTGACGCGCGCGGGGCCAACTCGGATGAAGCCCGCGCCATGGTGGCAAGCCGCAGGCTTGATCATAGCGCCTCAATCGAACTGGCGCGCAAGGGGCATCGGTCGCCCAGTCAGGTCGCCGCCGCCAGGGCGGCCCTTGACGCCGCGACGGCTGCCCTGAAACGCGCCGAGATTGCCATGGCGGATATCAGCATTCTTGCACCGTTTGATGGGGTGATCGAGGCCCTGCCCGTTGAAATAGGCGATTTTCTGAATGAAGGCGGCGTCTGCGCGCACATCGTCGACAGTGATCCCATGTTGTTGATCGGCCAGGTTTCCGAGCGTGACATCGGTTCTTTTCATGCCGGCGGCACTGGCGTTGCAAAGCTCATAACCGGCGAAACCGTAGAGGCAGTGGTGCGGTTTGTCGCTGCAACAGCAGAACCCGAAACCCGCACGTTCCGGATTGAACTGGAGGCGTCCAATCAGAATTTAATGCTGCGTGACGGGGTTACCGCGGACATTCGCGTGAAAACCCCGTCCATCGCGGCGCATTTTATTTCACCGGCTATACTCACCCTGAACGACGAGGGCGCCATCGGGGTGCGTGTCGTGGATGACAAAAGCCGCTCACGGTTTGTTCCGGTAACAATCATCGCCAACGTGACGAATGGCGTCTGGATCACCGGACTTCCTGCAACCGCAACAGTAATTACCGTCGGACAGGAATATGTTTCCGAAGGCGCGCTGGTGGATGTGACCCATGAAAAACCGGCTGACGGTGACGGCGCGTCATGACCTCTCTGCTCGATACGCTCATTTCCCGGCAACGGACTGTCCTTACGATCCTCATAGCCCTGATCCTGGCCGGGCTTTATGCGTATTTCACGGTTCCCAAAGAAGCCGATCCGGATATTCCCATTCCCTTCATCCAGGTGTCCGCGCCCCATCCCGGAATTTCGCCCGAGGATGCGGAACGCCTGCTGATAAAACCCCTTGAAGCCAGGCTGCGCAGCGTCGAGGGACTGAAAGAAATCCGTTCCGTCGCATCTTTGGGCCATGCCGGGCTTTATCTGGAATTTGATGCAGACTTTGACCAGCAAAAGGCGTTGACCGACGTGCGTGAACGGGTCGATCAGGCGAAGCCGGATTTACCGGATGACACCGAAGACCCGTATGTCGTTGAATTTAACGCCAGCCTGTTCCCCGTGATGACCATCGCCATTTCAGGCGATGCGCCGGAGCGCGCCCTTTTGCGCCAGGCTCGCCAGCTGCAAAATGCGCTCGAAGCCATACCATCGGTCCTCAAGGTGGAAATCAGCGGCGCGCGCGAGGAAATTCTCGAAGTGATCGTTAACCCGGCAAAGCTGGAATCCTATAACATAGCCCCGCGCGAACTGCTGGATGCCGTCACCCTGAACAACCGGCTTGTCGCCGCCGGCTCCATGGATACCGGCCAGGGCCGGTTTGCCGTCAAGGTGCCGGGACTGTTTGAAACGGCGGCCGACGCCATCAACCTGCCGGTTAAAGTGGCGGGTGACGGGGTTGTGCGCCTTGGCGACCTGACTGAAATTCGCCGCGCCTTCAAGGACCGCTATGGCTATGTCCACCTGAACGGCAAACCGGCAATCTCTGTATCTGTGACCAAACGGCTGGGATACAATATTCTCGATACTTCCGGGGCTGTTCGCGCAATTGTAACGCAACAACAGAATTTGGCGCCTGCGACCATCCGGATGACCATCGCACAGGACACATCTGCCGGGATTTACAGCATGCTGTCCAGTCTCGAAGCTGCCGTGCTGACAGCGATCGCCATGGTGATGATCGTTGTTCTGGCGTCACTTGGATTGAGTTCGGCGCTGCTGGTGGGCCTGTCTATTCCCGTGTCCTTCCTGATCGGTTTCGCGCTGTTTGGCATTACCGGTCTGACCATCAATATGATGGTGATGTTCGGGCTGATCCTGTCCGTTGGCATGCTGGTCGACGACACCATTATTGTGGTCGAATACGCGGATCGCCAGATGATTGAGGGTTTGCCGCGCAGCCAGGCCTATATCGCCGCCGCCCGGCGCATGTTCTGGCCGATTGTTTCTTCCACCGCCACAACTCTGGTGGCGTTTTTGCCGATGCTGTTCTGGCCGGATGTCACCGGAAAATTCATGCGCTACCTGCCCCTGACCATGATTTTCGTCATGTCGGCGTCCCTGATCGTGGCGATCGTCTTTGTGCCCGCTCTGGGCGCCATATTCGGCAGACCCAGCACCGGCGATCTGGAAACGCTTAAATCCATCAGGGCGTCAGAGCATGGCGATTTAAACGAGCTGCGTGGCGTTACGGGTGTCTATGCGCAGCTGATCACGCGATTGGTCCGGCACCCGGTCAAGGTGATCGGCGCGGCCATCGCAATGCTTTGCATTGTTACAACCGCGTACGCCTTTTTTGGCAGGGGTCTGGAATTTTTTACGGAAACCGATGCCGACAGGGCGAATGTCTTTGTTTCCGCCCGTGGAAACCTGTCGGCGATGGAAATGCGTGACCTGGTTTTCGAGGTGGAGCGCGAGGTGCTTAAGGTAGAAGGCATTCGCACCGCCTTTACCCGAACCGGACAATCTTCCGGGGGCAGATCGGGGGGGCGTCCGACAGAACGCATCGGCTCCATTCAGATCGAGCTTCTGGACTGGCGCGATCGAACCCGCAATATGAATGACATTCTCGATGAAATCCGTGAGCGCACCAGACACATGGCCGGCATCAAGATACTTACGCGCAAACGCGAAGGCGGGCCGCCCGCAGAAAAGGATATCATCATCGATCTGACTTCCCATCGCAAGGAACTGCTCAATCCGGCGGTCGAGAAGCTCGCCGCATTCATGCGCTCCGGCGCATCCGGAATTATCGACATTGAAGACAGCCGCACGCTTCCCGGCATCGAATGGGTAGTGAAAGTGGACCGGGCGCAGGCGGGCCGGTTTGGCGCAGACATTACCAATGCGGGTCTGATGATCTTGATGATCACGGATGGAATTGAAATTGGCGACTATCGTCCCGATGATTCAGAAGACGAAGTGGAAATACGTGTCCGCTATCCGCTTGCGGACCGCAACTTTGATCAGCTGGATCAATTACGGGTTCGGACCCGAAACGGATTGGTGCCACTTTCAAATTTCGTTACCAGGGAGGCCCGCCCCAGCACCGGTAGCATCGAGCGCGTGGATGGCGTTAATGTCATGACTGTCAGCGCCAATGTGGGCAAGGACGTATTATCCAGCGCCAAGGTTGCTGAAATTTCGCAATGGCTTCAGAGCGCCGGGCTGGACCCCGATCTGAATGTGCGGTTTCGCGGCAACGACGAGAACCAGCAGAAGGCGCGGACATTTCTGATCGCCGCATTTTCATGCGCGCTGTTTCTGATTGCGATCATCCTGATTACCCAGTTCAACAGCTTTTATCATTCGGCGCTGATCCTTTCTGCCGTCGCCATGTCTATAGCCGGGGTCCTGCTGGGTCTGCTGATCATGGGGCAGACCTTCAGTGTGATCATGACCGGCACCGGTATTGTGGCCCTGACCGGCATCGTGGTGAAAAACAATATTATCCTGATCGATACCTATCATCAGCTAATCCGCGAAGGGTATCAGCCGATGGACGCCATTGTGCGCACTGGGGCCCAGCGGCTGCGGCCAGTCGTGCTGACCACTTTAACGACGATCTGCGGCCTGCTGCCCATGATGTTGCAGGTTGAATTCGACTTCATGAGCCGGGAAATCCTGTTTGGATCGCCGTCCTCGTCCTGGTGGGTGCAGCTGGCGACGGCGGTCGTGTTCGGGCTAAGTTTCGCCACCGTCCTTACGTTGCTGGTGACGCCGTGTGCGCTGGCCCTTCCCGACTCGCTGCGTCAAAGTCTGATTACCTGGCGGGCCGGGCGGCCTCTCAACCCCTTTGCCGCCGAATAGCGCATGGAAGCGCTGGCCCCCTACTTTGCTTCAATCCAGGTATCTTCCAATATACGGGAATTGATTGTTTTTCTGCTGGCGGCGGTGCTGATTGTGCCGCTGTTCCGCCGGTTGAAAGCAAGCCCGGTGCTTGGATATTTGCTGATCGGCGCCATCATCGGCCCGTTTGGCCTGCAAGTCATATCCGATGTAGAAGGCGCCAAACTGTTAGGCGAGTATGGCGTGGTATTCCTGCTGTTTACAATTGGCCTTGATTTATCTCTGGAGCGGCTGGCCAGTATGTCGCGGCTTATATTCGGGCTGGGCGGCGCACAGGTGATCACAACCGGTCTTATTATCGGCGCAATAGCCTGGGCCTGGGGAAATGAGCCTCCGGCGGCAATCATTCTCGGCGTATGCCTTGCGCTTTCGTCAACGGCCATCATCACGCAATTACTCGTTGAAAATGGCGAATTCGGATCGCGTTTTGGGCGCACGGTGTTCGCTGTTCTGCTGCTGCAGGACCTTGCCGTCGTGCCCCTGCTGGTGATGGTAAACGCGCTCAGCTCGGGGGCTGAATCCCTGTCCGCCGATCTGATTCTGTCACTGGGAAAATCATTCGCTGCGGTCGGTATAATCATCGTATTCGGACGGATGACGCTGCGTCCGCTGTTTCGCATGGTTGCAGGCGCCAACAGCCCTGAACTGCTAATGGCGATGACCCTGCTGGCCATACTCGCGACGGCGATTGGAACCGGCCTGGCGGGCCTGTCAATGGCCCTGGGGGCCTTTCTTGCCGGCATGCTACTGGCCGAGACCGAATTTCGCCATCAGGTTGAAATCGATATCCAGCCCTTCAAGGGATTATTGCTGGGCCTGTTTTTTATCAGCGTCGGCATGGGAATTGATCTGGATGCGGTCCTGGGCCGGGCATTCATGGTGATCCTTTCCGTTTTTGGTTTGATAGGACTGAAAGTCTTCATCTTCCTCGTGCTTGGGCAATTGTTTCACCTGCCCCGGCCGGTTACCCTGCGCGGAGCATTGCTGCTCGGCACCGGCGGAGAATTTGCCCTGCTGGTAATCGGCGCCGCGATGACATCGGGGGCGCTGGACCCCGCGACCGGCCAGTTCATGATGATTGTCGCTGCCTTATCCATGGCGGTAACGCCGTTGATGCTGCCTTTGGGCCAGTGGCTGATCCTCAGGTTACGGGCGCGCACCGAACAGCTGCATTCGCCATTATTTTCCGATGTCGCCAATGATCTCAGCGGCCATGTCATCATTGCAGGCTTCGGCCGCGTCGGACAAACGATTGCGGCGTTGCTGACGGTGCAAAAAGTGCCTTATGTGGCCCTGGACCTCAATCCTCACGCGACAAGTATGCAACGTCAGAACGGCATGCCCGTATATTACGGGGACGTAGAACGCCCCGAAGTGCTGGAGCGGCTTGGCATCGGCAAAGCAGCGGCATTGGTGCTGACGATCGATACACCGCTGACCGCAAAAAAGGCCCTGGCGGCGATCCGCTCCCGATGGCCGCATATTCCAGTTTATGTGCGCGCGCGTGACAGCTCGCATTCGCGGCAACTGGAAATTCTTGGCGCCACGGGCGTTGTGCCTGAAACTTTGGAGGCAAGTCTTGCCCTCGCAGGTCAGGTGCTGAGTGGCATTGGGACACCCATTGATGCCGTTAATATTTTAATTAACCGCATACGCGAGGAACATTATGCCGGAATTGCATCCATCGGCACACCTCAGCGCAACACTTCAATAGAAAAAAAGGAGGCAGGCTGAACCGCCTGCCTCCATATTACCCGTAGCTATGTGATTTACTAGCGGAACAGCGCCAGCAGCACCGACGGCGCCTGATTGGCGATGGTGATCGCCTGGGTGGACAGCTGCTGCTCGCCTTGGCCAGGTCCGCATCCACAAGGGCGCCAAGACCCTTTTCTGTCGCGTCCGATATCGCCTTGGTAAAGTTGTTCTGCGAGTCAATTGCGCGCAGATCACCGGCGATGCCGCTCAACGCATTGTTGGAGGCGGTAACAAAAGTGTCGAGGGTGGTGCTGCTGGAATTCAGCAGGGTCCGCGCCAGGGTAGACGTCACGCTGGCGCCGATTGAGGCGTTAAAAGTGGAAGCCGACGTAAACACGTCAACGCCTGTTACCGCAATCTGTGAACCTGTCACGTCCGCGATGAAGTTAATCGCAGTTGTATTGTTCAACAGGTTGGTGCCGTTGAATTTGGCCTGGCCGATCAGATCTTTTGCCTGGGTGGCCAGGTCCTTGAGATCGGTCGAGTACGTTGTACGCTGGGTCGCTGTGATCGAAGTGTCCGCCAACTGGGTCAGCTTGGCCTTGATGTCAGAGAACAGGTTGGACACCGCAGTAGCGCCTGCTAGTCCCACCTCAGCCAGACCGACGGCGCCGCTGAGGCTCTGCGACACAGCGCCAAGCGAAGAAATGTTACTTCGCAGCCCCTGCGCCACGGCGAAGGTCGACGCATCGTCCTTCGCGTCGGCAACCTTGTAACCGGTCTGGATTTGCTTGGACACCCTGTCCAGGTTCGTGGTGATGCCGCGCAGGGTCGCCTGGGCGACGAGAGCGCCGGAGTTTGTATGACTCGTCGTCATTCAGTGATTTCTCCATTCTGGAGTAATCGGCAGCATGATGCTGCCTAAGCCATTTTGGCCTTCCAGAAGATGCGCAACCACTGTGCCAATTTTGCCGGATAGTTTTTGCCTACCCGGCAAATAATTCTTTAAAGTGCATTATTTATCAGTCGGTTAACTTATATTAATCTTAACAGAGATTACCAAAGCGTTGCTGGCGGCAAGAACAGCCCGGCAAAAATTGCCGGAGTGGGTAAATATTGCCGGGTTATTATCTTGCAAAAAAAGGGGCAGACCAACGTCTGCCCCAATTGTTCTGATTTTGCCAATGATTTACTAGCGGAACAGCGCCAGCAGCACCGACGGCGCCTGATTGGCGATGGTGATCGCCTGGGTGGACAGCTGCTGCTGTGCCTGCAAGGCCTGCAGCCTGCTGCTCGCCTTGGCCAGGTCCGCATCCACAAGGGCGCCAAGACCCTTTTCTGTCGCGTCCGATATCGCCTTGGAGAAACTGTTCTGCGCTTCTACTGCGCGCAGATCACCGGCGATGCCGCTCAACGCATTGTTGGAGGCGGTAACAAAAGTGTCGAGGGTGGTGCTGCTGGAATTCAGCAGGGTCCGCGCCAGGGTAGACGTCACGCTGGCGCCGATTGAGGCGTTAAAAGTGGAAGCCGACGTAAACACGTCAACGCCTGTTACCGCAATCTGTGAACCTGTCACGTCCGCGATGAAGTTAATCGCAGTTGTATTGTTCAACAGGTTGGTGCCGTTGAATTTGGCCTGGCCGATCAGATCTTTTGCCTGGGTGGCCAGGTCCTTGAGATCAGTCGTGTACGTTGTGCGCTGGGTCGCTGTGATCGAAGTGTCCGCCAACTGGGTCAGCTTGGCCTTGATGTCGGAGAACAGGTTGGACACGGCAGTCGCGCCTGCAAGTCCCACCTCGGCCAGACCGACGGCCCCGCTGAGGCTTTGCTGGACGGCGCCAAGGGCGGAAATATTACTGCGCAGGCCTTGCGCCACCGAAAAAGTCGACGCGTCGTCCTTCGCGTCGGCAACCTTGTAACCGGTCTGGACTTGCTTGGACACCCTGTCCAGGCTGGCGGTGATGCCACGCAGGGTCGCCTGGGCAACAAGGGCGCCGGAGTTTGTATGAATCGTCGTCATGCTGTACTATCTCCATTCTGGAATAATCGGCAGTTTTTTACTGCCTGGCCACTTTGACCTGCCTGGAGATGCGCAACCTCTGTGCCAATATTGCCGGTCAGATATTGCCTACCCGGCAAACTGAACCAGACACTGGGTATTTTATGCCTTGGTTAACTGATATTAATCCTAACAAAGATTAATTATGGCTATTGCCAATCGGGCGGCGGCAAGATTGACCCGGCATTTTTTTCTTTACGGGGAATTATTTGCCGGTTCGTTTAACCGGGATAACAACCGGCGGCAGCCATCTCCGGCCGGTGGCTAATACACTGAATTATTGGGCGAAATTAGGCTCTTAAGCCCCGGCGGGGGCCGGATTCAGGCCCTTCATGATATTCCGGTTGACGTCGATCAGGGCCGAAATATCTTCTCCCTTGCGGGTTACGTCGCGGGAATATTTCTGCACCCAGATACTGAGGGAAATAATTGCCGCGCGGGTTTCCCTGGGAAGCAGGTTATTTTCGTCCGCGCAATCCGACGCCAGCGCAATCCATAATCTGCGGTTACGGTCCACGGCTTCCACCATGGCCGCATCAACCCCGCCGCGCTGCCCCGCCGCCATCAGATCGCGCGTGATCTCGGCAAACAGGCGATACTCCGTGTTACGGGGATTTTCTGTATTTTTAAGCGTGCGCTGATAGGCGTTCAGGCTCATTGCCTAAAATCTCCTGCTCAAGCTCCATCAGGCGCGCGCATAACCGCAAGGCGGCGTAATAGTGCTGACCCACGATTTCCTTGCTGATTTCCACACACAACAGCAAAACCTCGGGCCTGCTGATCGCATCCATGAATTCCGTCATCCGCAATTTAAAATCCTCATAATAATTTTGCTGCCCGGACTCATCCAGGTACATCATCATGATCGGGAAATAAATTCGTCTGGCGGGCGTCGTCACCGCGTCGGGCTGAAGAATATCGCGCTCCCTTAAAATCGCGGCATGATTTTGCACGACCAATGTCCCGCGCCGGTCGCCATTGACCACGACAGCGCCATTGATGGCGAATTTTTCGCCGGGCTTTAATGAAAGCTTAAGGGGCATAGATTTACTCCAGAGACGCGTATCGGATGCGGCGTGATTAACGCTATGCCAGTCAGGTTAATAAAACATTTCTGCAAGAAATCTTTTCCTTATGCGCCATTCGTTAACCGGCGGCAGGTAATCATGGCGCCATGAATCTGAGGCGCAAAGTTAACCGCATTACCGGCAGCAGGAAACGGGCCTTGATGCCCCCCGATCCAGCCGCTGTTGATGCCGCTATTGCATCCATGAGGGCCGGACTGCCCTGCCATGAACAGGGGAATGTTCCGGAGGCCATAACGCATTATCGCGAAGCCATAGGGCACAACCCCTGGCTGGCGCAGGCGCATAATGCGCTGGGCGTAGCACTTCACGATTCAGGCGCGCTGGATGAGGCGCTCGACGCGCACCAGATGGCGGCGTTGCTCAAGCCAGACTACGCGGACGCATTCTTCCATAGCGGAAGTATTTACCTGGAGCAGCGCGAGTTGAAAATGGCCGCGCGTTCATTGCAGCAGGTTATCAATATCGATCCCGGCTATGTTGCTGCCTATGACAAGCTGGGTCAGGCGCTGTTCAGATTATTTCTGTTCGAACAGGCCCGCGCCGCGTTCGCCGCGGGCCTTGATCTGGAACCGGACAACGCCGATTTATTGCACAATATTTCATTAATTCTGATGTTGCTTGGACGCCGCACCGAGGCAAAACAGAACCTTGAAAAGGCCATCGCTTCAGGCCGCTTCAAGCCGCTGTCGCAATGTTATCTCCTGACCAACAAAATGTATCTGTGCGACTGGGACAATATTGAGGTCCTGTCGGATTCCCTGATCAGGCAGGTCATTGATCACAGGCTGCCGCTTGATCCATTTTCATTCCAGGGCTTTCCGACAGCCCCGGACAATGCCGCCCAGCTTGCCTGTGCGCTTGCGAATGCCGGCGTCGTTTCAGAATCTTTAAAAGCGCATCGAAACAGGCCCGGTTTTGCGCATCGTCAAACGGCCGATGGGCGCATTCGGGTTGGCTATCTGTCCATGGATTTTCGCAGTCATCCGATGGCCTATCTGATGACCGAAATTCTTCAAAAGCACGACCGTGAAAAATTCGAGATCCATGCTTACTCTTTTGGCCCTTTCGACGACAGCCCGGAGCGAAAGCGCTTTATGCAGGTGGTCGATCATTTCGTCGACATCCAGAATATGTCCGACGCCGAGGCCGCCCGGCGTATCAACGATGATGGCATTAACATCCTGATCGATCGTAAGGGCTATACATTTGGCCACAGGCTCGGAATTTTGGCGCGTCGCCCGGCCCCCCTTCAGGTGAATTATCTGGCTTTCGGCGGCACCATGGGGGTCGATTTTATCGATTACGCGGTCGTGGACGAATTTGTGGTGCCGCCAGATCAGCAGCAATATTACACCGAACGCCTGGTTTATCTGCCTGACACTTACCAGCCAAACAGCTTCAGGCCGGTATCGGATGTCACGCCTTCCCGCGCCGAATGTGGTTTGCCGGAGGATGCCTTTGTTTTCTGCTGTTTCAATCAGACCTATAAAATTACGCCCAAAGCCTTCGATGTGTGGATGCGCATCCTCAAGCGCGCCCCAGGCAGCGTTCTGTGGCTGTTAAAGCCCGATGAGGCGACGGCGGCGAATTTACGCCGCGAGGCGCAATTGCGCGGTGTTGATCCGGCGCGGCTGGTCTTTGCCCCCAAAGCCGGGCAGGCCGTACATCTGGCCCGCCACCGCCGGGCCGATGTGTTTCTGGACACGCTGGTTGTCAATGCCCTGACCACGGCAAGCGATGCGCTGCATATGGGCATTCCCATTATTACCTGCCCTGGGGAAACCTTCGTTGCGCGCGGCGCCGGCAGTATTCTGCGCGCCATGGAAATACCGGAACTCATCGCAGGCACGCTCGAAGAATATGAAGAACTGGCTGTCTCGCTTGCAGCTAACCCGGATCAGATTAACGCGCTTCGGGAAAAAATCTCAGCCAAGCGCGCCACGGCGCCCCTGTTCGACAGCGGCCGCTATACCCGCCATCTGGACGCCGCGTATGAAAATATGTGGCGGCTTTATCAGGCCGGGGAAAATCCGGAACCGTTTAGCGTCTCCCCTATCGAGCCGCATTAAATTCCCGCAATTAAGGGAATATTAACATCTGCCTCCTATATTTCCCATAGAGGCGTAACGCCCAACCAATCCATGAGGGGTTTCTGTAGAGAAAGTATTGAGGACGCAGATGAGCGATTTATCTGTAACCAGTATTGGCGTAAGCGCAGGGGCATCCCCCCTCAGAGCCAGCAGCCAGACGAAAGTCGAGGCAGCCAATACATTCAACACTGACACCCTCCCTTCAACTGAGCCGCAGCCTGCCAAGGCGCAGACTTCCCATGCGCAACAGACAACGCATCTGTCCATTGTGCATGATGAAGCCACCAACCGGTATGTCTTCAAATCAATTGATCCGGACACCGGCGAAGTTATCCGGCAATATCCGACAGAACAAATGCTCTCGCTAATCGCCAGCGTCCGGCGGACTTCCGGCCTGACCGTGGATAAAAACGCCTAACGCTTTCCCGTGCGCGTCGCCCATTTTCATTTCGCATCCCCTGAAAAAATTTGCCCGAAGCGGTAATTATTGCCGCGCAACAGGCGTTGCGCCATATATTATCCAGTATAATCAATATATTAAAACATATTGGATCTGGCATACATGTTGCTTCTCTTCTTCCTGAATGAAGACGGCGCCGTGAATAGGGCGCTGGTAAAATTAGGAGAAGCCAATGGTCGTATCGATTAAAACCAATACCTCTGCGCTGATCGCATTACAGCAGTTGAACGCGACCAACAGGGATCTGGATTCAATTCAGGACCGGGTATCGACGGGATTTAAAGTACGAACCGCAAAAGATGACGCCGGAACCTTTGCAGTCGCGCAAAAACAGCGTGCCGATCGCGATGGCTATGATGCGGTCGCCCAGAGCGTGCAACGCGGCATCAATGTTCTGGATGTTTCAATATCGGCGCTGCAAACCGTATCAGATTTAATCATCGTCATGAAAGAAAAGGCGACCCAGGCATCAAGCTCCCTGCTGACACCCGCCGAGAGCGCACTGTTAAACACTAATTATCAGTCCTATGTTTCGCAAATTTCCACGATCCTTGACGCCGCAACTTTTGACGGGGCCAATCTTTTGAATAAGGATCCTGTTGTTGCCGCCACTGATAATCTTGATATTCTTGCGGAGCCAACGGCTAATCCATCACTCTCGATTTCAGTGCCTGCCCTGAATATAAAAGCCATCACGACCGCCATATTCGCCAACGTTTCGACCCCCGCTGCGGCGCAGACAGAGATCGCCTCGTTGACCACCGTGCTTCAATCGGTATCCAATGCCCTCTCAACGATGAGCGGCAATGTGCTGCGGCTGGAAACCCACGCCAGTTTTGTCGACAAGCTGCAGGACTCGCTTACATTGGGCATCGGCAGTTTGGTGGACGCCGATTTAACCCGTGAAAGCGCCCGTCTGAAATCGGTGCAGATCCAGCAGCAGCTCAGCACGCAGGCATTGCAAATCGCCAACAGCCGGCCGCAACAGATCCTGGCTTTATTCCAGAACAGTTAACGTTGGGGGACGCCACGAAAAGGGAGGCGGAAAAGCCTCCCTTTTTATCAATTAATTTGATATCTGATCATTCAATCGCATAGCGCCATGGCTTCGCCGGTTGCGCGGCCGTTTCATCGATGGTCCATAGCGGCATTGAAATACCCTCGCCTGCATCCTTGTACACAATGCGCAGCCGCGTGCCGATGCCAACGCTCCGCACCATCTCCGGCGGGGCCAGATCGCCATCGGCGGCGGCCAGATTGCCGGTAAAGCGGATGCCGTCGAATTCACCCGGTTTGCCCTTTTGTGTGTCCAGTTCCACCAGCAGCAGCAGATAGGGTGAATACTGACGAAACACCGGCTGAATGGCATGGTGGATTTCGCCATAGGAATACAGCGTGCCCTTGCCCTCCACCGGTTTCCAGGTGGCCCTGGGACTGGCGCAGAACGGGCACCCGGTGGTGGGCGGGTAACGGAACATTTTGCAATCATCGCAATTTTGCAGATGCAGATCGTGTTTCGCGCAATAGCCGAAAAATTCCCGGTATTCGTGCTCCAGATCATTGATCGCCAACGGCATGCCTAGATATTCGCCTCTTACGGGCATGATATTTCTCCCCTGTATTATCGTTTATCCTGCGCCATGACCATGGCCGAACCCGTTCCCGGCATGGCCCAGCCGAGATTGGCGGTCACTTCCACCTTCTTCACCTGGCGGCAGCCGCCTTCGCGGTAATCATAGGTATGCTGACGTTTTCCGTTTGCGCCCGCCGGGCAGCTGTCGTCCACGTCATGGCGCAATTGCCGCACATTCTCGATCACCATGTTGACGCCGTGGGTATAGCCTTCGCACAGATGGCCGCCGCTGGTGTTGTTGGGCCGCCGGCCCCCCAGCCGCATCGAGCCGTCAGATACATAGACGCCGCCATCGCCCTTTTTGCAGAAGCCGTAATCCTCAAGCTGCAACATCGTGGTGAAGGTGAACGCGTCATAGGAACCCGTTACATCGACATCTTCCGGCCCCAGCCCGGCATTGGGCCACAGAATATCCTTGGCGTAATGCCCCGCCACCGTGGAAATCGGCCCGGCCTGATAATGCATATCGGGCCGCGGCTTGCAGCATCGTCCGACTACGGACTGAATGACCGCAGGCGCATGGCGGCAGTCGCGCGCACGGTCGATGCGGGTGACGACAATCGCCGTGCCATTATCGGTTTCAACGCAGCAATCCAGCAGATGCAGCGGCTTCACGATCATGCGGCTGTTGATCACGTCCGCCACCGTCACGCGCTGTTTGTAAAACGCCTTGGGGTTGCTGGATGCATGTTCGGAATGGATGACCTTCACCATCGCCACCTGTTCGGGCGTGGTGCCGTAATCATACATGTGCCGCATGAAGCTCTGGCTGAACATCTGCCCCGCGCTCATCAACCCATAGGCGCGGGTGAACAGGCCATCGCCGCCCACCGGGGCCACTGCGCCGCGCCCGCCGGTGCCGCCGATGCGTATTTGGGAAAAACCGTTCATGGCGCGAAATATCACCACGGTCTTGCACATGCCAGCCTCGATCACGCCCATGGCGATGCCGATCAGCGCCTCGGTGCTGGACCCGCCGCCATACACGTCCATATAGAAATTCGGGCGGATGCCGAGATCGCCCGCGATGGTGGGCGAGAAAGTGGAATCATTGAAACTGTAAGACAGCATGCCGTCCACGTCGGACGGCTTCAGCCCCGCATCCTCGATCGCCTTGCGCACCGCCTCCGTGCCCATCGAACGGGTGGTCCGGCCAGAGCCGCGCACATAGCCGGTTTCGCCAACCCCGACGATGGCGTATTTGCCGCGCAGAAATTTCTCACTGTCCGCATTGATGTCGCCGCTCGCCGCCATGACCGCCTCCCCTGATACTGTTTTGGGATAGCTTAGGCGGGGAATGTGGGCGTGGCTAGGGGTAAGGTAATATCAGTTTGTCTAACAGTTTGCTGAAAAAACCCTGCTTTTGTCATTCTGAGCGGAGCGAAGAATCCCAATGTGGCCGGAAACGATGGAGATTTTCCGGCCTCTATGTTCCCTCAGAAGTACAATTTTGGGTTTTTCAGCAAACTGTTAGATATGAATCTTGACAAAATTTGCCAAATCGGCATATTTATTCCATGACGACAATGAACATATCCCTGCCAGAACCACTCAAATCCTTTGTGGATGAACAGGTGGCCTTGCGTGGCTACAGCACCAGCAGCGAATATGTGCGCGAATTGATCCGCAGGGAACAGGACCGGCAGCAGTTACGTTCACTGCTGCTGGACGGAGCAGCCTCCATACCAGGGTCGCCGGTAAATGGCGTCTATTTTGATGAATTGCGCGCGCGCGTAAATCGCGCTGCGGAGAAGTGAAGTCCAAACCGGTTATCCCGCGTTCGGCCGCCCGCCATGATGTTGACACCGCCATTGATTATTATCTGAGTGAAGGCGCAGATCAGACAGCCATTAATTTTATCAGCGCTCTTGAGCAAGCCTACGCCCAAATCTCGCGCCATCCCACAGCCGGATCGCCACGCTATGCGCATGCGCTGGATTTACCGGGTCTTCGTTTCTGGCCGCTCAGGCGCTTCCCCTACCTTATATTCTACATCGAACAGAAAGATCATATCGATGTTTGGCGGGTGCTGCATGGCCAACGTGACATTCCCGAGAGGATGACCGGTATTGAGTAGTGACGGCTGCTTAAGTTCAGAATCAAAAAACTTTTAGAGGATCATTGAAAATGCCCCGCCAGGCTAAAATATTTGCAGTCTGCCTGAAAAACGATGGCTATGAAGCGTCGTTGGAGAGGCGCAAAATTTACGTCGTGCTGCCTGATGATATGGCGGCGAAATATGACCTCTTGCGGGTAATCGATGAATCTGGCGGCGATTCCTACCCAAGCTCTTGATATGATGGTCGCTGGTGACCTTGCCCCCGCGCCTAAACCCCCTCCAGCAGCTGCACAGCGTCCCCGGCTTTAGCAAGCTGCTGAAAAACCCTTCTTTTTGTCATCCTGAGCGACCCGCTGCGCCAGCGCTTGCGCGGCGAGAGCGAAGGATCTCAGAGGCGCCATAAACGCTGGAGATCCTTCAGTCGCTGCGCTCCATCAGGATGACAATTCCGGGTTTTTCAGCAGCCTGTTAGCGGGTTATCGATGAGTCTGGCGACGATTATTCCTACCCGCGCGGCTTTTTGCTCCAATAGACCTGCTGCCCGTGGCGCCGCGCGCGGCGCTGAATGCTGCTTAGCTCTCTTGATCTATTCCGCGTTACGGTATAGACTTTCTGGGTGATCAGATCGTTTAAATGCCGGGATGCGGCGCGGCTGTTTGACGATATGCCGGTGGTCCGTTTTCGCGCCATTGAGCGAATGGCGCGCAGGAAATTAGCGCTGCTGCATTCCGCCGTGCAGCTTGATGACTTGCGCAGCCCGCCCGGTAATCGTCTGGAGGCGCTCTCGGGGGATCGCCGGGGACAATATTCGATCCGGATTAATCTTCAGTGGCGCATTTGCTTTGTCTGGAAAGACGGCGATGCGCATGAGGTGGAAATTGTTGATTATCATTAAGGAGTATTGGCATGCCCCCCAAGGCGCAGTTGCTTGATCTGATTTCGCCTGGCGAAATTCTGCTGGAAGAATTCATGATTCCCGGCGGGATCAGCCAGAACCGGCTGGCGCGCGATCTTGGGGTGACGGCCGCCCGGATTAACGAAATTGTCCACGGCAAGCGGGCGATTACGGCGGATACGGCATTGCGGCTTGGCAAATATTTTGGTACGACGCCCGAAATGTGGCTGACTTTACAGAGCAGTTACGACCTGCGCCGCGCCAAACGCGACCTGTGGCCGGATATTGACGCCCGCGTTCACAGGATGGACGCCGCCTAATCCCCCTCCAGCAGCAGCACCTGCACGATGTCCCCCGCCCTGACTGCGGGAGCGAACGGCGGGCGGATGATGAGGCATCCGGCTTTGGCGAGGCTGGACAGCATGGCGCTGTCCTGCACCGTAAACGGCGTGGCAACGTCATCGGCGCTTAAACGCGCGCGCACATAATCCTGGCGGTTGTCGTTCGGCCCCATATCGGTCCCCAGTATGGCCGTGCGGGTACAATTGCCGCCGCCGGTTTCGCCCAGCAACGCGGCGATGGCCGGACGCACAAACAGCAGGCCGCAGACCATTGAGGACACCGGATTGCCCGGCAGGCCCAGCATCGGCGTGCCACCCAAATGGCCAAAGATCAGCGGCTTGCCCGGACGCATGGCGATTTTCCAGAAGTCCACTTTCAGGCCCGCGTCGCCGAGCACGCTTTGCACCAGATCATGATCGCCCACCGATGCGCCACCCAGCGTGATCAGCATGTCCGCGCCGCGCGCGCCCAGCGCCATGGCGCGCAGCTCCTCACGGTCATCGGCGGCAATGCCCAGATCGATGGCCTCGCCCCCGCAGGCCGCGATCATCGCGGCGAGCCCGAGCGCATTGGAGCTGACAATCTGGTGCGGGCCAATGGGTTCACCCGGGCGCACCAGTTCATCACCGGTGGCAAGCAGCGCAATGCGCGGCTTGCGGGCAACCTTCAGCCAGGGCACATTCATGGCTGCGGCCAGCGCCACATCGCGCGCGCCGAGGCGGCGCCCCGCCGCCAGCATCACGTCGCCGGCTCGAAAGTCCAGCCCCTCGGCGCGGATATGCTTGCCCGCCACCGGCGGCTGTTTAACAA
>JBEBFX010000286.1:0-2325 GCA_040081735.1 Alphaproteobacteria bacterium | reverse complement strand
CGGTTACGCAGGCATAGCGTCGGGATCATTAGGTGTGGAAATCGGTTTCAGGCTATTTTTAGGGGGCGTTGCGCTGAGTTTTGTTGCACTGGCGGTATCGTTGATCGGCTGGCGTCAAACGCGTACGGCGCCCGGCCGCAGCCGGGCATGGGCGGGCATCATCGTCAGCGCTGGTATAATGGCCCTGATGGCGCCTCAGATTATGGCCGCCTTCAGTGTTCCGCCGATCCATGATATTACGACGGATACGGATAATCCGCCGTTGTTCGTGGACATTCTTCCGCTAAGGGCGGACGCGCCAAACACAGCCGAATATGGCGGGGCGTCTCTGGCTGCAATTCAGAAAGCAGGTTATCCGGGCGTCGCCCCGCTGATGTTGGCTGTGCCCCCCGCAGAGGCTTTCACGCGCGCGCAGAAAATTGTAGCAGCGCGCGGCTGGGCGCTCGTGGCGGCCAATGCGGATGAAGGACGCATTGAGGCGACCTCCGAATCCAGAAACATGCATTTCAAGGACGATGTGGTGATACGGATTACAGCGCAGGACGGCGGCAGCAAAATAGACATGCGTTCTGTCAGCCGTTTTGGTCAAAGTGACCTGGGCGTCAATGCCAGGCGCATCACGGACTTCCTGAAAGATATGAATGCGCCATAAACGAGCCGGCCGATGAAGATTAACGCCGCCATAGAAATCAACGAACAGTTTCAGCGTGCGCTTCACCTGATGGACGACACGGATCAGTGCCTGTTTATAACGGGCAAGGCTGGCACCGGGAAATCCACCCTGCTGTCGCATTACTGCGCCAGCACGCGCAAAAAGCCGGTTGTGCTGGCCCCGACCGGCGTCGCCGCGCTGAATGTAAAGGGGCAAACCATTCACAATTTTTTTAACTTCTACGTGGACGTCACGCCTCAGAAAATCCGGGAGAAAAAAACCAAACCGCGCGGCGATAAAACGCGGCTGTATAAAAAACTGAAAAGCATCATCATTGATGAAGTATCCATGGTGCGGGCCGATCTGCTCGATTGCATCGACGTTTTTTTGCGGATGTACGGCCCTGTGGCGGATGCGCCGTTTGGCGGTGTGCAGATGATATTCGTCGGGGATCTCTATCAGCTTCCGCCGGTGGTGACCGGACAGGAAAAGGAAATCTTCTCCACCCACTACAAAACACCCTTTTTCTTCAGCGCCCATGTCATGGAAAATTTTTCCCTTGAAATTGTGGAACTTGAAAAGGTCTACCGGCAGAAAGATCAGCATTTTGTCGATCTGCTCAACTGCATCCGCAATAATTCTGTGGAAGAGGCCGATATTGAGAGGCTGAATTCACGGTTCATGCAGGACACCGGCGCCGGCGCTGTGAATGCCCGCGACGGATTTTTTATCAGTCTCACGGCAACCAACAAGAAGGCTGATGAAATCAATGATGAGAATCTGCAATCCCTGAATGGCAAACTGCATGTTTCGCAAGCCCAGATTACCGGCGATTTCGGCAGGGAATATTTCCCTACCGCCACCGAACTGCAATTCAGGGTGGGCGCCCAGATCATGCTGCTGAACAACGACTCGCGAAAACGCTGGGTAAACGGCAGCATTGGGGTAATCGAAGCCTACAAACTGGACGAAGACGGCGAACGCTATGTAGAGGTCGTCCTCCAGGACGATGATGAAGAGGCCGTGCGGGTTTATCTCTATACATGGGAGGTTTTCCGCTTCACCCTGGAAGAAGGCGCGATAGTTTCCGAGCCGGCCGGTTCGTTCATTCAGTATCCCTTCCGCCTGGCCTGGGCCATAACCATTCATAAGAGCCAGGGGAAAACTTTTGATCATGTGATGATCGATATTGGCGGTGGTACATTTGTTGCCGGGCAAATGTATGTGGCCTTAAGCCGCTGCACCTCCTTTGAGGGCATATTTCTGAAAACCAGAATCAAAAAACAGCATATCCGCACGGACTACCGGATTTTCTCCTTTCTGACAGGGTATCAATACCGCAAGGCCGAGCTGGAATTATCGCTGGAAGATAAGGTTGCGCTTATTCAGCGGGCGATAAGCGGGAAGGCCGGAATGAATATGGTCTATCTCAAGGCCAACGACACTAAATCGGTACGGGAGATTGTCCCGCGTCAGGTTGGCCCCCAAACCTATAAGGGCAAAAGTTTTACCGGCATGACGGCCTTCTGTTTGCAGCACCAGGAAGACCGCACTTTCCGTGTAGACCGGATTTTAAAACTGGAAATAGCCGGCAAACATTAGCAGGCTGCTAGAGCAATTCCTTTTATGATTGAACCAACAGGTTCAATCATAAAAGGAAAAATTGCTCTTAA
>JBEBFX010000131.1:0-9050 GCA_040081735.1 Alphaproteobacteria bacterium | reverse complement strand
AGCGTTTCCAGCACCTCTGAGATCCTTCGCTCTCGCCGCGCAAGCGCTGGCGCAGCGGGTCGCTCAGGATGACAAAAAGAAGGGTTTTTCAGCAGCCTGTTAGGCTCTGTTGACATTCATTTGATCCAGATCATAGCAGACACGAGATCAATGAATGTCAACAGAGCCAAGGGTGCTTCAATCTGATAACAAACCGCCCTACCTGGCAGCGTCCTCGCCCGCCGATACATGTTCGATCAGCAGGTTCAGCCTTTCACGATCGCGCACGTAAAGGGTTTTCGTTTTACGTTCTATAATGCCCGCGCTGGTTAATTGACTCATCACCCGCGCCACGGTCTCGCGTGTCGTGCTGGCTTTGGCAGCGATAGTCGCCTGGGTCGGGCTTGGATAAATCAACCAGGAATTGGGACGAACCGGATCTTCGGTAATTATCTTGGCCAGTTCGCGGTACACGCGCTGATGTGCGCCCAGAGTCGCCAGATCCATGATGCGGTCATCACAAACCCGGACGATCCGCGCCAGTTTTTCAAGAACCCGCACGCCCACTTCGGGATGATCGATCAGAACCTTGCGAAACGCAGCCGGACTAAGGGCCGCGATCAGACAGTCCTGGTGCGCGACGACGTTGGCTGACCGGGGCTCTCCATCAATCGCCGCCAGTTCACCAAAATAACCGCCGCCCTTTACCTCGGCATAGGCCACTTCCCTGCCGGTCAGGGAAAAATTAACGATCCGGACCTCGCCCGTAACAACAAAAATAATGTCGCGGCTCGCGCTGTCCCGCGTCAATATCTGATCGCCTGATTTGCATTTGCGCCAGACACAGGACCGTTCAACGCCATGTAATGTCGCCGGATCAAATCCGGTGAAGAGTAAATTCGCCGCCAGTGAGTTGCCCTGTGCATCAACCGCAATGACTACGCCCGGCAGATCATCCCTTGATTCGGCCACCTACATCGCCCTCGTTTTATCAGCTGATTTCTGCTTCAATGCCTGTCTCAGCAACTATCCGGCCTGAATCGCAGGCCGCCCCGCCCGTTAGCTGTGATTAAAATCACAAATCCCCAAGATTAAACATATAAAATTCAGAAAAATGTTCTGTGACGTGACCACAGTCACATAGTTTTTACCCTGGTATGCGTAAATTAAGGCCTCCTCTTCGGAGGAACCCAACCCCAACTTGCCCCAACCGTACTGGTTTGGGGCTTTTTTTTTAAAATGCCGTCGCCCCGCCATCCACATTAATGGTTTGTCCCGAAACGAAGGCCCCGGCGGCGGAGGCCAGAAATACCGCCGCCCCCGCAATTTCGTCGGGCGCGCCGATTCGCTTTAGTGTAGAGCCGGACACAGAGTCTTCAAGTATTTGCGGATCGCTCCAGAGGGCCTTGGCAAAGTCGGTTTTTACGAGGCCAGGCGCGATGGCGTTGGCGCGAATGTTATGCCCCCCGAACTCCAGCGCAATATTGCGCGCCAGCTGCATATCCGCCGCCTTGGAAATGGCATAGCCGCCAATCACACTATTTCCCTGGTGGCCCGCAATCGATGAGATAATGATGATTGAACCGTCCTTGCGCGCAATCATCTGGGGCAAGACCATATTGCACAGCCATTGATTCGACAGAATATTCGATCGCATGATCCGCTCAAACGCATCGTCGGGGATATCCAGCATGGACCCAAAATGCGGGTTGACCGCAGCGTTGCAGACCAGAGTAGTGACCTTGCCCCATTTGGCGTCGGTCTGGTCGACCAGATTTCGGAGCTGCTCTTTGTAACCAATATTGCAGGCTATCGGGATTGCGACTTGCGACCCCTTGCCCCATTTTTCATTGATCGCGGCGGCGACCTTTTCGCAGGCGTCCAGCTTGCGGCTGGAGACGACGACTTTAGACCCGTGCTCGGCCAGCCGGTGGGCGATAGCCTCGCCAATGCCTTTAGTGGCGCCGGTGACGATGGCGACCTTGCCCGTGAGATCGAAAAGCGACATATCGTTATACCTTTACACCTTGAGATGCGCCTGCCGGTGACCCCTGAACCAGACCAGGCACGGGTGGACGCATCATGAGAAGAATTATCACCGGAATTAAACCGATCAGCGCAAACGAAACGAACACAGATGTATAACTGCCGGTCGTGTCAAATGTGTACCCCGCAATAAGCGGACCAATTGACGAAACCGGTGTTATCACCAAACCGCGAATGGCAATCAGGGAGGCATAATTCCTGCTGCCATAATAGTTAGCCAGCAAGGCCGGACCCGCCACAATGGCCATGCCGTTACCCGCGCCAAAAATGACCGCAAACGTATAGACCGTCACAATATCGTCAGCAAATATCAGCAATATCATCGCAATCAGTTCACTGGCAAGTCCGGCCAGCAGAAGATAGCGCGGATCGATGCGATCGCCCAGAATTCCAGTGAGCAGCCGCCCGGCCGCGCCAAGCATGCCGATAATGCCTATCGCCGACGCGGCAGTGACCGGCGTGATGCCCAGATCGCGCAGATGCAACACGCCCTGGCTGTTGACGATCCCGCCGCCGAATACCACAGCCGCCACCGCCGCAACGATCATCCAGTAAGGCATCGAACGCAAGGCATCACGGATTTCCCACGACAGCACCGATTGATGCACCTGTGACGGCCGCCCGGCCGGCAGGCTGGCTGATGCGGCGGCAGGATCAATTCCATCAACAAATGTATTTTTATCAGCGGGCGTTTCGCGCACGAAAATTGCCGCAATAACCGTGCCGATCAGCACGGTGACGACCATAACCAGCCAGGCATTGCGCCAGTTACCCGTCGTTTGCACCAAAAGCGAAATCGCAGGGGCCGTGAAAAACGCGCCAAGCCCCCCCATTGACATGAATATGCCGATCGCCAGCGCCCGTTTGCGGGCAAACCAGTGGGCTAGAACATGCAGTCCCGGAACGATGCTGAGCAGCGCAAGGCCGAGCGACAAAATCCCGATGAAAAGGTAATATTGCAGCAGCGAGCTCATGAAATAGCAGCAGACTGCGCCAATCACGCCGATGACGCCCCCCGACGTCATGGTCATTCTGGCCCCAAACCGGCTGATGCAATATGCCGCAACCGGCCCGGACATGCCTATCGTAAACGAGAGGATTGAATATCCCAGGCTGGCTTCTGACCGTGTCCAGCCCATGGCCGTGATCATATCGGGTATAATCACGGTAAAGCCGTACACGACTGTGCCTACGGCAAAGAAATAGATGCCGCTAAGGGCCGCCAGCAGGATCCAGCCGTAAAACACTGCAACTCCCCGTTTGCGTTTGCGCCGCCACGCAAACTGTCCCTGCCCTCGTATATTGTGGCAGATTGCCGCCGCCCAAACTACTTCAGGCAGCGGATCAGTATTTCACATGCAGGCCTGTACAGGAAAGAGGATTTCGCCAGTCCCGCATCAATCGCCAATTATTGCGCGGATGCGTGCAGCCCGGCGTCTCCGGCGGCAACCGGCGTGCGCATGGATAAAACGAACAAGACCGGGATCAGCCCGAGCATGGCGATCAAGGCAAGCAACACTGTATAACTTCCTGTCAGATCAAAAACGGAGCCCGCCAGAAGCGGCGCCGCTGTTGCCGATCCGGTTACCACAAGGCCATGGATGCTGATCAGCGATGCATAGTTCTTGCTGCCATAATTATTCACCTGCAACGCCGGGCAGGCAGCCAGCGCCATCCCGTTGCCGCCGCCAAAAATGGCCGCCAATGTAAACGCCAGCTGTGTCGTATCGGCATAGATCAGCATAATTAACGCCACCGACTGCATTGTCAGGCCACCCGCCAGCATATAGCGCGGATCATACCGGTCGCCCAAATATCCCGCCATCCAGCTGCCCGCAGCAGCGAACGCGCCGAAAACACCAATCGCCGACGCAGCAGTGACTGGCGCAATGCCCAGATCCCGCAAATGCAGGCCGCTCTGACTGTTGAATGTGACGCCGCCAAAAACAGTTGCTGCGGCGACGGAAACGGTAATCCAGAACGGCATGCTGCGCAGCGCGTGGCGGGTTTCCCACGAGGTCAGGGTTTGATGGACCCTCCGGCGGGGCGGCGGCCCGCCGGAAACAACTGGCGCAACTTCTGGGTCAACGCCATCGACAAATGTTCCTTTATGCGCCGGAACATTGCGCACAATAATTACCGCGATGGCGCCCCCTAACAGGGTTGCGCAAGCCATCGCCAGCCAGGCGTCGCGCCAGTTGCCTGTGGTCTGCACCAGCAAAGAAATCAGCGGCGCCGCCACAAACGCCCCCAGCCCCCCCATGGACATGAAGACGCCGATAGCCAATGCGCGTTTGCGCGCAAACCAGCTGGTCAGCACCTGCATACCTGAAACATTGCCTAGCAGCGCCAGACCAAAGGCAACGACGGCGATACTGATATAATATTGCGGCAATGAAACCATGTAGTAGCAGCTGACCGCCCCGGCTGTTCCGGTCAGACCGCCGCAAGCCATGGTCCATCTGGCGCCAATACGCCGGATAACAAACGCCGCCACCAACCCGGACAGGCCCATCACCAGCAGCAGAATGGAAAAACCCAGACTGGCCTCTGCGCGCGTCCATCCCATGCCCTTGATCATTTCCGGCATATTGGCGCTGAAGCCGTAAAACACTGTACCCATGGACAGGAAATAGATTACACAAAGCGCCGCAAGGATTATCCACCCGTAGAACATTGGTCCTCCATGTCCCTGAGGACAGTGCTGCTGCCAGGACTGGCTGTTTTGATCATTGGGCCGGTTGCAGGGCCCCTGCTGGCGAATCCTTGAACCCTGGCGGGCGCATCCAGATCATGGACAAAACCGAAAGCAGGGATAGTATCGAAAAACCAAGGAATGCTGGCGTATAACTTCCAACCATATCGAATATTCTGCTGGTTATGTAAGGCCCTAAAGACCCAAGCACCACAACGACAACGGTATTCACGGCGATCAGCCCTGCGTAATTCCGGTTCCCAAAATAAGACGCAACCAGCGCCGGATTGGCCACAAGCGCCATCCCGCTGCCAGCGCCCATAACTACCGCAATCGCATAGGTCATAAACACAGAATCTACATAGATCAGCATAAGGACCGCGAGCGCTTCGAGTGACAGGCCAAAACATAATATATGTTTTGGATCAATTCTGTCTCCCAGAAACCCTGTAAGAAGGCGGCCACCGGTGCCAAACAGCCCAATAATGCCGATTGCCGAAGCCGCCGTGATCGCGGATATGCCTTTGGCGGGCAGATGCAGCATCGCCTGGCTGGTCACGGCAAGAATCCCATAGACCACGGCGGAGGCCGCAATGACCGTTAACCAGAATGGCGCCGAACGGACGGCGTCCTTCACCTCCCATGAAATATCTGTTTGATAAACCCCCTTTGACGCCACTACAGCGGGATTTGCAGCAGCAAGCGCTGGATCAATGCCGTCTATAAATGTTCCCTTATCCTTAGGGCTATCGCGCACGAATATGATCGCAATGACGCCGCCAACAATTGTCGCAAACGCCATCGCCAGCCATGCGTAACGCCAGTTGCCCGTCGACCGGACCAGAAGAGAAATACTCGGCGCAGCAAAAAAAGCGCCCATCCCGCCCGAGCACAAATACACCCCCAGCGCCAGGGTCCGCTTGCGCGAAAACCAGTTTGTCAGTGTATGCGGACAAGCCACACCCCCAAGCATTGCGATGCCAAGAGCCAAACCTAAAACCATGAAATAATATTGCAGCAACGAGTTCATATAAAAACAGCTGATCGCAAACGCCGTGGCGATCAGCGATCCTATCCCCATTGTGCGTCTCGCACCAATCCGGCCTATCGCCATTGCCGCCACCGGGGCTAACAATCCAAAGGCAAGAACAAGAAGGGTAAAGCCCAGACTGGCTTGCGAGCGTGACCAGCCAGTGGCCGTAATGATGTCAGGAATAATGATGCTAAAGCCGTACGTCACAGTGCCCACCGCAAGGAAATAGATGGAACTGCACGCAGCAAGAATAACCCACCCGTAAAACATGCTAATCCCCCCGCAGCCGATTACAGCTTGCCGTAGCTTGTTCCAGCCCGTTTTACCGGGGCCGGTTCACCGCCCCATTCTTTCTGAGGCGGACGGAGAAGTATTTCACAGTCTGGCAGGATCGGGGAAGCAATAATGCGCCGCTGGCGCCGGGTTCAACGGGCGCCGTCGGGCCAGAACACAACCCGCACCGTTTCCATCAAAATCAGGAAATCCAGAAACAGCGACTCGTTCTTCACGTAATACAGATCGTATTTCAGTTTTTCCCGGGCATCCTCGATGCTGGCGCCATAAGGATAGTTGACCTGCGCCCATCCTGTAATTCCGGGTTTTACAACGTGACGGTATTTGAAGAAGGCTATTTTATCCTCGAGATCAGTGACGATCGAAGGGCGTTCCGGCCGGGGGCCGACGAAGCTCATATCACCGGAAAGCACATTAAAGATTTGCGGTATTTCATCGATCCGGGTTTTACGGATAAACCGCCCGATCCGGGTTATCCGGTCATCGTCTTTGGTGGCCCAGCGCGCAACCCCGTCTTTTTCAGCATCGTTACGCATACTGCGAAACTTGATCACATCGAAATGCTTGCCGTTTAATCCAACACGGGTCTGGCGGTAAAAAATCGGGCCGCCATCGTCAAGCGTGATCATCAGCGCCGTAATTAATGTGACCGGCAGGGTCGCCAGTAACAATATGCCGCTGGCAAGTATATCGACCACCCGCTTGGATGCGCGATCAATGATATTTCGCGCATTGCCCCCCGAAAACACCAGCCAGCTTGGATACAGGCCGTCAAGTTCGACCTGTCCGGCTTCCCTCTCGATAAAATCGGTCACGGCTGTAATTTTACAGCCGCTCATGCGGCATTCCAGCAGCATATCAATTGGCATGTTGCCGCGCCTTTCATCGGCGGCGATAACAAGTTCATCAATGCCGGCCTCGGCGCAAAAGGCGTGCAAATCGATCGGATCATCGATGGTATTCACAACGGAAACACCCACTTCATCCGGTGAAGTGGGGATATAGGCAACCGGTATGAAGCCGCAATGACCATGCTTTCTGCGCACTTCATATTCAATCCGCTGGGCGCGCCTGCCGGCGCCAAGCACCAGAATACGGCGTTTGAGGAATTGTGATACGGCGCCCTGGCTTGCGGCGTAACGGATAACCAGCAATCCGGCAAAACTGAGCGCCATTGTGGGCGGCAGCGCCTGATTAAGCTGCGGCGCCGTTTTTATAAGCCCAAGTAGAACAGAAACCAGGACGAAGGCGATAAGAAAGCCCGTGATAAGCCGGGTTACGGCCTCGCGCATGTTGAACATATAGTCCGGATTGTACAGGCCCATGGAGACAAGGCTGCCCATAATGACGATGATATAGGTCGTCCATTCAATAGAATGAACCTCGGTCCCGCCCGCGAGCGCGTATAACCCCGCCCGTGAGGTAAACAGGCCGAACAGAATTGACGCCAGCAGGATCGTCACATCCGCTGCGCCAATGACGATCATTCGCCGAGAAAACATGCCATTCCCCTAAAATCCCCTTTACCGGGGCATCCTGTCCGTAGAGCAGGATAACAAAAATATATTACCGTTCCGCTGATATGTCATATGATCCGGATCAAAATAAGGGGAAGTGACCCCGGTCACATCCCGTCCAGATAAGGTGAATCACTTCTTACCGCTTTGCAGGATCGCTTTAAACAACGCCATCTGGCCGGCTGTTGTCTCATCCCAGCTGAAACCTTCTGCATAGCGGCGCGTTTCACTGCGTGCGGGCAAATTCCCGAATAACGCACGCACTCCCTGAATGACCCCCTGCGGCGTTCGCTCGTGCATTAAAACACCCGCCTCTGCCGACGTCACAACCTCGGGCGTGCCCCATACATTGGAGGCAACGACGGGGGTGCCGCACGCCATTGCCTCAAGCAGCACGTTGGCCCAGCCTTCCCTGCTTGACGCCAGGATCAGCCCATCGGCCGCATTATATAACTGGCTCATGTCCCCGGGGCTTACCGGCCCCAGAAAACGCACCCGGCCGCCGACGCCAAGTGCGGCAGAAAGCATGTTCAAATGTTCCCGCTCCGGCCCGTCGCCCGCGATCAATAGCTGAAAATCCAGCAGATCCGGCATTGCCCTGATAACCAGATCATGGCCTTTGCGTTCGACTAAATGTCCAACGGATAACAGGGTTTTTCCGGATACGCCGAATTTAGCCCTGGCTTCTGAACGATCCTTGGGACGAAACCGGGCCAGATCAACCCCGTTACGCAGGGCGTGGATCTTCTGCGCGTCTACACCCATCTCAATCAGGGTGTCTTTTAGCGCCTGACAGACCGTTATCAGACCGCTTGCCTGTTCTGCGGCCCAGATTATCTGACGGCGGGGCAAGGCATAGGCCGGGATGAGATTTATATCCGTTCCCCGCGCCGTAATGACGACCGGTTTGTTCAACAAGCGGCCCATCATGGCCGCCGCAACCCCGTCCGGGTAAAAATAATGCGCGTCAATCAGATCAAAATCATATCCGTCCGCAATCAGTTTCCTGACGCGCCAATAAAGCGACAAAAACATCGTGCTGGGCGCAAGCGTCATCCCGAATTTGGGAATTAGAAAATATCCGGGATATGAAACAGAAATCCCGTGCCGGATTGCCTGGGATTCGGTCTTGCTGACCGCATGGCTTGAAAGCAGGTGGCTGCCCCAGGGGGCCCAGATAACCGGGGACATGACCCGTGCTTCCACTTCTCCGGAGCGCAGCAATTCGCGCAACCGGTTCTCGACAAAGATACCCTGGGATGGCTGAGCCGAGGTGGGATAAAGACTTGAGAAAGTCAGGATGCGCAATACAGGATCCTTGCCCTGGGTTCAGGAATTTCAAAATGAACGTGGCGGCCTGGCCGGAGTGAAACCGGCGCTTCACTCCCATCCGGAAACATTTATCCCGCTTTTAGCGCCACCAGCAGCGCCTCGGCGTCCTTGCGTTCTTCAAATTCGTCCTTGCCCTCCAGAACGCGGGACAGAA
>JBEBFX010000009.1:0-32114 GCA_040081735.1 Alphaproteobacteria bacterium | reverse complement strand
TTCTGGGTGGAAATTAACGGCCAGACCTATCCCAGATCCCCCATTCGCATGACCCGCTCAAAAACCCTTATCGACCGCCCCGCCCCCCGGCTGGGAGAGGCGCAGCAACTATTGACGGCGCCTGCACGTGTCATGGCCGCGCCGAAGGCGCCGGCCAGCCCGCGCGGCAAACCGTTTGCGGGACTTAAAATCGCGGACTTTGCCTGGGTAGGCGTGGGTCCGCTGATTTCACGGACGCTTGCCGACAATGGCGCGACCGTGGTGGGCATTGAAAGCGCCACACGGCCGGATACGATACGCATGCTGGCGCCCTATTTCCGGCGCGAATTCACGCTCAATTCCAGTGTCTTCATGGCCAATTACAATACCTCCAAATATGGCATGGCGCTGAACATGTCGCTGGAGGAAGGCCGCGCCATCGCCCGCCAGGTGGCGGGCTGGGCCGATGTGGTGCTGGAAAGCTTTACGCCCGGCACGATTGGCAGATTTGGCCTGGATTATGAAACCCTGAGCAAGGACCATCCGGACCTGATCATGCTCAGCACCTGCCTGTACGGCCAGACCGGGCCGAGGCGGAACTTTGGCGGGTACGGCAATCAGGGCGCCGCCATTGCAGGGCTGCATGGCATTACCGGCTGGCAGGACCGCCCGCCCGCCGGTCCCTATGGGGCCTATACGGATTTTATTACGCCACGGTTTGGCGTGGTGGCGCTGGCGTCGGCCCTGCATGAGCGCGCCAAAAGCGGCAAGGGGCAATATGTGGACCTTTCGCAGGTTGAGGCAGGCATTCAGTATCTGGAGCCGCTGGTGCTGGATTACACAGTCAACCGCAATGTCGCGCAATCCTTTGGCATCGACAGCATCTCGGAATGCCCGCACGGCGTCTATCAGACCGCAGGCATTGAACGCTATGTCGCCATCTCGGTATCCAGCACCGCGCAATGGCGCGCTTTATGTGGAATTGCTGGCTTCACGCAATTTTCCGATGCCCGTTTTGACAGCCTCAAGGAACGCTTTGCGGCGCGCGAGGAAATACACGCTGCGATGCGTGATTTCTGCGCGGGCAAACCTCCTTTTCCCTTCGTAACGCAGTTACGCGCGGCTGGCGTGCCGGCGGCGGTGGTCATGCGCGGCAGTGATTTGTATGAGGATCCGCAGCTCATTCACCGTGGCTATTTCGTCACGCTTGCGCACAGCCTGATCGGGCCGATCTTACATGATGGTTATGCGACGCTGTTTTCAGAAACTCCGGTAATGGCCTCCAAGGCGGCCCCTGTGCTGGGTGAAGACACCGGCTTTGTATTAAGGGAAATCCTGAAAATGCCCGAGGCGGAAATTACCCGTCTTACCAAAGCAGGGATTTTTGTCTAAAGGCGGTTGAGCCTTCATTCAGCCCCTTAACCCAAAATTAAAGTTAACATGATCATTTGCGGTGTGTCCGGTGCCTGATTACGCGTTGCCCGTTGCACACTGGATTAAAATGACCTCATGCTAAAAGTCATGACAATTGCGGGCACACGGCCGGAAATAATCCGGCTTTCCAGAATTATGCCGGCATTTGACAGGCATTTTTCCCATATTGTTGTGCATACCGGGCAGAATTTCGATCCCAATCTGAAGGACATATTCTTTGCAGACCTGGGTTTAAGGCAACCGGATTATAATCTTGATGTTGATCATAAAACCATCGCAACGATGCTTTCGGGCATGTTCCTTGGGATTGAGAATATATTATTAAAAGAAAAGCCCGATGCCGTGCTGATACTGGGCGACACCAACAGCGCGCTATGCTGCATCGTCGCAAAGAAGCACGCAATTCCGATTTATCACATGGAGGCGGGTAACCGCTGCTATGACCGTGAAAGCCCGGAAGAGGCGAACCGGCGAATTGTCGATCACACCTGTGACTTCAACCTTGTGTATACGGAGGCCGCGCGCCGGAACCTGCTGCGCGAAGGCCTGCATCCCATGCGGGTGTATCTTACCGGATCGCCGATTTATGAAGTCATCCAGCACTATCAGAGAAATATTCAGGAGAACGGCATACTGGAAAAAATGCGTCTGGACCACCTGAAATATTTTGCGGCCAGCATTCACCGCCAGGAAATTGCCGATAATATAGACCGGCTGAATGAAATATTTTCGGCCTTCAGCCAGCTTCATCAAAAGCACGGACTGCCAATCATCCTCTCCACCCATCCGCGCACCAGACAAAAAATCGATCAGTTTGGCATCGCCATTCCGGATGGGGTGCGCTGCGTTGACCCATTGGGATATTTCGATTGGTGCCGCCTCCAAATATCAGCCGCATGCGTAATCTCCGACAGCGGCACCCTGAGCGAAGAAGCGGCAATACTGAACTTTCCCGCAGTCACGCCCCGCAATGCGATGGAGCGGCCGGAGGCGATGGATTGCGGTAACGTCGTCATCTGCGGCATCGCGCCGGATGCAATTGTTTCGTCCGTGTCCCTGATGATGGGGCGTTCCACTGCCGCCGCCCGCAAGATTCCGGATGAATACGGGGTTCCCGATGTTTCGCACCGGGTCGCGGCTCTGATCACAGGAACATGCCGGCTATCCCGCGCCTGGGCAAATTGAGAACCATAAAGGAGATTTTTATGCCGCGCGAAGACTGGCAAAAAAACACGCTGGAAAATATTTTCACACCCCCTGGGCTGTGGCCGGAAGGCCATATCAGCACCGTGCTTGACGTAGGCTGCGGCCTGTCTTTCAAGACCCAGTATATCAAGGCTGACATCCGGGTTGGGCTTGATGTGTACAGGCCTTATCTGCATAAAATCGACGCCAAGGTTCCCTATGTCTGCATCAACGCGGATGCGAGCCAGATCGACAGCCTGTTTCTGGAAAAATCGTTCGACATCGTAACCCCGCTGGACATTGTTGAGCATCTTGAAAAGCCGGACGCCCTGGAATTGATCGGCAAGGCCGGCAAACTGGCCAAACGCGCCGTCGTCATCGAAACCCCACTCGGTTATCTGCCTCAGAACATGGATATCCTTGGGCTGGGGGGCGACCATTTCCAGACCCATAGATGCGGCTTTGAAGCCGGGGAACTGGAAGCCATGGGCTTTGAGATTGTTATCCGCCCCTATGAACTGTCCAACGTCAAACGCCATACCAGCGAAGCCTCGCCCGCATCCATACAAATGATCAACGCCATCAAGCGTTACGACCGGGGTTGAATTAATCCAATGGACGCGAAATCCCCCGCCCGCCCTTATGGCGCCGACCTGTCGGACAAAACAATTTTGGTCACCGGCGGAACCGGAAGCTTTGGCGGCGTCGTTGTCCGGCGGATGCTTGCCCGAAACTGCCGCGCCGTGCGCATCCTCAGCCGGGACGAGGCAAAACAGTACAATATGCGCGAAACGCTGGCCGATCCGCGCCTGTCGTTCTATCTGGGCGATGTCCGGGACAGATCAAGCGTCGATCTGGCCATGCGCGACGTCGATCTGGTATTCCATGCGGCGGCGCTGAAACAGGTTCCAAATTGCGAATCCTTTCCCGACCAGGCCGTGTTGACAAATGTGCTCGGCAGCCAGAATGTTCTTCGTTCGGCAGTTGAGCATAACGTGGAAAAAGTTGTTTGTCTGAGTACGGATAAAGCCGTCCACCCCGTTAATGTCATGGGAATGACCAAGGCATTAATGGAGAAAAATGTTCAGGCCCTGTCAAAAAGCATCTG
Organism: Alphaproteobacteria bacterium; assembly: GCA_040081735.1. Taxonomy (GTDB): domain Bacteria; phylum Pseudomonadota; class Alphaproteobacteria; order UBA11222; family UBA11222; genus UBA11222. Next base: position 28,408 of record JBEBFX010000009.1, on the reverse strand, counting down.
GTCAGATCACAAAACCATCCTGTGCGCCGTACGCTACGGCAATGTGCTGTATTCCCGCGGCTCCGTCGTTCCATTGTTTATCGATCAGATCAAACGCGGCGCGCCCATAAGTCTCACCGTTCCCGGGATGACCCGCTTTTTGCTGCGGCTGGACGATGCGGTCAGCCTGGTGGAAACAGCATTGGCGTCTGGAAGGCCCGGAGATTTATTTATCAAAAAATCACCGGCCTGCACCATTGCCGATCTTGCCGAAGCCGTGCGCGTAATGTTCAAAAGCGCTGTGCCCATACGCATTGTTGGCTCGCGGCCGGGTGAAAAATTACACGAAACACTGGCTACGGCCGAGGAAATTCTAAAAGCGTACGATCTGGGCGAGGCGCTGCGGATTCCAATGAACCCAACCGACCTGATTGATCCAAACCCCGAACTTTCAAAAGCCTATGCGCAATCCGACTATACATCCGAAAACACCCGGCGTTTATCGTTGCCTGAAGTCGTCTCCCTGCTCTCCACTCTGCCGGAACTGCAAAGCGCATTGGTCAATGCATGAAAAGGCTGCTGCTGATTGGCCACGAAGGGATGCTTGGTTCGGCCCTTTTTAAGGTTCTGGCGCAACTGCACACGGTGGCAACGCTTGACAGAAGTCAGTTCGACATACTTCGGGCAGACTGGAACAGTCTGAACGTCAGCGGATTTGATTATGTTCTTAATGCCGCCGGGCTGATTAACCGGCGTCAGGCATGCGCCGAAGACTTTTATACTGTCAATTCAGTTTTTCCCCACGTGCTTTCCGCCCTGTGCGCGCGCAGCGGGGCGCGGCTGATTCATTTTTCCACGGATTGTGTGTTTGACGGCCTTAACGCCCTGTATGACGAAAGTTCGGCGCGGAGCGCGACAGATCTGTACGGTAGAAGCAAGGCGCTCGGCGAACCCAACCTCGCGCTGGTTATCCGCACGTCGATTATAGGGCCAGAAGTCAAACAATTTTATAATCTTCTGTGCTGGGCCTTGTCCCAAACCGCCATCGATGGCTTTACCGATCACCTATGGAACGGGGTGACGACGCTGGAGTTGGCCCGTCTGGTGGATGACATCATTTCACAATCGCTGTTTGCTGAAGGCGTCCGGCATATATTCTCGAACGGCTGTTCCAAATACGCCCTGATTAAACTGATATGCGACAGCTTTGATCATAAAGTCCAACTCATCCCCGTATCAGCCCCATCACCCCGCGACACACGTCTGCGTACAAACTTTGCTGAATTTCACCACAGCCTTGGCATTCGTTCACTGGAGCGCCAGATGACGGACTTATTACCCTTAACCATGCCAGACGGACGCTGGATAAGACACAGGAGCAGCGCGGCATGAACGCAGTCCCACGCGTATCAATCGTGATCCCCAGCTATAATCATCTGAACTATCTGCCAAGGGCGCTGGACACAGCACTTGATCAAACTTTTGAAGACATTGAAGTCATCGTCGTAAACGACGGCTCGACCGACGGCACGAAACAATGGCTGGACGCGTATTGCCATCCAAAACTCCGGGTTATTCATCAGGATAACAAAGGCCCCGCCGAAGCGATCAACACAGGAATTCACGCGGCGGCCGGTGAATATGTCACCTGGATGTCGGCTGATAATTATTGCGCAAACTATTTTGTCGAGGCGTTCGCCGCCGCGCTGGACAGTAATCCTGACAATGCATTCGCCTATTCGCCCTATTATGTGATTGACGCGAAAGACCGGATTACCTCGATATATTTCGCCACTGTCATCGCGCTGCGCGAACTTGTCACCCGCACGGGCCATCACCGCGGCAACGCCAGTTTTATGTACCGCAAATCCGTGCACAGCGACGTTGGCCTGTACGAAGGCTGGACCTGCGATCACGCCATGTGGGTTAAAATTCTGGAGCGGTACAAGTCCGTCTATCTGATTGAACCAGTTTATTATTACCGCATTCACGACACAATGGCGACGCAGACCAGACAAAATGAAATAGGCGTGGAAAGCCCTAAAATTCTTCTGGATTTCATGCGGCGCAATAACGGCGGCGTCAGCGAAATGCTATTAAGCCGCCTGTATCCCGCGCTGGAGAAAAAACCCGAGCTTATGCCCGTGGCGCTCACCGATTTTTCAACCCGCCTTTTCAATAACGGCATGAAGACGGAAGCGCTCACCTATCTTAAAGTCACACTTTCAATGTACGGGATCGATGACCTGTTGCGGCCCTTATTGAACTTCGTCGCCTTATCGGCGGTGGCGCAAATGGACCCCCTTCCACATATCCGGGAAAGCATTGGAAACAACAAGCATCTGTCCCCGGACATGAAATCTGCAATGCTTGTGACGGCCCAAAGCCTGATAACGCTGTACGGTTTAAAAACGAAACGGGATGTGTTTCTGATTGAACATGAAAGCATGCCCCTGAAATATGATATGCCGCATATTTTTTCGTTCACGGCCTGGAAAAACGGCGAAGGAAATTTGGCGCTGCCCGCATTATAATGCGGCGCAGGCGAAACCTTGTTTGTCATACTGATTAATTTTCATATCCCGTAATCCGGCGCCTCAGCATCGCGCGGTGAAATGATGACCGGCGCCATGGGCCAGCGGATGGCAAACGCCGGATCGTTCCAGCGCACAGTCCGCGCCAGATCCGGTTCGTAATATCCACCCATATGATACAGCAGCTCTGTATCGTCCGTCAGACTGATAAAGCCATGCGCAATACCGGCATCGATGAACAGCGCTCGGCCATACTGGGCGTCCAGCTCAACCGCTTCCCATTTGCCGAAGGTGGGCGAACACGCGCGCGCATCCAGCGCCACATCGTAAATGGCGCCCCGGATGCAGCGCACAATTTTTGGTTCCGGGATGCGCATATCCTGAAAGTGCATGCCGCGCAACGTGCCGCGCTTCAGATTGAGCGACAGATTGGTTTGCACGGTATGGAACGCAATGTCTGCGGCGGCCAGCTCGCGTTCGCAAAAGCTGCGCATGAACCCGCCGCGTTCATCGCGCAGCCATTGCGTTTCGATGATGATAACGCCTGAAATGGACGTGGAAATAATGCGCATGGCCTTAATCCAAAATCCGCAGCATGGGAATGGGCGTGACAAATTTCCCGCCCCAGTCCTTGATGCCTGCCATATTCCGGCTTATTTCATCCGCCAAATTCCACGGCAGGATGAGGACGTAATCCGGTCTGGCAGCAAAAATGGCGCCGGGAGTGAGAATGGGAATGCGGCTGCCAGGCAGATAGCGGCCCTGTTTATGGGGATTGCTGTCCGCCACAAAAGTGATCAGATCTGCCGTAACGCCACAGAAATTCAGCAGCGTGTTGCCCTTGGCGGCAGCGCCATAGGCGGCAACTTTCTTACCCCGGCGTTTTGCCTCATTCAGGAAATCCAGCAGCGCCAGTTTCACTTTTCCGGCGCGCGCGCCAAACCCCTGATAGGTCTCCGGCATATCCATGCCAAAGTCCTGTTCACGCTCGCGCACGTCCAGCAGGCTTTCACTGGTCTCATGTTCCGCTTCCATGTGGCACACATAAACCCGCAGACTGCCGCCATGGGTAGGCAATTCTTCAACGTCAAAGGCGCGCAGGCGATGCGCCGCCAAAATCCGTTCCACCGTGCCTAACGACAAATAGGAATAATGCTCATGATAGATGGTGTCGAACTGTCCTTCCTGAATGAGGCGTTGCAGATGCGGAAATTCAATCGTCCAGACCCCCGCCGGTTTCAGAAGCACCGCAAAGCCTGCAACAAAATCATTGATGTCCGGCACATGGGCCAGCACATTGTTGGCCACCATCAAATCGGCCGCGTGACCCAGCGCCTTTAACCGCCCGGCCGTAGCGGCGCCAAAAAACGCAACCTCGGTTGGTACGCCCATTTCCTTCGCAACTTTGGCCACATTGGCCGCAGGTTCAACGCCCAGAACCGAAATGCCCGCCGCCACAAAATGGCGCAGTAAATAGCCATCGTTACTTGCAACCTCGACCACTTTGCTTTTGCCATTAAGCTCGAAGCGGCTGGTCATTGTCACGCAATATCGCCGCGCATACTCGACCCAACTGGCGGCATAGGAGGAAAAATAGGCGTAGTCACTGAAAATTTCTTCCGCCGGGACAACTTCATCCACCTGAACAAGAAAACATTCACTGCACACACGGGCATGTAACGGATAGGATTTATCGGGAAACGCAAGCCTGTCCGGCGCAACATAGGAATTTGCCAGGGGCATACTGCCCAGATCGATAAAGCTCTGGTTCAGGGGGCTTCTGCAAAACCGGCAGCGGAGCTTATTTTCCGGCGCCGCGCCGTTCACGCCCAAACCCGCCACGGTGGATTTCCTTCCGACCACAGATTTTCCAGTAACTGTTTGTCGCGCAGCGTATCCATCGCCTGCCAGAACCCGTGATGCCGGTAGGCGGCCAATTGCCCTTCGCGCGCCAGCCCCTCCAGCGGCGCGCGCTCCCACACGGTGGCATCGTCACTGATGCGATCAATGACACTGCGGTTAAGGACAAAAAAGCCGCCGCTGATCATGGCGCCATCCCCGGGCGGCTTTTCATTAAAGGCGGAAACCCTGGCCCCGTCAATTTCAAGCACCCCATATCGGCCCGGCGGATGCACCGCTGTAACGGTGGCTTCCACCCCCATGCGATGATGAAACCCGATCAGGGCGGCGATATCAATATCCGCGACCCCGTCGCCATAGGTCATGCAGAACGGCGCATCCGGATCGAGATGTGCCGCCACGCGCTTGAGGCGGCCGCCCGTCATGGTGTTTTCACCGGTATCGGCAATGGTGATCCGCCACGGCTCGGCATCTCCCTTGTGATAGGTGATGCTGTTGGCGCGCAAATCCACGGTCACATCGGAGGCGTGCAGCACATAATTGGCGAAGTATTCCTTGATCATATAACCGCGATACCCGGCGCAAATCACAAAATCGTTCAGCCCGAAATGGCTGTACAGTTTCATGATGTGCCACAGCATCGGCCTGCCGCCCACCTCGATCATCGGCTTGGGCCGCAGATGCGATTCTTCCGATATGCGGGTGCCAAGACCCCCCGCAAGGATGACTGTTTTCAACGGCAGACCTTTCACTCAATAACTCGAGCAGCATCCGGTAATCCAGTGCCGGATATTACGCAAGTCCTGATGATCGGCCAGAAGTTTTTCTGGTAGCGGCGTTAATAGGCCGCGTGCTGGCCCAGGGACGGCTGATCCCAGACGGAGTTCTCATCTGTTTGATTATCTGCGCCACTGACATGCGCTGGCGCCAGAAGCATACCCATGCCGCCTGTAATATGGGCGCGGCAGGCGTCCGCAAGCGCCTTGCGGCCGGGGAATTCTTCCGCCGTCAGCGGCGGATGAAACTGCATACGCGCCGGCGCATTACCGCGCCCAAGCACCGACCACAGATGCGGCAGCATGGCCATTTCACCATACCAGGCCAGGGACGTATCCGCGCCGCCCCGCGCCAGATCGGGATAGGCGATGGAGACAGGCTGGACCCTGACCTGCGGCAGCCCTTCCACAGCGGCAAGCAACGCAGACTTGAACGGCAGCAGTTTGCCGCCGCAGCCCGTCGTGCCCTCCGGAAACAGAATGACATTGCGGCCGGCGTCCAGTTGCGCGCGAATCATTTCGACCTCACTGCGCACCTGGGCGGCCTTTCTGGTGACAAAAACACACTGGCGCATGCGCGCCAGCCGGCCAAACAAAGGCCAGCCGGCGACATCGTGTTTTGCTACAAACACCGCGTCAACCATCGCACCCAGCACGAGTATATCCAGATAGGACACATGGTTGGCGACGTAAAGCACGGGGCCGTCGCGATGCACATACCCGTAGGCCCGAAGCTTTAACCCTACAATATGATTTACAGACCGGAACCAGAATTCAGCCACTCGGCGCTGCTGGCCGGGGCTTCTGCTGAAACTGTAAACAGGCATGCAGATCATCGTAAAAAGCAGAAATACGCCAAGACGAAAGCCAGCCTGAATATGCCGGGCCATCTGCATTACACCGCATCCCGGTACCGGCGCGCATAGTTGGCGCTTAACTCGCCAAGCATGACCATCACACAGACATCGACAGTGTTGAATGATTTATCGATAACGGCGCCATCGCCCACCATTGCGCCGGCGCCCACATAGCCGCGGATCAGCGGCGGCATCTGCCGCAAGGCGCGGCGTTTGTCGATCGCGTTCTCGCACCGGCGATGCATTTTCACGTACTGTCCGGGATGGGCGTGCGGACGCAGGGCCTCCGGGGCCAGATGATGATTATGCAGGAATGTCAGCGCATCCGCCGCCAGCTCGGGATCCGTGCCCGGGAAACTGGCGCACCCGAACATGATTGCAACCTGATGCGCGGCCACATATTCACCCAGCCCGCGCCACAGCATGTCCAGCACAGCGCGATTGCGGTAATCCTCATGCACGCACGAGCGGCTGAGTTCAAGAATTTCACCGGGGAAACGCTTGATGGCCCCCAGATCGAATTCCGATTCCGTGTAAAAATTCTGATCATGGGCCAGGGCGCTGCGCCGCGTCAGACGGTACGTTCCCACGACCAGCGGATCGCCCCAGGCATCGGTTGCGTGATTGTCGATCACCAGAAGATGATCACATATCCGGTCAAAGCAGTCGGCGTCGCGGCGCTCATTCAGTTTCCACGGGTTGGCGCGCGCGCCCATCTCTTCGTAAAAAACATGATATCGAAGACGCTGGGCGGACCGGATTTCGCTTTCGTCCCGCGCCAGGCGGACATCGAACCGGCAGTCATTACTTTTGATTTGATTAAGCATGCCGTTCTCCTTTCTTCACGTCAGATTTGTGTGAAGTCAGAAGCACCTATGCAGGCCGGTTATGTAATTTGTGTCACGGAGGGATGAATCCTTGATGACAATGGGTAAATATACCCTAAATCTCCCGGTTTTCCGCCGTTTTAGACAGCATGCGGATGATTTTGCAGGTGCTTCCCACAGATAAAATAGCTGTCCCGTCAGGCGTAAACCGCTCACGGCGATCAGAATCTCTGCGGTTAGGCGAATCAGTCTGGGCTATGATGCAATGGAATGGTTCAAGTATTTGCCTTAACTATACTATGGGAATATGCGATTCTGGTCATCACAGAAGACGACAGCCAAGGAGGCGCATCAATGAAATATCTGCATACGATGGTCCGGGTGAACGATTTGCAGAAATCTCTGGATTTCTATTGCGGCAAGCTCGGGCTGCATGAAATGGGACGCTTTGAGGTGAAAGAGGGCCGCTTCACGCTGGTGTTCCTGGCGGCGCCCGGCAATGAACTGGCGCAGGTGGAACTCACCTATAACTGGGATCCCGAGGAATTTGGCGAGGCCCGTAATTTTGGCCATCTGGCCTACGAAGTGGAAGACATTTATGCAGCCTGCGAGCGCCTGATGCAGGGGGGCGTGATCATCAACCGCCCTCCCCGTGACGGGCGCATGGCGTTTGTGCGGTCGCCCGATAATATTTCGATCGAATTATTGCAGGCCGGCAAGGCGCTGCCGCCGGCCGAACCGTGGGCCTCCATGCCTAATATTGGGCATTGGTGAATATCGCCACGCAAATAGGGTCCATTTCAGGGACCGGCGGCAGGCAGGACGCCGCGTCCGCCATATCCAGCCGCAGGCTGTACTGGCGGCTGATGTGGATTTATGTCGCCGGATCGGCAGCGGCCCTTTTCGTGGTCATGCTGCTCAGCCTGCTTGGGTTCGATTTCACAGCGCAGCAATGGCTTGCCGTGGCGTTTTTCGGCAGCCCCGCAATATTGGCCTATATGCTGGTCGATTTCTGGCTGATAGCCCGGCACTACCGCCCGCTTGAACAAACGCTCATGCTGTTCGAGGAAGGAAGGCAGCCCGATCCGGTGACGCTTTCGCGCGGGTTGGCCTGCGCGCTGAATTTACCCTTTCTGTCATTTATCCGGATTACGTTTCCCCACGGCATAGGCGCCGCCATTGCCGGGATGATCGCAATGGCGTTTGGAAACTGGCTGATCGATAGCCAGTTTGCGTTATGGCAGTTTGGCATATTCACAGCCACCATCGTATTGTTCGCCACGCCCGCCCACGCGATTGTTGAGTTTTTTGCGCTTACGCGGGTTATGGCGCCCGTTATCAAATATCTGAGCGCCTATGACGACGCGTTGCTGCCCGAGGATGCGGTGAAACTGTTCGCTGTGAGGCTGCGCAACAAGCTCAGCTATCTGGCGGTGTTCGTATCGACACTGCCCACCATTTTTATCGCGGCCTCAATCATCCTGAAGCTTAACCTGTTAATTGCCGCGCTTGACCTGCCGGTCAGCAATGCCGATTTACGTCCGATCTGGCTCTGGATTGGCAGTTCGGTGTTTATTGTGTCGCTGGGATCGCTGGTGATGTCGGTGCTGACCGCCAATGAGGTTTCCCGCTCCGCCCAGCAACTGGTCGACGCCATGAAGTCGGTCGAGAAGGGCGAGCTGGATGTGCGGTTGACCGTCACCGGCACCGATGAATATGCCGAGATATTCCGCGGCTTCAATCTGATGATCATTGGTTTGCGCGACGAAGTGGCGATGCTGGAGTTAACCCACGATCTGTCCCGCGAACTGCATATCGATACGCTGATCGCCCGGATTATGGGGGCGACGACGGAACTGCTGGACGCGGAGCGGGCGACGCTTCTGTTGCATGATCCAAAAACCCAGGAACTATGGTCGCGCTACGCCGATGGTCTGGAAACCACCGAAATCCGCATTCCGGACAACAGTGGCGTGGCCGGTGACGTGTTTTTAACCGGCGTCACCGCAAATATTTCCGACCCGTATGCCGATCCGCGCTTCAATCAGGCGGTGGATAGACGCACCGGCTATCGCACCCGGAATATGCTGTGCATGGCGGTGCCGAACAAATCCGGCGAACGCATCGCCGTCATCCAGGTGCTCAACAAGCAGCGTCCGGGAGGCTTTACCGCCAAGGATGAAACCCGCCTGATGGCCTTCAGTTCTCAAATCGCCATCATGCTGGAGAACGCCAATCTGTTCGATGAAGTGCTGACGATCAGCAATTATAACGAAAATATCCGCGCTTCCAGCTCGAACGGCATTCTTACGATAGATATGGACGGAAATATCACGACCGCCAATCAGGCGGCGGTGGATATCCTGCGCACAACAGAAGAGCAATTGATCAACCATACGGCGGCGGAATGGTTCGCCGTGCGCAATCAATGGCTGCTGGATTCTATCAACCGGGTGCGCGACACGGGCAACCGGGATATTTCGGTCGATACCCCGCTTCTCTTTGCCGAGGGCCGGGACGCCTCGATCAACCTGAAAGTGGCCCCCCTGCGCGATCAGGAAAATCAGGTGCTGGGAACGCTGCTGCTGATTGAAGACATCTCCAACGAACAGCGCGTCAAGGCCACCATGGCCCGGTTCATGTCAAAGGAGGTCGCCGATCAGCTGCTGTCATCCGACGGCGGACAACTGGAAGGCAAGAGCCAGCGCATCTCGATCCTGTTTTCCGATATTCGCGGCTTTACCGGCATATCCGAAAGCCTGGGCGCGACCGGGACCGTATCCCTTCTGAACGAATATTTCGAAGAAATGGTCGAGGTGGTGTTCCGCCATCGCGGCATACTGGATAAATATATTGGCGACGCCATCATGGCGCTGTTCGGCGCGCCGTTCACGTCGGACATTGACGCGGACAACGCCGTGGCGGTGGCCAATGAAATGATGGCCGCGCTGCGGGTGCTGAACCTGCGCAGAATAGCGGCTGGCGGGGCGCCGCTGGATATCGGCATCGGCATCGGCACGGGTGAAGCTGTGATCGGCAATATCGGCTCCACCAAGCGTCTGGAATATACCGCCATCGGCGATTGCGTGAACATGTCGTCGCGCCTGGAAGGGGCGACCAAACAGTATGGCGTGCCGATTCTGGTCAGCGAGTTTACGGTCGCGGATTTACGGTCGCCTGCAAAGCTGCGCGAGATTGATTTGATCAGGGTAAAGGGCAAGGACATTCCAGTCGCCGTATATGAGGCCATGGATCATTACACGCCGGAAATATTTCCCAATCAGGATGAAACCGTCAAAGCCTTCAATATGGGCATGCGGCATTACCGCTCGCGGCAATTTTCCGTGGCCCAGGAATATTTCAAGGACGCCCTGCGTTCTCATCAGGCCGACAAGCCCTCGCAGATATTTCTGGAGCGCTGCGCCGCATTCCTCATCGCGCCGCCGCCCGCAGATTGGGATGGCGTCTGGACCATGGCGGAAAAATGACCACCCCCCAAATGTTCAAAATATCTTTGACGGCGCGCTATATCGCCCTGTCCGCTGCGGTGGCGCTGGCCATCATTGCCTATACCGTTTACTGGTTCAAACTTGCGGACAGGATCGAGCTGGGTTTTACCGCCTGGGCCGATGCGCGCCGGGCGCAAGGCATGGTCATTGAATACAGCACATTTGAGATAACAGGCTTTCCGCTTCGGGTTCAGCCGCAAATAACCAATGTGCGCCTGGCCGGCCCAGGCCAAAACCCGGCCTGGCAGTGGCAATCAGCCCGGCTGACCGCCAATGTGCTGCCATACAATCTGAACCATATCGTGCTCAGCGCGCCGGACCCGCAAGACATCAGTTTACGGATTAATGACGGCGAACTGGAACAGTACCGTCTTGCCCCCCTGAATGCCAGGGCCAGCCTAGCAGTGGCGCATGGAAAAATTGCGCGAATGGATCTGGATATTGAGGGCGGCACGCTAAGCGGCGGCCGCCTTTTAGCCAACGTGCTAACGCTTGGGCGCGCGCAATTGCACACCCGTGACGCGGAAGACGGCGTGCCTCATGGCTTGCAGGACCCGGCGCTCTTCGACATTTCTTTCAAGCTGGAGAATCTGGAATATCCCGGTTTCACCGGGTCTGCTTTGGGCGCGCATCTGACCTCGTTCGCAGCGATGGGCGCGATCGAAGGCGCCTGGCCGGTCGCGAATGGGATAGCAGGGATACGGAAATGGCGCGATGACGGCGGTGTCGCCCAGGTGAAGGCGGCAGAAATTGACTGGGGCCCCCTTAAGCTGAGCGCGGCGGGCACTTTGGCGCTGGATGCGCAGGACCGGCTCATCGGATCCCTGAATGCGAACCTTGTGCATTACGAAGGGTTGATCAAGGCGCTGCATGACGCCGGCCAACTCAAAAAAGACGAGGCGGCCGCCGCCAGCACAGGCCTGGGAATTATTGCAATGGCCTCGGGCGGCAAAAATGGCGCGCTGACGCTGCCCATGACGTTGCAGGACGGCGCAATGTTTATAGGCCCGCTGCGGGTTGCAAAGCTGAAGCCGCTCTATTAGGGGGCCTTTTCACCCGGCTGGGTTTTGCGTGCAGTCCGTCCGAAATCCGGTTCTGCGGTGTCCTGCCCGGCCTCGATGATCTGCTTGCGGATGGTCCGGGTGCGGGTAAATGCGTCGAACAGCGCGTCACCGTCGCCCCACCGGATGGCCCGTTGCAGCGCGCTGATATTTTCGGAAAAACGCCCCAGCATTTCCAGCACCGCTTCGCGATTATTAAGGAAAATATCCCGCCACATGGTCGGATCGGAAGCCGCAATGCGGGTTGAATCGCGAAACCCGCTGGCCGAATATTTGATTACTTCCGTCTGCGTGACCTCCTCCAGATCGGCCGCCGTGCCCACCATGTTGTAGGCGATAAGATGCGGCAGATGGCTGACGACCGCCAGCACCAGATCATGATGCTCGGGCGTCATGGTGTCCACATTGCTGCCGCAGCGCTGCCAGAACCGGGTCAAGCGTTCCACCGCGCCGCGATCCGCGCCCGGCGGCGGCGTCAGAATGCACCAGCGATTATCAAACAGTTCTGCAAACCCGGATTCGGGGCCGGAATATTCCGTTCCCGCAACCGGATGGGCGGGAATGAAATGCACGCCCTCCGGCACGAACGGGCCAACATCGCGCACCACGGCGGTTTTTACCGAACCCACGTCCGTGATAATGGCGCCAGGCTTCAAACTGTCCTGAATTTCCTGGGCCAGCGCCCCGTAGGTTCCAACCGGCGTGCACAGGATAACCAGATCGGCCTGCCTCGCCGCTTCCGCCGGCGTTGCGGCAACGCTGTCAATAAATCCCAGCCGCATGGCGGTTAACCTGGTCTGTTCACTGCGCGCCGCGCCAACAATATGCCCGGCCAGACCCGCGCGTTTTGCCGCCCACGCAATCGATGATCCGATCAGGCCAAGACCGATCAGGGCGATGCGGTCAAAGCCGCCGTCAGACATGTTCACCGTCCTGCATAAAGTTGCGCAGCACCTGGATGACCTGTTTATTTTCCTGTTCTGTCCCGACTGTCAGGCGCAGGCATTGTGGCAGGCCATAGCCTTCCATACGCCGCACGATCAGCCCGTTCCGGTTTAAATAGGCGTCTGCGGCAGCGGCGGTGTGTTCCGTATCCACGGGAAAGGTGACCAGAAGAAAATTGGCGGCGCCAGGATCGCTGAACAGGCCAATTTTCTGTAATTCCTCCGCCAGCCAGCCGCGCCATTTTTCAGTGTGCGCGGCAACGGATTCTGTAAATGCCGCATCCTGCAGCGCGGCGATACCAGCCTCCTGGGCAGGCAGGCTGACGTTGAACGGGCCGCGCACCCGGTTCAGCACGTCAATGATATGGGCGGGACAATAGGCCCAGCCAAGGCGCAATGCGGCAAGTCCATATATCTTGGAGAACGTCCTTGTCATGACCACATTGTCATGGGTCGACACCATCTCGATCCCGGCTTCATAATCGTTGCGGCGCACGAACTCGGCATAGGCCGCATCCAGCACCAGCAGAATATCGTCGCGCAGGCCCGCCCGTAACCGGCGCACTTCGGCCGCGGTGACATAGGTGCCGGTTGGATTGTTCGGATTGGCCAGAAACACAATGCGCGTTGCGGGCGTCACACAGGCCAGCAGCGCATCCACTTGCGCCGTATGATTACGCTCGGGCGCTGCAACCGGCCTGGCGCCGGCGGCAAGCGTTGCAATTGGATAGATCGAAAAACCGTGCGCGCTATAGACCATTTCATCGCCCGGCCCGAGATAGGCCTGACAGAGCAGATGCAGCAGCTCGTCCGAGCCATTGCCGCAAATGATGCGGTCCGCCGCCAGGCCATAATGCGCAGCAATAGCCAGACGCAAATCGGTTGCGGCGCCGTCGGGATAGCGGTGCAATTTCGCCGCCGCAACCTGATACGCCGCTACGGCTCTGGGACTTGCGCCAAGCGAGGATTCGTTTGACGACAATTTGCAGGGGTTCGCCACGCCAGCGATTTTGGATATGCCAATCTCATATTGTTTGATGTCCAGTATGCCGGACTTTGGTTTGATCGGGCTCATGGGGTTTCCAGGCGCTTAGGGGGTTAATTGCAGCGGTACTGCATACCCGCCTGCTACAACGATGCTTTCCAGCAATTTTTCGTCTGAAGCGACGGCCCGGATCAGCCGCAGGTCATTGTCCGGGATATAACCCCGGGCTTCGAACAGCATCAGCCGCTTGTCCTGCTTGCCGGTGTCGAGCGGTATGCAGTCAATGCCACAATCCGCCAGCAGGCGGCGGATGGCGGCCCGGCTCATTTCATTGCGGCAATAGGCTACCAGAAAACTGCAATCGTCGCCGGTGTCTTCCCTGTCAATCGGAGCAACGACCGCCGCGTCACAGGCTGTTAGTCCCGCCATCTTCAGAAATGGCAGGCGGGCCACGATGCGGATGGCCTTGCGCTCCGGCGCGCCCCCTTCGGCCGTCTGGGAGTGGGCCAGCGCAGGCCACCAGTCGCTGCCCGGGCCGCCGCCATCGGGAAATGGCAACACCCCAACGACACCCCTGCCTTCACCCACCCGCTGCAAAACCTGGGCGGCGGTATTATGCAGGGTGGCGGTGGCGACCGATCCAAAATGCCATCGTGCCGCCTCCAGAAAGCCTGCCGGATCTTCCGATCCGAATATGGCGACCTCAAAGGGCCCCTGCATGCCGCTTGAAGCCGTGATCAGCTCGCGCCACATGCGTCCTACGGCCACCGGGGGGAACCTGCCGCTATGGCGCGCCATCAAACGGCGCATGATCTGTGCTTCGCGGCCGGGACGCATGGCGAACACCGGCGCGTCCGGATGTTCTGACGCCTTGGCTTTGGCAATATTCAATACGATCTCCGCCCTGCGCAAAAGCAGGTCGTGCACCGCGTCATCGATCTGATCGATCTCAACGCGGAGTTTTGCAAGAAAATCAGTATTATCCATCATGCCTGTCTTACTGTTAGCTTACTGTTAAATGGTATGTTAGCGGGCCACCTGTTTAGGCCCCTATGGCCATAGACGCAAAGGATTTTGGGATGGTAATAACGCGCCAGACCTGTAAAAAGCACTATAATAGCGGGCTGCATCACCTGACCTCCGGGAAATGACGTAAATGACTGAGACATATGTAATTGTTGGCGCTGGCCATGCCGCCGGTCAAGTGGCGCAGAGCCTGCGCAGCTCCGCCTGCGGCTTTACAGGGCGCCTCGTCATGATCGGCGAAGAAGCCCATCTCCCTTATCAGCGCCCGCCCCTGTCGAAAAAATTTCTGGCCGGCGAACTGGATATCGACAGGGTCTATTTCAAACCACCGTCGTTTTATGAAAAATTCAATATCGAGACGATGCTGAACAGCCGGGCTGACAGCATTGATCGCGTGGCTAAACGCGTGAGCCTGAGCGATGGACGCTCGATCACCTATGACAAGCTGATTTTCACCACCGGTTCACGGGTGCGCACAATATCCGCCCCAGGTGTGGAACTGCCGGGTATATTCTATCTGCGCACCGTTGCGGACGTGGAGGCCATTCGCGCCTATCTCAAGGCGGACAGCAAACTGGTTATCGTCGGCGGCGGCTATATCGGACTGGAGGTCGCCGCCGTCATGGTTTCACGCGGGCTGGACGTCACTGTGGTGGAAATGGCCCCGACCGTGCTGGCGCGGGTTGTCGATAAACAGGTTGCCGAATATTTCGCTTCCGTTCATCGCCAGGCCGGGGTCAAGATCGAAAATGGCGTCGCCGTTCAGGGCTTTGCCGGCAACGGCAAGGTGGAGCGGGTATTGTGCGCCGATGGCCGGGAATTTCCCGCCGACGTGGTGATTATTGGCGTAGGCATCGTACCAAACGTGGAACTGGCCCAGGCGGCGGGGCTGGCCTGCGACAATGGCATTGTTGTCGATGAATTTGGCCGCACGCAGGACCCCGATATATTCGCCGCAGGGGATTGCGCCAATCATCCCAACCGGCTGCTGGACCGGCGTTTGCGGCTGGAGTCCGTTCATAACGCGCTGGAGCAGGGCAAAACCGCGGCCCTGGCCATGTGCGGCAAACTGGTCGAATATGCGCAGGTGCCGTGGTTCTGGTCGGATCAGTATGATCTGAAATTACAGATCGTGGGCCTGTCCGGCAGCCACGACAAAGTTATCATCCGCGGCAGCATGACGAACCATGCTTTCGCCGCGTTCTATCTGCAAGGCAATGTAATCATTGCGGTCGACGCCGTGAACAGCCCGCAGGAATTTATGGCGTCCAGACAGCTGGTCGCCAATAAAACGCCGGTTGATCTGGAGAAACTGGCAGACGCCAAAATTCACATGAATGCAGTAGCCGCCTAATACTGGTGCTCGGGCATCCTGACGACGAGACCTTCAAGTTCCTTTGTTACCTTGATCTGGCAGCCTAAGCGGCTGTTTTCCTTTACCGCCGAAGCAAAGTCGAGCATGCTCTGCTCCATCTGCTCCTTGACGCCGGTTCTGGATACCCATTCGGCGTCCACATAGACATGGCAGGTGGCGCAGGCGCAGGCGCCCCCACAGTCGCCGTCAATGCCAGGGACCAGATTTTGCACTGCCCCTTCCATGACTGACAGGCCTTCACCCACGTCAACCACGTGTTCAGCGCCGCTGAATTCAATATAGGTAATTTTCGGCATTTTCCTGTCGCTTTATAATGGTGGTGGGGCTGTATATGGTATCCGGTCGTAGAGGTCAATACGCGCCTGTTACGTGCATGTCACGGCAGTATCAGGAAAATTCCGGTTAATATACGGGCATGCCTAAAGCGCAGCCACGGAAGTAACCTCGTATTTCTTTATCTCCCGGGACAGCACCTTCACCTCCGCCATGGCTTTGCGGAATTCGGCAATGTGCGGGGCCTTGAAATGCGCCGCCAGCGCCGCGTCCGATTCCCATTCCTCGAATATCCGCAAGCAATTCGGGTCTTCCAGATCGGCGTAAAAGGTGTAGGTAAGGCATCCAGCCTCTTTACGGGTTTCCTTCTCCACCCTGATCATCGCCGCCACGGCTTTGATACGGCTTTCCGGGGCAATGTGCATAATACCTGATATTACCAGCATGCGGGCCTCCTGTTTCTGGCTGTCATTTACTGCAAGTTTGCCATAAAATTGCCGGATGAACATCCAGGAACAGATCGCCCCGGCGCAAAAAGTGATCCGGCAATTACGCCGCTTTTCGCAGATTGACCGGATTTACCTGTTTGGCTCGCGTGCGCGGGGCGACGCGCAGCCGCGCTCTGATATTGATCTGGCGATTGCATGCCCCCAGGCCGATTCGAGGGGATGGGCCGATATTTGCGAGGCCGTTGATGAAGCGGACACCCTGCTGAAAATTGATGTCATCCGGCTGGAGGACGCAGCGCCAGATTTTTTACGCCGCATCTTGGCGGAAGGACGTTTGCTCTATGAACGCGCCTAAGATCGAACAATCGCTGCGCAATCTGGAGCAGGCTGTATTGCGGCTCAAGGAGGCGCTGGACGAACCACAAACCAATCCGCTGGCGGTCGATGGGGTCATTCAACGGTTTGAGTTCGTCTTTGAACTGAACTGGAAAACCCTCAAACATATGCTGGAAGCGGAGGGCGTTTTCGCCGGCACACCACGCGCTGTTATCCGCGAAGCCTATAAAGTCCAGTGGATTGAGGACGAAGCCGCATGGCTGCAAATGCTAAGTGATCGAAACGATACGTCGCACACGTATAACGAGGCTACAGCGCGGCGGATCTATGAAAATATCCGGAACAATTTTCCTGTCCTATCGGGTTCGGCGGCATCATACCGGGTGCGGGTGAACGCCCGCCCCTGACAAACGGGCGGGCGTTACCTATAGCTGGACTGCAAAAATTCTTCCGCCCATCATCGGATTGGCAAGGGCGATACGCGCAATCCCGGCGCCGTGATCGGCAATGCCGATCATGCTGGAACCGCGCGTGGGGATACAATAAATTGCGCAGCGTGACAGGGGCGCCCGCAACTATCCGCGCAACGCATTTAGCACATTCTTACCGCGCCCAGGAAATACCGCTTCCCGGTTACTTCATCATGATCCGGTCGAAAACGCCGCCGTCGTCAAAATGTTTCTTTTGTGCGGCTTTCCAGCCGCCGAAATCTGCGATGCTCAGAAGCCCGGTTTTGGGAAATGTGTCTTCAAACTGGGCCGCTATTTCAGGATCGCTGGGACGGTAGAAGTTCTTGCCCGCCAGCGTTTGCGCTTCCTTGCTGTAAAGGAAGCTGAGATATTCACGGGCAATCGCCAGGGTTCCGTGTTTACTTGCGTTCTTGTCGATGACCGCGACCGGAGGTTCGGCCAGGATGCTGACCGAAGGGACAACGATATCAAACTGGCCATTGCCGATTTCATGCACCGCTAAAAACGCCTCATTTTCCCATGCCAGCAGCACGTCGCCAATGCCTCTTTGCACAAAAGTCGTGGTGGCGCCGCGCGCGCCCGTATCGAGCACTGGCACGTTGGCAAAAAGTTTTTGAACAAATTCAGTGGCCAGCGTTTCATCCCCTCCGAATTTTTTTAGCGCATAGCCGTACGCCGCCAGATAGTTCCATCGCGCGCCGCCGGATGTTTTCGGGTTGGGCGTAATGATTTGCACCCCGTCTTTCACAAGATCATCCCAATCCTTAATGTTTTTGGGATTATTTTTTTTCACCAGAAACACGATCGTGGATGTGTAAGGCGAACTGTTGTTGGGATATTTTTCCTGCCAGTTCGCCGGCAACAGCTTTGCCCTCTCGGCAATCGCGTCAATGTCGTAGGCCAGCGCCAGAGTGACCACATCCGCCCGCAGGCCATCGATTACGGAGCGCGCCTGCTTGCCGGAACCGCCATGAGACTGCTTGATATTGACGTCCTGGCCGGTTTTTTCTTTCCAGTGCCGGACAAAGAGTTCATTATATGCCTCATAAAATTCCCGTGTCGGATCGTAAGAGACATTGAGGAACTCGATGGTCTCGGAATGCGCAGCAACGCCCAGGGACAGTGATGCCGCTGTCAGCGCCGCCACCAGAATTTGACGTAATTTCATGTTCATCTCCTTGAGTTAAGTCTGGTTAAAAGCGGACCTGGGCGCGGGTGAACAGCGCCTGTTCATCGGGCCGGTCTTTCCCGCCGGGTGCGCCGCTTTTGAATGTTGTGAAATCATAGTTGGCGATCAGCTTCAGATTCTCGCTTACGTACCAATTAAGTCCGCCGCCATAGGACTGCGCCCTGGTTGCCGCCACCCCCAGATTCGCAAACCTTGGAAATGCGTCATTGTCCACATCGGTCCCGCCGGCGCGCGCCGTGACTTCCCAGGCGCCAATGCCGCCCTTGCCGGGGTCAAAATCCTGCGATGGCCTGACGCCGCCTTTGAAACTGGCGTCCTCGCCCGTCAGCACATAGGATCCAATAATCTGCCACGCCGTATGCTGCAACGCGTCCTGATTGACCCCCTGTCTGACCTCCTGATTGGAAATGGCGTATTCAGCCAGCAATCCCAGACTGCCGGCGTACCAATAGGCTTGCGGATAGAGCCGCCAGTGCCGGCCATCTGCAAAGGATGTGGTGAGATAACGGAAAAAATCCTCTTGCCCCGGAGATTTATAGGTGCCGAGAATGGTTCTGCCCACAGCGCCGTCACGTTCGCCGATACTCCAGGCAACGCCCGCGCCAAACCCCTGCAGCGCAACCAGATCGGAATTGCGGAACGGGTTGGCAAACACACGGGCGGCGACATCCTTTTTATCGTCGTCGTCGCCATCCGCGTTCGCCAGATCGGCGCCGCCATTAAACACCCCCACCTGATATTCCAGAACATCGGGAATCAGATTGCCGTAAACCATGAAGCCCAGATCGCGGTTGGGCGCCAGGTTAGAGGCATGTCCGCGTTCGATAAATGTCAGGTCGGCGGCGGATTGCAACCGCTCAAGCGATACCGGCGGCTTGAATTTGCCGACACGAAACTGCAATGCTTCGTTGAATTTGTAATCCGCATGCGCATCTGTAATGCGCGTCGTGGCGCCGGCAAATTCGGGCATGATCCGCAAGGACGCAGCGCCTGCCCTGATTTCAAGGGTAGGGCGCACGCGGCGGGCCAGAAACTCGTCTTTGCCCGTATTATTATCATCATTGAAAAACTGCCGTTCATCAAACTGGAACGTGCCGCGCAGGGACAGTTCGTATTTCTTGTCTGGCGAAGTGATTTTCAACCCCCTCTTGCCAAACTCGACGCCGGCCGCTCTTTCGGCGGCCGTCTTGTCTTTTTCGTCCTGCACTTCGCGCTGGCGTTTGATCAGGGCGATTTCCTGTTCCAGTTTCTGGAGACGCTGATCGGCGCTTCCGGAATATTCCTGAGCAACGACACTGGCGCATTGCATTATATAGAGGCTGACGCCAAGCGCCGTCGCAGCAAGCAGATGCCTGTTCATAGAGGTAGCTCCATTGTTATGTTGAAGCTGCCTCCAGTGGTCTGGCCGGCAGAAATTTTATCGGTTAAAGGCGGATGCCCTCAGACGTTGGATGTGAGCCTGGTTTTGGCGTCAAAACGAATTTTCTCACTGCGTTCGATCTGGACGACTCTGGAATCGTGAATGACCACTTCCACTGTGCCAAACCTGATCATCATGATAGCATCCAAGATCTGTCTTTCCGTTTCATTCAGTTTGCGTTCTTCACTCATTTTGCGCTCCTTAAACGTCAGCTATAGTATTCATGTCTCTAAACGGCGCCCATCCCTGTAAGGTCATGGATGGATTTCTGGTCAAACACATTGGCGATGGCGTTTCGCACCTCCACCATGATTTTGCGTATTTCGCAGGCGTTCTCGTCGGGACAATCATCACATTTTTGATAGGCCGTAACACTGGCGCACCGTATCGGCGCGAGGGGACCATCAATCAGGCGGATAAGTTCACCCACCATGATTTCAGACGCGGGTTTCGCCAGAAAATAACCTCCAAAAATACCCCGCTTGCTGTTCACAAATCCCTCATGCCGCAGCTCCTGCAGAATGTTATCCAGAAATTTCTGCGGCACGTCGGCAGCGAGCGCAATGGCCTTGCTGGCGTGCATTTTCTTTTCGTTTTTCGCCATGACAATCAGCGCCCTCAACGCATATTTAGCCTTCATGGATAGCATTTGTTGCCTTTCCGCGAGCTATGATGACGCAGGAGATATTTCCCGTTCTCAATACTTAACTAACTTAATGTAATATAAACTACACTAAGTCAATAGAAATTATCATCCCCCATATTTCCGCACAAAATTGCGCGTTTTGTGCATAATTGGGGAAAAGGAAAAGCCATGAAAATTGAACAAATTATAGCGCAGATCACAGAGCTTGCCCGCACCCGCATTGCCGGACGGGCGGAACTGTATGATCCTGACCAGCCATTTCCATTCGATATCTGGGGCGAGATGGGAAAGGCTGACATGCTGGGGCTTGGATTGCACCGGGAATATGGCGGCGGCGGCATGGGCTATGCCGGGCTTGTCGCGGTGTGCGCAGCGTTTGTGGAGGCTGGACGCAATCCGGGTCTGGCGTCAGCCTGGCTCAGTCATACGCTGATCGGGCGGCTGATCCTTGCCAACAGCGGCAGCGAGGCGCAGAAAAGTGAGTATTTGCCCAGGCTGGCGGCGGGTGAACTGACGGCGGCCGTTGCAATATCCGAACCCAATGCGGGCGCGCATCCCAAACGGCTGGCGTCCACAGCACGGCGCGAGGGCGATTTCTGGGTGCTGAACGGGGAAAAAGCCTGGCTGACCAATGGGCCGATTGCAGGGCTGTATATCGTACTGGCGATCAGTGAACAGGAGGGCGACCGCAAACAGTTCAGCGCCTATCTGATACCGCGCGACACGCCCGGTTTAATGCAGACGGATGCCGGATCGGTGGATTTTCTGCGCCCCACACGGCATGGCGGCCTGATCCTGAAGGATGTCCGCATCCCGGCGTCAAGCCTGCTGGGCGAGCAAGGGCTGGCGTTTGAGACTATCTCAAAACCCCTGCGCGAGGTCGAGGATGTGCTGGGACTGGGCATGGGACAGGGCGGACGCGCGGCGCTGCTTGGCCTGCTTACCACAGCAATCAGGGATGCCGGGATCACCCCATCCGATGAACAGTCTGGCCTGCTGGGGGGACTGATGGCGGCGCAATCCGCCCTGCAAATCCTGACCAATATCCTCGCGGCGGGCCTTGATGCGCCGGACGGGGATGACCCCACCGCCCCGCTTCTGGCCGCCCGCAGACTTTCCGGGCAGTTTCTGAGCGACTTCGAAATCTGTCTGAATTCCCTGGCTTTACAGGAAAATATCGAACTTTTGCGGCTTTTTCGCGATTTAACCAGGTCTGGAGGCTTGGCGTCCAACGTAGACCGCGCTAAACAGGAGAAGTTAGGCAAATCTCTGATAAGGGTAACAGGTTAACGTGACACTGGTAAAACCGATACAAAGCCCCGGCGGCAAAATTGATTCCATCGACGCCATCCGCGCCGGATTTGAAACATTGGGCTATATCACCAATCCGCAAATCGCGACGTCGATCTATCTGGCGCAAAATCTGGAAAAACCCTTGCTGGTCGAAGGCCCCCCCGGCGTCGGCAAGACCGAGCTGGCCATCGCCACGTCGAAATATCTCGGCCTGCCGCTGGTGCGCCTGCAATGCTATGAAGGGCTGGATGAATCCAAGGCCCTGTATGAATGGAAATACGGCAAGCAATTGCTGTACACGCAAATTCTGCGCGAGACTTTGGGCGAAGTGCTGCAGGGCGCCAAGGGCCTATCGGAATCGATGAAACGGCTGCATCAGTTTTCGGATGTGTTCTTTTCCGAACAGTTCCTGGAAGAACGCCCGTTGATGAAGGCCATGCGCGCGCCTGCGGGCGCCGTGCTGCTGATCGATGAACTCGACAAGGCGGATCAGGAGTTTGAATCGTTCCTGCTGGAACTGCTGTCGGAATATCAGATCAGCATTCCCGAAATCGGCACCATCAAGGCGACCATCAAACCAATCGTGTTTCTGACCAGCAACAATACGCGCGAATTGAGCGACGCCCTGAAGCGCCGCTGCCTGCATCTGTATATTCCGTTTCCCGATGCGGCGCTGGAACGCAGGATCATTGCGGCGCGGGTGCCAGACGTGTCGGTCCGGCTGCGCAACGAACTGGTGGCGTTCATTCAGGAACTGCGCGGGCTGGATCTGAAAAAACTGCCGGCCGTCAGCGAAACCATCGACTGGGCGCGCACCCTGCTGCTGCTGCACGCCAACACCCTTGATCCGGAAATGGTGCGCGCAACGCTGAATGTCATTCTGAAATTCCAGGACGATATCGAGGCGGTGGGCGCGCAACTGACCACCCTGACCGCTGAAGCCCTGAAGGCCGCGGAGCGTCCATTAGGAGCGCTCTGAAAGGAAACGGCGATGGACCAGACACTCGGCGATTTCATCAAGGCCCTGCGCAACGCCGATGTGCGCGTGTCCAGCACCGAGGTGGTGGATGCGCACAAGGTCGTCGATCTGGTCGGCTATACGGACCGCGAGATGCTGAAAAACGCGCTCGCGCTGGTGTTGCCCAAAACCGCCGATGAAAAGGGCATCTACGACTATACCTTCGACCGGTTTTTCAAATTCGATGAACTGGACGAAATGGAAATGGCCGACCGGGCCAGCGCAGCGGGCGAAGCCGGCGGCGATACGGAGGCGGGCGAAAGCACCGGGCAGGAAGGCGGCGGCGAAGGCCAGGGCGGCGGCGGCCAGAATAATATGGCCGAAGCCGGGTCCGGCGGCGCAGGCGCGCCCAGCGATACCGATGCGGCGCAGCAGGGCGAAATGCGCGAACATCTGTCGCCTCTGTCGCAGATGGTGCTGTCTGGCGACCGCGCCGGAATTTCCGTCGCCATGGCCGAGGCGGGCGAGGCGGTGGGTCTGCGCAACATTCATATCTTTACGCAAAAGGGCCTGTATAGCCGCCGCATTCTGGAGCATATGGGGCTGAAGGCGCTCAACAACGACATTACCGCGTTGCGCAAACGCGATAACGCCAACGCGCATGAGCTGGCCGAACGGCTGCGCAAGGGCCGCGAATATCTGCTGTCCCAGGTGCGCGATTATGTGGAGCAACAATTTCTGCTGCACGCCGATGTGGACGGCAGCCATCTGCGCGAGGATATTCTCAGCAAATCGCGGCTGACCAATATTGAACGGCGCGATTACCGCATGGTGCAGGAAATGGTGCGCAAAATGGCCAAGCGCCTGATCGCCATCCATTCGCGCCGCCGCAAAGTGTATGACCGCGGCGCCCTCGACATCCGCAAGACCATGGCGAAAAACCACGCCTATGACGGGGTGCCGTTCGACATCCGCTGGAAGTCGGTCAAGATCGACCGGCCGAAGGTCGTGGCGATCTGCGACGTGTCCGGATCGGTCGCCAAGGTCGCCCACTTCATGCTGATGTTCCTCTACAGCCTGAATGAAGTGATGCCCAAGGTGCGCTCGTTCGCATTTTCCGGACGGCTG
Source organism: Alphaproteobacteria bacterium (assembly GCA_040081735.1). Taxonomy (GTDB): domain Bacteria; phylum Pseudomonadota; class Alphaproteobacteria; order UBA11222; family UBA11222; genus UBA11222. The sequence goes on along the minus strand of JBEBFX010000009.1, from coordinate 4,513 downwards.
GGCGAGGTGAGCGATCTGTTCAAAGACAGCGACGTCGAAACCGCCATGGCCAAAACCCTCGCGGAATGGGGCCAGGGGTCAACCGACTATGGCCGCTCGTTACAGGATTTCGCCGAACTGGCCCTGAACGATATCGACAGCCGCACCACCGTCATCATTCTGGGCGACGCGCGCAGCAATTACGGCGACCCCGGAGCCGAAATCATGAAAAAGATTTACGAACGCTCGAAATGGGTGATGTGGCTGAACCCGGAAGAAAAGAACACCTGGAACTACGCCGATTCCGTGATGCGAAAATTCCAGCCCTATTGCCACCAGGTGCAGGTCTGCAATTCGCTGACCCATCTGGAGAGGATTGTGAGCTCGGTGCTCAGAAGCGCGACGTGACACAACATTGAATTATCCTGCATGCTGTCATCCTGAGCGAAGCGAAGGATCTCTCTTAGCCGCCTCCGGAGATCCTTCGCTTCGCTCAGGATGACACCGCATCGAGCATCACAAGGAAGATTTCCCAGGCGTCATAAACGCCTTCCGGGTAAAGGAATGAATGCGATGCCAAAATGGCCCAAACCCAAAGACATAGAAGCCGTAACGCGTGAACAGAATGACGGCGATGACTGGAGCTTTGGTCCCGGCATGGCTGAAACCGTTGCGGACAAGATCAAATACGGTGTCTGCGCCGAATTCATTGTCTACAAACGCGAAAACAATCTGAACCAGCGCGAACTGGCCCAGAAACTAGAAATCAGCGAGGCGCTGATCAGCAAAATCCTGCGCTACCAGTTCACCGAATTCACAATCGACCGCCTGCTCCGCTATCTCGAAAAACTCGGCATAAAATACGAGTTCAGACGCGTGGCGTAGTTGAGGTTGACGAGGGAATTTGAAGCGCCACCCCCTCCAGCGTCATCTAGTCAGAGAATCTGTTTCCTCGCCCTATGTTACATGTAGCGCAGAGCGTTCTTAGATTAACATAAGTTGTTTTACCCCCTTTTGACCACGGCATGATGTGATCTGCATGTAGGTTGCATCCAAGAACAGTAGCCGGAGAGCTTCCACAAAGAACGCAACGAAAATGGTCCCGATGAAATACATTAAATCTCATCCCAATCGATATCTCTCGTCTGTCTTCTTGTTTTCTTGATATCTGAATCTGGCTTTGTCTGGCTTTTCTCTCCTTTACATCCGTCTGAGGTTCTAGCTTAGTTTGCTCTGCCGCAGATTCTTGTAAGCCCTCCTGAGATATATCTATGGAATCATTTTGGTCTGAGTTAACCTTATCCACAAACGCTTTTAGCGCCTTGTTCCAATATCCAAAACGTAGCATATAGGCTTTGCCTCCAACAGTGGATGGAGGAGATGACATTTCCTTATACATAGGTGGACGACCATAATACGTCCAAACCCTTAGTAGATTTTCAAAACACTCATCGTCGCTGTAACGTTTGCCGTGCTTGTTATATTCCATAGGAATGAGACCCGCAGCTTCAACGGCTTTCTGCCATGAGCCAAAGCGCTTTACCAAAGTGCTAACTGAGATAGTGCAAAACTCTTTCAAATGTGTGTTTGAGATATTCTTTGAACCGACTTTTTCAGCAACAGGCCTTAACTCTGCAATAATGTCTTCGTTACTCATTTGACTTACGCGCATAAACCCGGCAGCTAGACGTTGCAATCCAGCTTTCTGAAGTGCGGGTATCCACCCACCAAAGCGTTTTTCTACAGTAGATGAATGCACCAGAGAATGTTTCGTGAATAGTTCCTTGGTTAATGCAGGTTTTTCGACAATTGCTGCCACCCGCTTTATTTCAGCGAGAATATTGTCATCGGAGTAATTTGCTAGTCTGTTTAATTCAAATTTCATGTCTTAACGCTTCCTTTTTCGCCCACGTCAAGCCGCCGTACGCACCCGCCCCGGAACCTTGGTGATGCGTAATTCAACCCTCTGATCAAGGGCGTTCAGAATGCGCACAAGACGCTCGATGCTGAAACGCCCCAGTTTGACATTACGAATATTCACGATATCCGTATGCGCGACGCCAGCAACTTTGCCAGCCGCGCGTGCGGTCAATTTGCGCTTGTTCAGCGCAGCGATGATCGCGGCAGCCAGATCGGCCTTCATCAACTGCGCATCCGCGTCTGGAATACCCAAATCCCGGAACACATTGTCGCTGCCTTTTTTTAACTCAAGTTTCTCGATCATTTTAGTTGCTCCCGTAACAGCATCAGGCGGCGCCTGATCCGGTCAATATCTTCTTTGGGTGTCTTGATGCCCTGCTTCGATTTCTTCTTGAATGCGTCCACCACCCAAATATCGTCGCCAATTCTGACCGCATATATTGCCCGGTAGGCATCCGTAAAATAAGGCAGGGCAATTTCAAAAACACCGCTTCCCAAACCAATCATCGGTTTGGCGAAATCGGCTTTCTCTCCCTGCAAGGCCAACTGCAGGGCGGCCGCCATGCGCAGTTGCACTACGGGCGGGAATTTGCGGAACTGCTTTTCCGCCGCCCCTATCCAGGAAATTTGTCTTCTCACAAGGAGATGGTAGCAAAACTGCTACCAAAAAGCAAGCTATTTTAGAGCTGATGGCGATTAGATTAAAAGAGACGTTACCCTTTTTATCCTCCCTCCTAAGCCGCGCTGCGGCGGCGCAGCGGCTCCAGCGAGATTTTAAGTTTGCACCCCGTGGCCGCCGCATACCGCGCCAGCGTCTGTGTTGATGGCCTCGTTTTACCCCCTTCGAGGCGCGCGATGACGGCCTGCGTTGTGCCCATACGGGAGGCAAGCTCCGTCTGCGTCAGCCCAGCCTTGGCGCGCGCGGCGATCAGCGCCGAGACCAATGCGAATTCTTCTTCCTGCGCGTCATATTCGGCGCGAAACGCCGGATCCTTCAGCCATTGCCTGGCGGCCGTTTTAACTGGAATTTGTTTGGCCTTCATTGCGCCTCCTTCGCCCTTGTGAGGGCCAGATCAATTTCACGCCTTGGCGTTTTTTGCGATTTCTTGTTGAACACGCGCACGACGATGACGCGTTTGCCGCTTGCGGTCACATAGACGGCGCGGGCAATGCCGTCCCTGCCCTTCATGCGCATCTCCCAAAGCGGGCCTTCCAGATGCTTGATGTAGGGTTCATGCACACGTTCCAGCCCGTGCGCAGAGATCAGTTCAGCAATACGCAGAAACCGCGCCTGTATGTCCATGGGCTGGGCCTCAAGCTCGGCCCGCACCCGATTATCCAGAAATAACACTTGCTATTGCATGGATTAATATATTGCAAAATTGGTATATTTGCAAGATGTCAAATCGTGAGAAGCGGGGACGGAATTAAAGGGTCAAAACATCAATACCCCTGATGCAGAACCTACCCGTACACAAAGTGGCGGATCAGCTGATGGGCAATTGCAAACGGCGGCGGCACCATGACCTTGCCGTTGCCTTTGCCTTCCAGCACGTCGCGCAGATCGGCGCGGCTGACCCAGATGGCTTCTTCCAGTTCGATGCCGTCCACCTGGATTGCGTCGCTGTCGGCCACCGCCGTGCAGCCGATCATCAGCGACATCGGATAGGGCCAGGGCTGGGTGAAACGGTAGGTGACCTGTGACACGCGGCAGGCGGCTTCTTCGAACAGTTCCCGCGCCACCGCCTCTTCGATGGATTCGCCGGGTTCCACAAAGCCCGCCAGCGAGGAATACATGCCCTTGGGAAATATTTTCTGGCGCCCGAGCAGCGCCATTTCGCCATGGGTCGCCAGCATAATCACTACGGGATCGGTGCGGGGAAAATGCTGGGTCTTGCATTTCGGGCAGTCGCGGCGGTAGCCGCCTTCGGCAATCACCGATGGCGCGCCGCAGGTGGAGCAGAATTTGTGCGTGCTGTGCCAACGCAGCACCGCCTTGGCCTGGGCGGCAATGGCGGCGTCATGCCCATCGATGCTGGAGGCCAGGCCGCGCAGATCACCAAACTCGCCATAGCCTTTCAGCGGCCCATTTTTGCTGGGGTCGGAATCAGCTGTCAGATCAATCGCAAAATAGGCGCGGTCTTTTTTGTCGAGGCCCAGGAATAACACGGTCGCCCCGCCCGCCATGGCGTCGGCAAACATATTGGGGCGCATAAAGCCAACCTCGGGCGGCCCGTCGGGTTTTGCGGGTGGCAGCGTGAAAATATTCTCTTTGTACATCGGCAGCATGAAGCTGTCCTTGTTCAGAAGCTGTTCCGCCAGCCAGGACGCATCCGTGCGTTTATGGCTTACCCGGTCGAGGGGATTATTGGCGAAGATGTTTGGATTATGCGGCAAGGCCATGCGGCTCGCTCCCCTGAGGTTCCGGATTCGAATTCTTGTTGATTAACTCTGGCACAAGCAGGGGATTGCAGCAAGCCGGGGGATGGGACGGCGCCTATTTTGGCGCCATCATCCCAGGCCCCTATTTGGGGGCCATGACCCCAGGCCCCCTATTTGGGGGCCATGACCCCAGGCCCCCTATTTGGGGGCCATGACCCCAGGCCCCCTATTT
>JBEBFX010000130.1:0-9086 GCA_040081735.1 Alphaproteobacteria bacterium | reverse complement strand
CACCACCAGCGAGGCGTCCGGCAAATGAATCACGCTGCCGATTTGGTGAAACCGCGTCGCCAGCATGACCCCCGCCAGCAGCGCCAGTCCCGCCAGCGGGCTTGCGTTCAGATAATGTCTAATATTCTGCATATTCCGGTTTCCTTTGTACGCATCAATGCTGATAGGCGAGAGTGATAAAAAGACTGCGCCCCGGCTGGTTGAAAAATGCTGCGGTTTCATAGTCCCGGTCCAGCAAATTCTCGGCCCTGCCCTGCACGATCCAGCTTTCGGTAACCCTGTAATGACTCCGTAAATCCACAGTAACAAACTGGTCCAGCGGTGTCCGGTTCGCCAGATCTTCATAGCGTTTTCCCGCCGCCAGCACACTGCCCCCGGCGCCAAAACGGCCAAACTCCCGGTCTGCATCCAGCCGCAACGATTCGCGTGACCGGCGCGGCAGGTCCTTACCCCGATTGGCCCGGTCGGAGCGATTCTCCGGATCAAGCAGCGTCAGATTAGCATGGGTCTGCCATCCGGCCAAGCTTGCGCCCGCCTGCAATTCCAGCCCCCGGATGCGGGCGCTGTCTATATTGGTGGCGCTGCGGCGGGCGTTGTCAAAACCGATCAGATTTTTAAGGGTGGTTTCGAACAGATTGATCCCCCAGGTTCCGAATGGATGGTCGCCCCCAATGCCAATTTCGCTGCTCCGGGCGGTTTCAGGTTTCAGGTTCGGGTCGCCAAAGAACGGGAAATACAGTTCGTTAAACGTGGGCGCCTTGAAGGCCGTGCCATAGGCGGCGGTCACCCGCAATGCATCGGTAAAATCATAGCCCCACGCCGCATTGCCGGTGGTCTTGCCGCCAAACTGTTCATTGTCGTCGAGGCGCAGGCTGACGGTCGCCTCATGCCGGCCCAAACCCGCCTGATATTGACCGAAAACCCCATAATTGTCGCGCGACGTAACCGGAAAGGCCGTATCGCTGGATATCCGGTCTTTCTGAAAATCACCGCCAACAGTCAGAACATGACGCGGCGAAAGGGTGAAATCATTTTGCAGCGACAGGGTGTCGCGTTTGCCGTCAAAGCGGCTACGCTTAACACCGTTCAGGAAATTGTCCGAATTATCCCAGGACCGCCCGGCCAGCAATACGGCCCGCCAGATTTCGTGGGGTGAGGCGCTGACGCTGCCGCCCAGTACCTGCTGCATGGTTTCACCTTCATTGACAAAGCCGCCGTCAAAGAAAATGTCGCTTTCGGTGCGCAGCCAGTGCGCATCCACCTCAGTGCCGTTGTTCAGGCGCATGCCCGCGCGCGCGTTTCCGGACACGCTGCGATAGGCGTCCTTGTCCGGTTCGTTCACAAAGCAGCCGGCCCGATTAAGAATACCGTTGCAGGAATTTATACCCTGGGTATCCGTTCCGCTGGCGCTGACATTGAACCAGCTGTTTGCGCCGCCCCCTGAAAGGCCGACGCTCGCCTCACCGGTTTCATGGCTGCCGCCTGTCACGCTGAACGAGGGCGACAGCTCGCCGCCGCCTTTGCGCGTAAAAATCTGAATGACGCCGCCCAGGGCCTCCGATCCGTACAGACTGGAGCGTGGCCCGCGCACCACTTCGATACGCTCGATCTGACTGACCGGCAGATGCTCAAACGGCGACTGGCCCAGCGTGGGCGACCCGATCTTTACCCCATCCACCAGCACCAGCACATGATCTGATTCCGTGCCGCGCATGAATATCTGCGATGCCGTACCCCGCCCGCCATTGATGCTGAAGTCCAGGCCCGGCAGACCGCTGAGCGCATCGGCAACAGTGCGCGACTGGCGCTGCCGGATTTGTTCACGGGTAACAACTGATACGGACGCCAGGGATTCATCTGCCGTTTGCGCCGTTCGCGTGGGCGTGACGACAATGCTGAGGGGGAGTTCCGCCGCGCGTGACAGTGTAGACAAGCACATCAGAACGGACAGCAATGCTGCCCGCCGTAATCGGGGATAGATAAACATTTATTCTCCTCCGCGCCCGCCGCGCGATATATGGTTCTGGGTCAGCGGAACGAAGGAAAAGAGGCGCAAGCCACGCACAGGCGCAAGCCTGACGAGACTGCGACAAAGCCCTCCGCTTCGCCGTCTCTCAATGCAGCAGGCCGGTCTCCGGACTCGCGAGCGGAAGAGGTAGCCCTCTCCAGAACGGCGCCTTCCCATGCCGATGGCCGTATGACCCGTGGCGCAGTGGCGTAATGCCGTTCTTTTACTCGCTTACCGTTGCGGGGGCAGTGCCGGAATTGCGTCCATCCTGATAAGAATGGCGCGCACCGGCTTCCCGTTTCATCCCTGATTAAAGGGACACCTGGAGCGTGAGTGACGCGAACCTAATGGTTCGCGCCTTGAATTGTCAATATTGGAAATTCCAGATCGCGCGCCGCAATAATCCGGCGCACGATCTGTTCATGCAAGCCTGAGCTTAAAGCGCTTTCAGATTGGCTGCGGAAACGCGGCCCTTCTTGGCGTCTTTTTCGAGCTCGTAGCTGAGCTTTGCCCCTTCATTGGGGTTGGACATGCCCGCACGTTCGACAGCGCTGATGTGCAGGAAAACATCCTGACCGCCGTCATCGGGCTGGATGAAGCCAAAACCTTTGTTCGCATTGAACCACTTCACGGTTCCAGTAGCCATTTGTAGAACTCCTAGTTTCTCAGTTAGCAGATAGCGGGAAAAATCCCCGCAATTATGTGAAGCGCCAGGGTTTTTTGCCAATGACGCGACGCATGGTTGAACCAGGGGCCAGGCCCTGGAATGGTTTAAGCCGCAGGCCGGGCCCGTTCGTTCGAGCGCGGCTTGAAGCGGTTATGCTGTTTTGGCCGGTTCACAGGCTTGCGTGAAGCAGGGGCCGCACTTTCACGCGGCTTTCCGCCCGCAACGATCAGCCTGTTGCCAGTCAACTTTTCAATGCTGCGCAGATGCCCCATTTCGCTGTCATCGCAAAACGATACGGCAATCCCGGAAGCGCCGGCCCGCGCCGTGCGGCCGATCCGGTGCACGTAGCATTCCGGCACATTGGGCATATCAAAATTTATCACATGGGTCACCCCGGTCACGTCAATACCGCGCGCAGCAACATCGGTCGCCACCAGAATACGCGCCTTGCCGCTGCGGAACCGCGCCAGAGAAAGCTGGCGCGCCGACTGGCTTTTGTTGCCATGCAGGGCTTCGGCATCGGTGCCGTCCTTGCACAGGCCTTCGGCAATGCGCCCGGCGGCGTGTTTGGTGCGGGTAAAGACGATCGCCCGTGACAGAGCCGGATCATCGAGCAGGGTTTTCAGCAGGGTGCGTTTGTCGCCGGTATTAACGAAAAACACTTTTTGCTCGATCTGGGGATCATCGGCCTGGGTGCGGGGAACCTCCACACGAAGCGGGTTGACCAGAACGGCCGACGCAAGTCCGGCAACTTCTGTTGGCATGGTCGCCGAAAACATCAGGGATTGTCTTTTCTTTGGCAATGCGGCGATGATTTTTTTGATGTCCCTGACAAATCCCAGGTCAAACATGTGATCCGCTTCGTCCAGCACGAAATGCTCGACGGCCTGCAATTTCAGATGACCGCAGGTCATCAAATCAACGATGCGGCCCGGCGTGCCGGTAACGATATCAACGCCGCCCGCCAGTTTGTCGATCTGGGGTTTACGCCCGACGCCGCCATAAATGGTGGTTGACCGCAAGCCCAGATGGCGTGACAGCAGGCGGATATGTTCATCGATCTGCAAAGCCAGCTCGCGCGTTGGCGCCACGATCAACGCCCGCACCACGGGGCGGTTCTGCTTTTCCCCCAGCGAAAGGTTTTGCAGGATAGGCAGGGCGAAGGCCGCCGTTTTGCCAGTGCCTGTCTGGGCAAGACCCAGCAGGTCGCGCCCGCTCAGGATGCCCGGTATCGCCATAGCCTGAATGGGGGTTGGGGTGATAAAGTTTTGCGTTTTAAGCGCGCGTAACAGCGGCCCGTTAAGGCCAAAGCCAGTAAAATCTGTAACTTGCAAGAGAGATTGTTCCTTCGCGCCGCCACTAAACTGCCTTTTCCTCATGAAAAGGGACTTTGCGGCGCTTTTATCTGCGGCCCACGCGGGAATGTGGGGCAAACGATATATTGGGTGACTTACTCGGGAATGCAATGGCCTGACGGCCCCTGCTCCCACGTTCGCGAGAAATCCTGCGGCGAACATACACGCAAGCAGCGCAGGGTCAAGTTAATTCGCCAACGCTGCGCTGCCAATTGCTCTTGGCTGCGAATTTGGCTAGCTTGCGGTATATGTCAGCGCCCTGCTGCGCCTTGGGAGATTAGAGCAATGCCTAACAATATTTACGATCATGATCTTGACAAGAACCCGGCCAATCATCAGCCGCTGACGCCGCTGAGTTTCCTGCGCCGCACCGCTGATGTGTACCCCAATCATACGGCCATTGTGCATGGAGACACCACCTTCACCTATGCTGAATTTTATGCCCGGTGCCGCCGCCTGGCGAGCGCCCTGGCTGCGCGCGGCATTGGCCGGGGCGATACGGTGGCAATCCTATCGCCCAATATTCCCCAGATGCTGGAGGCGCATTATGGCGCGCCGTTTACGGGAGCGGTGATCAATACGCTGAATTACCGGCTGGACGCGGCGGCCATTGCTTTTATTCTGGACCATGGCGAGGCCAGGGTGCTGATAGTAGACCGGGAATTTTCCAGCCTCGCCATAGGCGCCCTGGCCCTGTGCAAGGCAAAGCCGCTGGTCATAAATATTGATGATCCGGAATATACCGGCGAGGGCGCGCGCATTGGCGAAGTGGAATATGAAAGTTTCATCGCCACGGGAGATCCGGAATTTGAATGGGCCTTGCCCGGCGACGAATGGGACGCCATCGCGCTGAATTACACCTCTGGCACGACCGGCAACCCGAAGGGCGTGGTGTTCCATCATCGCGGGGCCTATCTGCTGTCCATGGGCAATGTGGTGACGGCCTCCATGCAGAAACATCCGGTCTATCTGTGGACCCTGCCGATGTTTCATTGCAATGGCTGGTGCTTTACCTGGTCGCTGAGTGTCGCGGCGGGCACGCATATCTGTCTGCGGCGCACGGAAGCGGCGCTGATATATGACGCCATCGCCAAATACAAGGCCACGCATATGTGCGGCGCGCCCGTGGTGATGGGGATGCTGATTAACGCGAAACCCGAAGAGCGCAAGGCGTTCAGTCACCGGCTGGAATTCTTTACCGCCGCTGCGCCGCCGCCCGCCAGCGTTATCGGCGCCATGACGGCCAGCGGGTTTTCGGTAACCCACCTCTATGGCCTGACCGAAACCTATGGCCCGGCTGTAATCAACGACTGGCACGAAGAATGGAATGCCCTGCCGCCGGACGAGCAGGCCGCAGTCAAGGCCCGCCAGGGCGTGCGGTATCCGGTGCTGGAAAATCTGACCATACTTGATCCCGAAACCATGCAGCCGGTTCCGAATGATGGCGAAACCATGGGCGAAGTCATGTTCCGGGGCAATGTCGTGATGAAGGGCTATCTGAAAAACCCCAACGCAACGCGGGAATCATTTGAAGGCGGCTGGTATCATTCCGGCGATCTCGGCGTGCTGCACCCGGATGGCTATATCCAGTTGCGGGATCGTTCCAAGGACATCATCATCTCCGGCGGTGAAAACATTTCCTCCATCGAGGTCGAAGACACGCTTTACAAACATCCCGGCATTCTGGAAGCCGCCGTCGTCGCCCGCGCCGACGAAAAATGGGGCGAGACCCCTTGCGCCTTTGTCACACTCAAGCACACCCACCAGAACCTGACGGCCCAGGACATCATCGCCTATTGCCGCGAAAATCTGGCCCATTACAAATGCCCGCGCCATGTGGTGTTCACGGAACTGCCCAAAACCTCCACCGGAAAAGTGCAGAAATTCAAATTGCGCGAGCTGACAAAGGAGGTGGGCTGAGGGCAAAGCCGCCCGGAAAGGTTATATTCCGGTAACTGTTTTTTGTTACATTTTTGATACATTATGGCCCCGCGTGAAGAGATAATTAAACATCTTCGCCCATACTGCGCATTATGGCGACGGTACTTTATATCGATCACAGACCCGATGAGCGCGGCGACATGCTGTCGCAACTGCTTGAGCGAGGGTATGACGCCCTGACCGCCGAATGCGGCCATAGCGGACTGGCTGCCGCCTTGCGCCATAAACCGGATCTGGTGCTTTGCCAGACAGAACTGACCGAAATGTCCGGGCTGGAAGTCCTGCAGCAACTGCGCGATTCCGGCGGGGAATGCGAATCCACCCTGTTTGTTCTGCTGTCCATGGAACAGGATCAGCAAAAACGTCAGCATCATATCGATCTGGGCGCGGACGACAGCCTGCCCGGTGATATGGATTTCGGCCAGTTGATGGCCCACCTGGCTGCACGTTTGAGAATAATTGATCGCCAGACGCACCGCCGGGAGCGTGAACTGATCAAGCTTTATAATGCGCTGACCAGACCGGCGCCCGAGGTGAGTATCAGCACCGATAAAGACAGGATCGAGAGTATGCCTGGCCTGCCGGACCGGCACACTTTCGCCAAAATTGCAAGCGCGCGGCTGTTGGCCGCCCACGAAGAGGGGGCTGAAACGCATCTGACGCTGATCGAAGTGCCAGGTCTTGATGTCCTGGCCAATGGCGCAGGTGATCCGGCAGCCGGCAAACTGCTGTCAGATATTGGCGTTCTGCTTGCGTCACAATCAGGTGACGCGGCGGGCATTCTGGATAAAGACCGCTTCGGCCTGATCCATGGAAACGAAATTGACAGCGCGCAACTGCGGCAATCGATTGACCAGCTGATCAGTGACAGCGGACTGGATCAAAAAGGCGTTGCAGCGATAACCGCGCCTGTTGAACTGAGCGCAGACGGCCTTAGCGCTGAAGAAGCCGTTCGCGCCCTGGTTTATGCAGTCAATCATTTTGCCGATCAGGGCAGTGAAAATTTTACCATCACGAACCTGCAGGAAGGGATCGCCGGTTTTCTGAAGGATACAGTGGCCCGCATCTCCAGTTTGCGGGGCGACATAAATGGCAATCGCATAGAGTTGCATTTTCAGCCCATCGTCGAACTGGCTAGCAGAAAGCCGCACCATTATGAAGCGCTGGCGCGATTCCCGGATGGCAAATCGCCTTATCAAACGATCATCTTTGCGGAACAGGTTGGCATGGTGCAGGAACTTGATCTTGCGATCTGCCAGAAAGTCATTGAGTACATAGAACAAAATATCCACGATCCCGGCACTATTGAAGTGGCCATGAACCTTTCCGCGCAATCCATTGAAAGCAGCGTGTTTATTTCAGTCCTGCGCAAAATGCTGTCACGGCTTGGCAATAACCGCCATCAGGTGCTGCTTGAGATTACGGAATCCGTACAAATCAGGGATTTTGAAGCGGTCAGCAAAGTCGTGCGCCAATTACGCGAGGATGGACACCGGGTTTGCCTGGATGATTTTGGCGCAGGAGATTCCAACTTTAATTATTTACGCATGTTTGAGGTCGATTTTGTAAAAATTGACGGGGTGTATGTGCGCGATGTGCTGCGGTCCAAACGCGACCAGGCGTTCATACGCGCCATCGCCCGCCTGTGCCAGGAAATCGGGGTTGGCACCGTTGCCGAATTTATTGAAGATGGAAAGCAGGCCGACAGTCTCAAAAATCTGGGCGTCGATTTTGGGCAGGGCCATCTTTTTGGAAAACCGGCGCCGCACCCGCTGGGCCGGATCTGACAGGCAACGCCGCGTTAACCTTATCTGCGGTAGTTTGGCGCGCCTGACTGACCCCATCTGGAGCGCGCGTCCCCCATGGCTGAAAAACCCCGCATGGCAATATTTGATCCCCTCAACCCGAGGGAGCGCTCATTCATGCGGCCAGCTGCGGCGCATCTGGAAAAAGCGTGGCATGTGGAATTTTATCACCCTGGTTGCGTGGATGATATTGCCCGCGCCGCGCAATATGCAGACCTGCTGTGGTTTGAATGGTGCGGCCCGCTGGCCATGTATGCCACCAATCACATTGATCTGAGCGGCAAAACCACCATTGTCCGGTTACATTCCTTCGAGGCGATCGACACCGATTACCCTAACCATGTGTTCTGGGGAAATGTTGATCATCTGGTGCTGGTAAGCGATGACGTAAGGGAAATTCTGCGCGGCAGGCGCCCTGATATCGAGCGCCAAACCGATGTGCGCGTTATCAGCAATGCGATTGAATGTACGCAATTCGCCAATGCCGCGCCAAAAGTCATGACGGATATTGCCTGGGTTGGCGGCATTGACATGAAAAAAAATCCCGCATTATTTCTGCAAATCATGTCAAGGCTGGCCGCTATCAATCCTGAATACAAATTGCACGTTGCGGGGAAATTCTCGGATCTCCGGCACTACCGGTATGTGCATCATATGATGGACCGGCTTGGCCTGAAACAGCATATTGTGTTTTATGATTATGTGACGGACATGCCGGGCTGGCTGCGGGACAAGGGCGTTCTGCTCAGCACGACGCTGTATGAAAGTTTCGGCATGAACATCGGCGAGGCCATGGCGGCGGGCGCTTTCCCGGTTGTCCATGATTTTCCCGGGGCCAGCGCCTTGTGGCCGCAGGAATGTCTGTACGCAACCGTGGACGAGGCCGTGGCGCTGATACAGCAGGCCGCCGCCGGGCGCTATGTAGATTATGTGCGCGATCGCTATGACGCGCCGATACAGTTCGCGGCCATTGACGCCTTGCTGGCGGAACCCCGCCGCAAGACGGTGGATCAGATTGTGTTCACCCATGACGCGACAGAGATATTTTTTCATCTGCCGGACCGCAATGATCACATTCAAAAAACCATCACTCATTCCAGCAATTTTTATGAGCCGGAAATGCTTGGTGACATGAAGGCCCGGGTGCAGGGTCTGGATGCCCCGGCAAACGCCATGGCGCTGGACATAGGGGCGAATATCGGCAACCACACAGTTTTCCTGGGTAAAATCATGGGGCTTGACATGATCGCGATGGAACCCTCGCCCCGCAGCCATGCGGTGCTGTGTAAAAACATTACGCTGAACGGGCT
>JBEBFX010000285.1:0-2355 GCA_040081735.1 Alphaproteobacteria bacterium | reverse complement strand
AAGGGTTTTCCAGCAGCCTGTGAGAGCAATTCCTTTTATGATTGAACCAACAGGTTCAATCATAAAAGGAAAAATTGCTCTAAATTATTAGATAGATCATGTTTTACGTATCAAACGGGATCGCCCGGGCGATTCCGTCTGATCCGAACATGGTCTGAGGTGAGCAAGTCCGAATATAAGGATGGACGGCGGTCACGGAACAGACCCCATTCGCGCCGTTGCCGTTCACAGGCCTCCAGATCGACGGCTGTCATCACGATACCACTTTCATCGCGTCCCGCTTGCGCTGAAATTGCGCCAAAATTGTCCGTGATGAAGGATGAGCCATAAAAATCTATGGCGCAGCTGGCGCCCTGTTCATGGCCAATGCGGTTCGAAGCTATTACAGGCACCATATTCGCGGCGGCATGCCCCTGCATCACCCGCTGCCAGTGATCCCGGGAGTCGATGCCGGGATCATGCGGTTCCGAGCCCATAGCGGTAGGATAGCAGATAATTTCGGCGCCATTTAACGCCATGATACGGGCTGCTTCCGGAAACCACTGATCCCAGCAAATGGCGGCGCCAATGCGCCCGGCTTGGGTGTCCCAGACACAAAATCCCGTATCCCCGGGGGTAAAGTAAAATTTCTCGCTATAACCGGGTCCATCGGGAATGTGCGATTTGCGGTAAATCCCCAATATTGAACCATCCGCGTCGAGCATGGCCAGGCTGTTAAAACAAGTGTTTATAGCCTGTTCAAAAAAACTGATGGGCATCACCACCTGCAATTCCGCAGCCAGAGCCTGAAAATGCGCGATTGCCGGATTATCTTCAGGCCTGCTGGCCAGCGCCAGATGGGCTGGATCCACGTCCTTGCAGAAATAAGGCGTCTCAAACAGTTCCGGCAGCAGAATAAGCTTTGCTCCCTGTGACGCAGCGCGGCGCACCATCGCGTCAGCCGTAGCAATGTTATGTGTCCTGTCCGGGGTGCAACCCATCTGGATAGCCGCCATGACCAAGTGCCGCATAAATCCTCCGCGCCAAATATTTTGATGAGATTAACCATATATCAAACCAATTTGGAAAGACTGTGACATTCGCAAATCCGGGGCGCAGGTCAGCCTCTCCTGAACGGGTCAAAAGCAGCTAGCATGAATGCACTCTCAAGTATATTGACGGCCGGTTCGTACGCCATCGTGTGCGCATTATTGACGGCCATTTTGCCGGGGGCGCTGGAGATATCCGGCACGCTGGCGATCGCCCTGGGCATGAATTTATTTTTATTCTGCGGGCTTGTGCACAGCCGTATCGATGTCGTGAAAGAGACCCGCAGCATCCATCGCAAGCTGACTGGCCTGACAAACGGGCAGATGTCACTGCAGCTGGATATCGAGCACGCGATCCGCGACACGGGCCATCTTACGGAAATGTTCGATGCGCTGGATCTTAAATCCAATCGCGAAATCGTCAATGAAATGCGGGTGCTTGAAGGACTGCTCCAGCGTCTCGCCGAAAAGCGGGATATTCCCGAGGCGCCCGCCCAGTCTGCCAATGTGCCGGGACTTCTGCGGCAGCTTAAGCCGGGCAATCCAATGGCGGCGGGCAAGCCGGAAATAACCCTGCGGGCGCTGAAGGAAGCGCTGGAAGAAAACCGCATTGATCTGTATCTACAGCCCATCGTCAGCCTGCCGCAGCGCAAGGTGCGTTCCTATGAAGGTTATTCAAGGTTGCGCAATGTTGACGGCACGCTGATTGAACCCGCGCTATATCTTGGCGTCGCCGAGGCGGCTGGCATTGTTTCGACGATCGACAATTTTCTGCTGTTGCGGTGCGTTCAATTGATCCGCCGGCTGCATAACCGGAACCGGGGCGTGGTTATATTCTGTAATATTTCCGCGCATTCGCTGCGCGACCAGGGCTTTTTCCCGCAATTTGTGGATTTTATGGAACAGAACAAGGATCTTGCCGGTTCCATGATATTTGAATTCTCGCAAACCACCGTAGAAGGGAATTCCGCCCTCGAATGGCGGCAGCTGGCGCGTCTTGCCAAACAGGGTTATCGCTTCTCCATGGATAATCTCAGCCACCTGGACATCGATCTTGAAGAATTGTCCGGTTACCATTTTGCCTATATCAAGGTGCCTGCTTCCACGCTGCTGACGGGAATGAAAGAGGCGCGGTCGCGGTTCTTGTCCTCCGATATCAAGCAGGCGATGCGGCGGTTCGGCATTGATCTGATCGCGGAAAAGATCGAGGAAGACGCCACAGTTGTCGGCCTGCTTGAATATGAACTGGATTTTGGCCAGGGCTTTCTGTTTGGCGAGCCGCGCCGGTCACGCGGGCCGGAGGAATTGCAGAGCACGCCCCAGCCAG
>JBEBFX010000284.1:0-2368 GCA_040081735.1 Alphaproteobacteria bacterium | reverse complement strand
GGAACAGACTGATGCCGTGCGGACGAAAATCGCCCTCGCCCTCGCCGCGCCACAAAGGTATCGGCTCGGCTTCAGGGTCCGATAAATCAAGCCGGTACAGCGCGCCGCTGACGGGCGCGCCGTCAAACGCCGCGCGGCGGTCAAAGGCGGAAATAAACAGGGTTCCGGTTTCCGGATCAATCTCAAGGTCTTCAGCGCCGGCAATTCCGGTCAGGGTGCGGCAATTATCCAGTGAATGCGGCGTGATTTGCGTAAATTGACCAGAGAACACCAGCGTTCGCAATATCACGCCGCCCGCGATAAACAATAACAGCAGCGCGACGCCACCGGCCCAGGTGAAAATCTTACGCAAGGGGGTTGATCATTCACCGGCGGCCCGGGAAAGTTCCTTCGTCCCGCCGGGGTTGGATGCATCGGCAAACTGCAACTCCGCAAGCCTGGCGTACAGGCCGCCGCGCGCCATTAATTCGTCATGGCGGCCCATGGCCACGATACGTCCTTCATCCAGCACAATAATCCGGTCGGCGCGGCGCACGGTCGCCAGCCTGTGAGCAATGACCAAAGTTGTGCGGTTGGCCAGCAGCGCCTCCAGCGCTATCTGCACCAGGCGTTCATTTTCCGCATCCAGCGCACTGGTGGCCTCATCCAGCAACAGCAGGGGGGCGTTGCGCAAAATCGCCCGGGCGATGGCGATGCGCTGGCGTTGCCCGCCGGAAAGCCGCACCCCCTTTTCACCCAGAAAGGTGTCCAGGCCCTCGGGAAGTTTTTCCAGAAATTCCGCCGCCTGGGCGGCGCTTGCTGCGGCCCGGACCTCCGCATCGCTTGCGTCCGGCCGGCCATAGCGGATATTCTCGCGCGCGCTGGCGGAGAAAATGATGGTATTCTGCGGCACGATGGCTATCCGCCGCCGCACCTCCTGGGGATCGGCTTTGGTGATGTCAACGCCGTCAAGGGTGATGCATCCTTCGGCCGGATCGTAAAATCGCAACAGCAATTGCAGCAATGTGCTTTTACCGGCGCCGCTGGGTCCGACCAGGGCAACAGTTTCACCGGGCGCGATCGTAAAGCTGATCCCATCCAGGGCATATTGCCGGGGCCGCGACGGATAGTGAAACCGCACCGCATCGAAACGCACATTGCCTTGCGCCGTTGCGGGCAACGCGACGGGATGCAGGGGGGGCGCGATGGCGGGGACTGCCGTCAGCAATTCCATCAGCCGTTCGGTCGCGCCCGCCGCCCGCTGCACGTCTCCCCATACTTCGCTCAGCGCGCCAACTGCGCCTGCAACAAAGACCGCATAGAGAACGAACTGGCCCAGGGTCCCGCCGCTCATGCTACCGCCCAGAACCCCCTGGGCGCCAAACCACAGCACCCCGATAATCGCGCCGAAAACCAGAACGATGATAAGCGCGGTCAACAATGAACGCACCCGGATGCGCTGTATGGCGACCTCGAAACCATGCTCGACCGTGGCGTTAAAACGCCCGCGCTCGGTGTCTTCCTGGGTGAAGGCCTGCACGACCGTAATATCGTCCAGCACTTCGCCGGCCATGGCGCTAGAATCCGCGATCCGGTCCTGGGAGGCGCGCGACAGGCCCCGCACCCGGCGGCCCAGTATAATGATCGGGATAACCACCACCGGCACGAACACCAGCACCAGCCCGGTCAGTTTCGGGCTTGTCACCACCAGCATGACCAGTCCGCCCAGCAGCAAAAACAGGTTCCTCAGGGCGATCGACACGCTGGACCCGACCACAGTCTGGATCAATGTCGTGTCCGCGGTCAGCCGCGACAGCACTTCGCCGGTGCGCGTGGTCTCAAAAAATTCCGGACTCATGCCCAGCACATGGCCATACACGTCGCGGCGCAAATCGGCCACCACCCGTTCGCCCAGCCAGGACACGAAATAGAACCGCGCGGCAGTGGCCAGCCCCAGAACCACCGCTACCCCCATCATGGCGGCGAAATAGCGATGCACCAGTTCTGCGCTGTTGGCGCCAAAGCCAAGATCTATGACCTCGCGCACCGCAATGGGGATCAGAAGCGTGGCGCCCGAAGCCGTTAACAGGGCCGCCAGCGTGGCCGCGACAAGGCCGTGATAGCGCGCGATATAGGGCAGCAGCTGGCGCAAGCCGCCGACAGTGCGCGGGGCCGGACGGCTTGCTGCTTCACGGCTTACCCGTGCGGCAAATTCCTGACTGTCCTCGCGCACTGTTTTCTCCCTATGCCTTTGCAAGGCATCGACTATAGCAGCCTTTCGGACTGCTTTATGGCTTTTGATCAGCTTTCGTCACGGGCAATCAGCGCCGCCGCATCTCGTGCGCCATGGGTTACTTGGGTCATTTATATGCAGTTATTCACCCCACCC
>JBEBFX010000283.1:0-2406 GCA_040081735.1 Alphaproteobacteria bacterium | reverse complement strand
CCATTGAAGACGTGGGCAAGGCCGCCATGTTCCTGCTCAGCGATCTGGGCAGCGGCGTCACCGGTGAAATGAGCCATGTGGATTGCGGCTATCACATTATCGGCATGAAAGATGAAAACGCCCCTGACATTGCCGTGGCGCTCGCCAATCATAAGGGCGAGTAAGCCGGACGCATGTCGCATAACACTTTCGGACATCTGTTTCGCGTCACCACCTGGGGGGAATCCCACGGGCCTGCGCTCGGCTGCGTGGTTGACGGCGCGCCGCCGCGTCTGGCGCTAAGCGAGCCGGATATTCAGGTCTGGCTGGACAAACGCCGCCCTGGCCAGTCGCGTTTCACCACCCAGCGCCGCGAACCGGACGCTGTCAAAATCCTGTCCGGCACATTCGAGGGCAAAACTACCGGCACGCCGATCAGCCTGCTGATTGAAAATGTCGATCAGCGCTCGAAAGATTATGGCGATGTGATGGACAAGTTCCGTCCCGGTCATGCGGACTACACCTATCTGGCGAAATATGGGGTGCGCGATTATCGTGGCGGCGGGCGGCAATCGGCGCGCGAAACGGCGGCGCGGGTGGCGGCGGGCGCGATTGCGCGCCTTGTTCTGGGCAGGAAAATCACGATACGCGGCGCGCTGGTGCAGATGGGTCCGCACAGGATCAATCCGAAAAGCTGGAACTGGGCCGAGACGGAAAAAAACCCGTTCTGGTGTCCGGACGCCAAAGCGGCACAGCAGTGGGAAAGCTATCTGGATGGGGTGCGCAAGGCGGGATCATCCTGCGGCGCGGTGATTGAAGTGCGCGCCTCTGGCGTCCCCGCAGGCCTTGGCGCGCCGGTTTACGGCAAGCTGGACGCCGATCTGGCCCAGGCGCTGATGAGCATCAATGCGGTCAAGGGCGTTGAGATCGGCGATGGATTTTCCGCCGCCGCGCTGACGGGCGAAGAAAACGCCGATGAGATGCGCGCCGTCAAAGGCCGCAGGGCGCCAAAGTTCTCCGCCAACCATGCAGGCGGTATTCTGGGCGGCATTTCCACCGGGCAGGAGATCGTGGCGCGCTTTGCGGTGAAACCAACCAGCTCGATCCTCAGTCCGCGCAATACGGTCACGACGGGCGGCGAGGATACGGAAATTATCACCAAAGGCCGCCACGACCCCTGCGTTGGCATTCGCGCCGTGCCGGTGGGCGAGGCCATGATGGCCTGTGTGCTGGCCGATCATCTGCTAAGGCACCGGGGGCAGAATGGCTGATATACTGGATGTTCCGGCGGGGTTTGAACCGCTGCCGGGCAAGGCCACTTTTATTCACCACGCCGGGCCTGTCTATTGGGGCGAGCGCGAAGAGCAGTTCGTGCTCGGGTTTCGCGTCGCGCCGCATCACGTCAATCCCGCCGGTATGTGCAGTGGCGGCATGCTGATGACGGTGATGGATCTCGGCCTGATCATCGGCATTATTGCGGCACAGCCGGAAGGGCAGTTTTCACCAACCATGAGCCTGTCGGTGGATTTTATTGCGGCGGCGCAACTGGGCGATTGGGTGGAAAGCCGCGCGGATTTTATCCATCTGACCAGGCGGCGCGGCTATGCGAGCGGCCGTCTGGTCGGCCCCAAAGGCAGTATCCTGCGCGCCAACGGCGCCTTCAATTTTCCGGACGCCGGGGATCCGCGATTTCAGCCTGACGGACCTACATTGCGTGATGTGGTCGTGGCGCGCCAGCAGCAGAAATCCGGCAAAGGCCTCTCCCGCTAGAGCACTTTGTGATCATATTGAAGCGTATCCGGCTTTGCGAATGGCGTCCCCGGCGCCGGCGTTCTTGTGGCTCGACAGATTGTCCATGGTGAGGCGGACAAGAAACGATCCAGTGAATCGTTTTCCCGCCGAACGAGGCCGCCGGGTTGCAACCCCGGGACCAGAAAACGCCGGACATACTGGGTGAAGATGACGCGGTTCATTGGTCCATCTATAACCAGCGGAGCGATGATCCCGGTGACGAACGGCCCTGCGGTGAAGGCCGCCGTCTTCCAGTGGCCATTCGGGGCAAAGCCCTTGACCCGTTGTCCGCGCGGGCGGCGGCCAGTACCGCAAGCGTTCCCTCGGGATCACGCGCCACCAGCAGCAGCAGGGCGCGCGCCGCCGGATCGATGGCGTTGCGGCCCTGTTCCCAGTTGCGCAGGGTGGCCACGGGAATGCCAAGCGCCGCCGCAAAAGCCTCCTGGGTCAGGTTAAGCCGCCGCCGCAAATTCTGCGGCGCAATCAGCATGTCATTAGTTACGAACGGGGCCGTATCGGGATCATCCGAAATCTGGCGGGCAATCTCTTCATCGCTGGGAACGGGCAGCTTTTTCTGGTCCGCCTTCAAAACGGCGGCAAGAACCTGTTTCAGCGTCTAGCGAACAATTGCCATAG
>JBEBFX010000282.1:0-2415 GCA_040081735.1 Alphaproteobacteria bacterium | reverse complement strand
GTTCAATCATAAAAGGAAAAATTGCTCTAAATTATTAGATAGACCATGTCCGGATCAGACGGGATCGCCTGGGGCGATTCCGTCTGATCCGGACATGGTCTAGGTTCCGGGCCGTATATCCTTGCCGCGATATACGACCCGGCGCAACTGGATGGGGCCTGTGCTGGAAAAGCCTTCTTTACCAAGCCGGATTTGTCCGGCTTCCATATTGATCCCCGCGAGCGCATAGGCCGCAGATATCATGCGCGCTGCGGCGCCCGAATACCAGCTCCAGCCGCCGCGTCCCTCATAGCCTTCGCCGAAATACACGTCGGCGGGCTGCTGGTGCGGCGCCAGGCCATAAATTTCCCAGCGTCCCGGCGCAAGATTATCCAGTGGTGATATCTTCAGCCAGATTTCTGCGGCGCGCGCCTGAAAATGCCGGGCCAGGTCGGGTTTGGCCTCCAGGATGGCCATCGCGCTCAGGCGCATCAGCGCGTCCACCAGCCAGGATGCGCCGTGGGAATATTGCCCGCCATTTTCACGCACCCCCGGCGGATAATCCGCAATGCGTCCGGGATAGGGCCTGGAATTTTCATCAAACGGCGTATCCAGCAAGAGGATCAGATCGCCCAGTTCCAGTTTTGCAAGCGCGCCATCCATGGCGATGCGTCCGCGCTCCGGATCGGCCGCACCTGACAGGGTTGGCCAAGCGGCGGACAATGTATCCAGGGGCGTCATTTCTACGCCCGCGTCGGTAATCAGGCGGACATACCGGTCGCCGCGCCACATGGCGTCCAGCGCCTTTCGCAGGGTTTCCGCCTCGCGCAGATAATGTTCCCTCACCGCGCCGGTTTCCTTGCGCGCCGCCAGATCGGCAAATCCCAGCAGCACATCATGCAGAAAAAAGCCCAGCCAGACACTTTCGCCGCGCCCGTCAATGCCTGCCATGTCAAAACCGTCATTCCAGTCGCCTGCGCCGATAAGCGGCAACCCGTTGGCGCCTTTACGCGCCAGCGCCAGATCAACGGCGCGTTTGCAATGTTCATAAACGGTGGCGCTGTCGCGCGACGGGTGCGGCGCCACCAGCAGTTGATGTTGGTCGCGGCCAAGGGCATCCCCCTCAAGGAATGGCGCCTGCTCATCGAGCAGAGTGGTATCGCCGCTTGCGGCGACATAGCGCAGTGTCACATAGGGCAGCCACAGATGCGGATCGCCGGAACTGGTGCGCTGGCCAATGCCGGTTCCCCCTGTCACGGCCTGATGCCACCATTTCAGCACGTCGCCCTCACGGAATTGCTGTCCGGCATGCATTAGAATCTGGCGGCGGGCCAGTTCCGGCTGGGTGAAGATCAACGGCAGCACGTCCTGCAGCTGATCACGGTAGCCATAGGCGCCGCCGCGCTGATTGGGACCGGCCCGGCCCCACAGCCGTGACGCCAGCACCTGATAGGGCAGCCAGTCATTGACCAGGCTGTCAAAGTCCGGCCGGCTGGTTTCGACGCGCAGCACCGATAGCTGCTCGCGCCACCAGAGCTTTGTTTTATCCAGCGCATCGGCAACGGCCGCTGGTTCACGATAGCGGCGGATCAGCGCCTCTGCTTCTTCGCGGGTTGCGGTTTGCCCCAGCATCATCACGATGGTGGCTTCACCGTGCGGCGGGACGTCAACGTCGCCCAGGATGACGGCTGCGCGGCGGCCATCGTCCGGCTGCGACGGCTCGCCATGACCGTGGGTCAGCATAAAGGGGGCCATCAGATCATGTCCGGCGCCCCCCACAAAACGGGATCTGACCGTTTCAGTCACTGGCGCTTGCAGGCTGGTTGCGGCAAACGCCCAGCCCTGATGAAAATCATTGCGTGGATTACGGAAAAACAGCGCGCCCAGTTCCGGATTTTCCGCCGTTTCAAGATTGCCCTTGCTGTCGCGCGCCAGTTCCGCCAGGGCGATTTCAGTATAGGGCGCGATACGCAACCGCGCCGTTTTGTCCGTGGTGTTGCGGATGGTCAGCGTGCGCAGTTCCACCGGCTGATCGGGCGGCATAAAAACACCAAGGGCATATTCCCGGCCGGGTACGGCCTTGTGCAGCTCGGCGTATCCAAGGCCATAGACCGCATGATGCCGCGCATCCTTGCGGCGGTAAGGGACATAGCAGGGCGTGTCAATTTCACCCGTATCGCGGTCTTTCACATAGATCATCTGGCTGGGCGACTGGGCCGGAATGGTGTCCAGGCAAAATGCGCTGAGGCCATTTTGCTGCGCATTGCCGGCGAAGGAAAACATCGCCCCGTCGTTGCCGATGATGGCCCCGTGACCCAGTGGATTTGCCAGCACATGGGCCATGGGCCGGGCTGTATCTGCACGGTCGCCGCGTCGGGCGGCGCGGACGAGGCGCCGTGGCCCGACTGTGACTTCTTGCTGTCGTCCGACATACGG
>JBEBFX010000281.1:0-2422 GCA_040081735.1 Alphaproteobacteria bacterium | reverse complement strand
GTTAAGCCTGCCGCCAGCGTTCGTTCTGAGCCAGGATCAAACTCTCAAGTTTGATCGCTCTGCTAAAACGTACTTCTTGACGAGGTTCCACTATCTTAATCCTCAGTGACACATCCCGTTAGAGACAAGCCGCCATGAATCAAGCAGTAGCACCTATTATTATCAGGAAACGTAGATAGCAGTATATCTTCAACGGATACACCGCCGCCCACATTTCCCTTCCTAAACCACAATGTCAAATAGCGTACATGGCCTGATCACCAGATGGTGAATATCCATGCCCCAGAGCGAAACATGCCCCCCGCGCGCCATAGTGCCGCGTTGGTGGGCCAATTTTACCGAGAGCGCCGGAAACCGGTAAGCAACCGCTAGAAGCACTTTTTACCCAGTCGCGTCAACCCTTTAGGGTTTTGGCATATCTCGTAAAGAGACATTTTCACCAGAGAACAAGATGCCGTAGCGGGGCTAATCAGCCTCGCGATGACCGGTATATAGGCCGGGAGACCCGGCCGAGTCAACAGACATTAAAAATAAAATTCACTTTTGCTTGTTTTTCATGACACGCCGTGGCGTTGCGCTGATTTTAACAAGGTTACTGGCCGCCGCGCGGGATTTTTAACAGGCGCTTGAGGCTGAATGAGGGCCGGCAAACGCATTCACGCAATATTAATCCATTGCAATGATGGTTAACCGCGCGTGAACGATAATTGGGGTTCTGTTCTAATATTCTGTGGATTATCTGCCTTAACGCGTTGACGCGGCAGGGTTAGGCGGGCATCTTAACCATAATTTTTGCGCTGTGCGGCGTGTGATTCGTTAATCAGGTCAAGATAATAGGGCCGGGGATCATACGGAATAAATTTGAGGGGTAAAATCGCCATGGCGGCAAGCCAGGACGAAATAACGTTTCCGCAGGGCCTGATCAGGTCCGCCGCCCATAGCGTCACTTCCAGGCATCCGGCGCGCAATCCGGCCAGTCAGATACAAAAGCTGCCTTTTGCAGCAGTGCTGCTTCCCATTATCGCGCTTGCGTCGTTCGGCCAGTTAGCCTCGTTTGACCGGTATTCCACATTGCTTCCGGATTTTCTTGCCTACGAGACCACGGGACCAGCCTACCCCGCAGCGCCCGTTATTTCAGAAATGCTGCCGCCATTGCCGGCGCCCAAAACCGGCGCAGGCCGCCTGCCCGGCGGGGCGCAGACCCTGACGGTCAGCAGCGGCGATACGCTGCAAAGTCTGCTGACCGAAGGCGGCGTATCCTGGGATGAGGCCGAACAGGCCATTGCTGCGATCCGGAAATTTTTTGATCCGCGCGATCTGCATATCGGCCAGCAATTGAGCGTTACCCTGGCCCCTGCCATATCAATACGCGCCGGCAGGCAATTGGCCGGCCTCGCGCTGGAGGCCGATGCCGGCCGGACAGTGGTGGCTGAACGCCAGGCTGACGGCGGCTTCAACAGTCAGCAGATCATGCGCGAACTGACGAAAGCGCCGGTCTTGATCCGTGGCCGGATCGACACAAATCTTTATGACGCCGCCGGCGCCGCACATCTTCCCGCCGAACTGGTTGCCGAGATGGTCCGGCTTTTTAGCTATGACGTTGACTTTCAGCGCGACCTGCAACCCGGTGATAAATTCGAGGTGTTGTACGACCGCGAACTGAACGAGGCAGGCGAGGTTGCGCGCACGGGGGCAATCCGCCACGCCGTGCTTACCCTGGGTAAGGACCGCAAGGAATTATTCCGCTTCAAACCGGATGGCGGCGGCGAACCGGAATATTTCGACCGCGACGGCCGCACCGCCCAAAAAGCCCTGATGAAAACACCCGTTGACGGCGCCAGGCTTTCGTCCAGTTTTGGCATGCGCAGGCACCCGATTCTGGGATACACCCGCATGCATAAGGGGCTGGATTTCGCCACGGCCACGGGCACGCCCGTCATGGCGGCAGGACAGGGTTTCGTGGACATGGCCGGCTGGAACGGCGCCTACGGCAAGTATGTCCGTATACGCCATAATGATGGCTACAGCACCGCGTACGCGCATTTATCCGGCTTTGGCAAGGGCATACGCAAGGGCATGCGGGTTCGCCAGGGGCAGATCATCGGGTTTACCGGGTCTACGGGGCGATCCACCGGCCCGCACCTGCATTACGAAGTCCTGGCCTATGGCAACCAGGTCAACCCCCAAAGCGTCAAACTGCCCGCCGCCCAGGCTCTGTCGGGAAGCGATCTGGCGCGGTTCGGAAAACTGCGTGACAGCGTTGCCAGAGAACGCACTGCGCTTGCGCAAAACCCGGCGGAGACCGCCAGCCTGCGCTAGCACCACTTTTGCTGCGCAGGCTGTTGATACTCGGGCCGCCCCTAGACCATATTCGGATCAGACGGGATCGCCCGGGGCGATCCCGACTGATCCGAATATGGTC
>JBEBFX010000129.1:0-9359 GCA_040081735.1 Alphaproteobacteria bacterium | reverse complement strand
CCAGTGCGCAATCCATATTGCTGACCGATGATGCCGCCTTTGCAGATGCGGTGGCGGCAGCCGTGACGGCGCAACTGCAAACCCTGCCGCGCGCCACTATTGCCGCGCAAAGCTGGGACAGTTTCGGTGCGATCATTGTGGTGCCATCGCTGAATGAAGCGCCTGAGTTGATCGACCGCATCGCGCCCGAACATCTGCAACTGGCGGTCAACGACCCGGCGGCACTGATGGCCCGCGTTCGCAATGCGGGGGCGATATTTCTGGGCCGTCACACCCCCGAAGCCATTGGCGATTATATTGCAGGTCCCAACCATGTGCTGCCCACGGCGCGGGCGGCGCGTTATGCCTCCGGCCTGTCGGTGCTGGATTTCATGAAGCGCACCACGATTATCGGCTGCACGCCGGATGCATTGGCGGCGCTTGCCCCGGCGGCGATGACCCTTGCCGCCAGCGAGGGTCTGGACGCGCATGGCCGCTCCATCGCCATCCGCCTCAATCCGCGCGGGTTATAAATGACCGCGCAGGAACAGCAAAGCCCGGCCCACAGGGTCATCGACATTGTGCTCGATGAAGCCAATATCGTGCGCCTCAACGCCGACATTGATCACGAGCGCCGGGTGGCGATTTTTGATCTGCTGGAGGAAAATTCGTTTGAACCGGTCGGCAGCCCCTATGGCCCGTACCGTCTGCATCTGCTGATCGCCGACAACCGCCTGGTGTTCGACGTGCGCCGCGAAGATGACAGCGCCCTGGGCAAGGTGATGCTGGCGCTGTCGCCGTTCCGGCGCATCGTGAAGGATTATTTCGCAATCTGCGACAGCTATTTCGACGCGATCAAACATGCGCCGCCGTCGCATATCGAGGCTATCGACATGGGGCGGCGCGGCTTGCACAATGACGGGGCGGAACTGCTGCGCGAACGCCTGGCCGGCAAGATCGAAATCGACAATAATACGTCGCGGCGGCTGTTCACGTTGATCTGTGTACTGCATATCCGGGCCTGACGCGGATGAACGGCGCGTATCCCGATATTGCGCCCGGCCCGTTCGCGCCTGCGCAGATGCCGTCGGCGGTGCTGTTTTCATGCAATTTCAACGCCGTGCGTTCGCCCATGGCCGAGGCGCTGATGAAATATCTGTACGGGCATATTGTCTATGTGGATTCAGCGGGCGTGCGCACCATGGCGCTGGATCCATTTGTCATCGAGGTGCTGGACGAAATCGGCATCGACATCGCCAAACACAAGCCCAAGACCTTTGATGATCTGGAGGACACCTCGTTTGATCTGGTGATCACCCTGACGCCCGAGGCCCAGCACAAGGCGATGGAACTGACACGCACCATGGCCGTCGATGTGGAATACTGGCCCACCCCCGATCCCACCGCCGCCGCCGGTTCGCGCGAGCAGATGCTGGACGCCTACCGCCAGGTCCGCGACCGCCTGATGGCCAAAATCAAGGACCGCTTCGGGCCGCTCGCCCCCGCGAAGGGGTAGGGGATTTACCGTGGAACATCTGCCGTTCCTCTATAACTTGATGCACAGACGGTACAAAACCGGTACATTGCTTTCAATCATGATTCCAGGGGCGCTTCATAGAAAGGATTTTCCGTGGTGAAGGACCTTATGCCAGCCTTGGGCGCCAAGGTGTTTGAGGAGTTGAAACAAACCAATTCCCATGATGCTGAATTTTGGAGTGCGCGTGATCTTCAGCCGATACTGGGATACAGCCAGTGGCGGCGTTTTGAGGATGCGATAAAACGCGCGGTGAACTCATGTGAAGCTTCTGGAAACAATGCCAATTATCACTTTGCCGGCGCCGGCAAACCGATCCCTGGCGGTAAGGGCGCTGTACAGATTGTTAACGACTTCCATCTTTCCCGTTTTGCCTGTTACCTGATCGCTCAAAATGGCGACCCCCGGAAGCCGGAAATAGCTAATGCACAGAAATATTTTGCCGTACAAGCTCGGCGGCAAGAATTGTCCGATCAGCTTATGGCGGACACGGAACGGCTGGAACTGAGAAAACAGACGGCGGAGGAATTCAAGGCCCTTTCTGGGGCTGCAAGACAGGCAGGCGTTGAGAACCGTATGTTTGGCGTTTTCCATGACGCTGGGTATAAGGGCTTGTATGGAGGACTCGGCAGTGGGGCAATCAAAGGTAAAAAGGGCATACCTGAAAAAGATGCGCTGATGGATCGGATGAATGCCACCGAACTCGCCGCCAACCAGTTTCGCATGACGCAAACACGCGACAAGCTGGCGCGTGATAAGGTGAAAAGCCAACAAGCAGCTATTCAAACTCATTTGGATGTTGGTAAAGAAGTGCGTGCCGCCATCAAGCGGATCGGTGGCGCGCTGCCTGAGAACTTGCCTTCTGCCGAACACATCAAACTTGTGGAAAAGCGGGTCAAGCAGGCCACGCCAAAACTGGCTCTTGATGACAAAGATGCGTCCGGTCTGCTCGGTGGCGGATCACAGCACAATTAATTATAGAAAAAGTGGCATTTCGCTCTTGCCCACTCACCCCGCGACCGGCGTATTGCCTGCCAGTACGGACTGATACACCGCCGCATCCATATTGCCGCCGGACAGGATTACGCCGATGTTTTTTCCCGCCATGCGGCGGCGTTCCTGTATCAGCCCGGCCAGGGGGGCGGCGCCCGCGCCTTCGGCGATCTGGTGCGTGTCGTGGAAATAAATCCGGATTGCATCGGCGATTTCGTCTTCGCTGACCTGCACGATGCGGGCGGCGCCATTCCTGATGATCGATAACGCTTCGGCCACCGGTTCGCGGGTCGCTATACCGTCGGCAAACGTGAATGCTGAATTGGTCGCAACCGGCCTTCCCGCCTCGAATGACAGGGCCATGGCCGGGGCGTTGCGCGCCACGACGGCGACGATTTCCGTTTTCAGCCCCAGCAGGTCGCGCACCGTGATCAGGCCGCATATTCCGCTGCCCATGCCAATGGAAACATAGACCGTGTCCAGCTCCGCCACCGCGCGAAACAGTTCATGGGCATAGCTCGCCACGCCTTTCACCAGGTCGCGATGGAACGATGGGATATAGTGCAGGCCCTGAGCCTGCGCCACCCGCGCCGCCTCGGCGCGCGCCTCGTCGAAATCCTTGCCAAACTCAACAAGCGTTGCGCCAAGGCTGCGCATGGCGGCGTTCTGATCCGGCGAATTGCCATACGGCACATAGATGGTGGCGGGGATGCCGGCGCGGGCTGCTGAAAAACAGATCGACTGGCCATGGTTGCCCCGTGTGGCCGTGATGACGCCGTTCAGGCGCCCGCCACCAGCGGGCTTCAGCGCATCCAGGTAAACCACCCCGCCCCGCACCTTGAAGGCGCCTGTCGGCGTATGGTTTTCATGCTTCACCCACACGGTGCAGCCCAGGCGTTGCGCCAGCCGCGGCCAGGCATATTGCGGCGTGGTGGGAACCACGCCCCGCACCAGCGCAACGGCGGCTTCAAGCTCAACGAGTGTGAACAGCGGCACAGGAGTGGTCATGGTCATTATTCCAGTATAAGCCAGAGCCAGACTTTAGGTCCATTTGTCATAAAAGCCGCCTATTTCGTCTATGGCGCCGGTCATAAATCCGGTTAAAATCGCGCTGATTAGCACCATTTAACAGGATTACCTTGATTTTTTGTCCATTATTTGCTCTCTGCCAGTTCACATCCAATCGAATGGAGATAGTTTGGAATATGCATGGCTAAGGAAGAGCTGATTGAAATGCCCGGCGCAGTAAGCGAATTGCTGCCCAACGCGACGTTCAAGGTTAAACTGGAAAATGGGCACGAGATCATCGCCCATGCTGCGGGCAAGATGCGTAAAAACCGCATTCGCGTGCTGGCGGGGGATCAGGTGCTGGTCGAAATGACGCCCTATGATCTGACCAAGGGCCGCATCACCTACCGCTTCAAATAGCATTCCCACAAAGGCGTCACGCATCCGATGCCGCAAAACCCTCATTTGGTTCTGGCCAGCGCTTCGCCGCGCCGTCTTGATCTGCTGGCGCAGATTGGCGTGACGCCGGATCTGGTGGACGCCGCCAATGTGGATGAAACCCCGCATAGGGGGGAACTGCCGCGCCAGCTGGCGGCGCGTCTGGCGCTGGCCAAGGCGCAGGCGGTCAGGGCGCGCCACCCCGTCAGTATTGTTCTGGCCGCCGATACGGTGGTGGCCTGCGGGCGCAGGGTGCTGCCCAAGGCCGAAAACGCGGCTCAGGCGCGCCACTGTCTGGAACTGTTATCGGGACGCCAGCATCAGGTTCTGACAGGCGTTGCGGTGCTCGGCCCCGATGGCGCGGCGTATCATCGTGTTAGTCTGACCCGCGTGACTTTTCGCCGTCTGCATGCAGATGAAATTACGCAGTATATGGCGCTTGGCGAATGGCGCGGCAAGGCGGGCGGCTACGCCATTCAGGGCTTTGCGGAATGTTTTGTACGCACACTGAACGGCGGTTACAGCACTGTGGTCGGCCTGCCGCTGCTGGAAACGGCGCACCTGCTGCGCGCGGTAAAATACCTGATTTAAGTGGCCGGAATTGATGCTATCGTGCCGCGTTTTCCCCATAGCAGGGTCTCGGGCATGAACGAACTTTTGAATGAAGAAGTGCTGATCAATGCGGGTATCGGCGAAACCCGCATTGCAACGGTGATCGACGGCCGGCTGGATCAGCTGATTCTGGAGCGCGCGCGGTCTGCGGATCTGGGGCGCAGCGGGCACAGCCTGCTGGGCAATATATATCTGGGCCGCGTGCAGCGCGTATTACCGGGCATGCAGGCGGCCTTTGTGCAGGTGGGTCTGAAACGCGCGGGCTTTCTGGGCGCGCGCGAGGCCCGCTGCCTGAGCGAACTGCCCAGTTTCAAAGAAGACAATATGCCGCCCATCAGTCAATGCGTAACCGAGGGCCAGGCGCTGCTGGTGCAGGTGGTGAAAGACCCGATCCGCGACAAGGGCGCGCGGTTGTCGGCGAACGTGACCCTGCCCGGGCGTCTTCTGGTGCTGGTGCCTAACCAGGATGGCGTCGCCCTGTCGCGCCGCATCGAGGATGAGGCTGAACGCGCGCGGCTGACACAGATCTGCGAAGCCATGATCGCGCGCATGAAGCAGATCAATATCGACACGGCGGGGGCCAATTCCGGCAACAAGCCGATCAAAACCGGGGGCTATATTGTGCGTACGGCGGCGATCGGCGCGCATCTGACGGAACTGGAGGTAGACGCCACACGGCTGAACGATTTGTGGCGCGGCATTGAAAATGACCGGCGCACGGCGCAGCCCGCGACGTGCATTTATTATGACATTGATCCGGTAAAAAAGGCGCTGCGCGATTGTGTGGGCGTCAATACCAAACGCATCCTGATCGATGACGCCGAAGCCTATGCGGTGGCGCGGCGCTATTGCGATGAAACCATGCCCGAAATGCTGCCCAGACTGGAACGTTATCAGGGCCCGGGCGCGCTGTTTGAACTGTTCGGCGTGGAAGAAGATTTGCGCAACGCACTTGATCCCATCGTTCCGCTGCAATCGGGGGGATATGTCGTGATTGAAACCACCGAGGCGCTGACGGCGGTTGATGTCAATTCAGGCAGATATACCGATGCGACCGGTCTGGAAGAAACGAGTGTGCGCACCAATCTGGAAGCGGCGGCGGAAATTTGCAGGCAGCTGAAACTGCGCGGCATTGGCGGCGTCATCGTCATCGATTTCATCCATATGAATGACGCGCGCAATATCGCCGCCGTGCTCGACGTGCTTCATACAGGGCTGGCGAATGACCGCACGCCCACGCAGATTTCCGGCATGTCGGAATTTGGCCTGGTGGAAATGACCCGCAAGCGCACGCGCGAACCGCTGGCCCGGCTTTTGTCAGAAGATTGCGGCGCCTGCGGCGGGATTGGCCGCAACCGCTCGGTGGTGGCCATCGGCAATGAAATTCTCCGCCATATCGAACGCGAAAGTGCGGCCAAACCCGGCCGTCAGATCAAGGTCAGTACGGCCGGCGACATGGCCGCCTGGCTGCTGGACAGTGAAGAGGAACTGCTGGGCCGGCTGATGCGCGGCCTGGGGGTCAGCATCATTATTGAGCCGCGCCCCGGTTTTCCCCGCGAACGCTATGAAATCACGGTCGGTTGAGCGGGTAACTGGACAGACCCGTCAAAGTTTCCTATAACCGCGCCGCCCGTCATTTTTCCTTCATGACGGAAGCGGCCCTCTACACATTTGCAGGGGGCGGACAGTTGATGCCCAGGTAGCTCAGTTGGTAGAGCAGCGGACTGAAAATCCGCGTGTCGGTGGTTCGAATCCGCCCCTGGGCACCACTCCCTCCTTGTCCATACCGGACACATGGGTAACACAATGTACCTAAGACATCCCCCGTCGCTAAAGTATCCGTGATGGTCAAGCACGATTTGGCTGCCACAATCGATCTGCTTTCAGCAAGGCGTTGGCCAGCACGATGAGCTTCCGCATAATTGCGGTTATCGCGATTTTGCCTGATTTTCCGGTTTTGATGAGTTGCTGGTATTTGGCGTTGAGGTCCGGGTTGAAGTGGCTGGCGATGAGTGCAGGCATGTAGAGCGCGCACCGGATATTGGCCCCGCCATCCGCTTTGCCCCTTGCCGCCGCCGCCGAAATCAGCCAAACTCGCCTTGCGGATTTGGCGTCGCGGCGCGGGGGGCGCTTGCTGAGGCGGTGCCCGCAGCCGGTGGCCAGCCGCGCGAAGTGGGGTGAATGTTCGAGCGACTGCACGCCCGCCTCTGGCGGTGGCTTCCGGGTCTCGTGTCCCACGTCCTTACGGCCGTCGGCCTGCTGGCCATGGTTCTCGGCACGTCGCGCACGCTTGCCGCAACGGAGCAGCGTTTGCTCTATGGCGCCGTTGTCGCCGTCTGGGGCTGCATTGTGGCGGACTTCCTGTGCCGGCTGTGGTTGGCCCTGGTTCGGCCGGGGCATCGCGCCTATCTCATCTCGGCCGATGGACTGATCGACCTGGCCGCCGCTCTGGCGCTGCCCCTCGGATGGCTGCTGGTGGCCGATCAGCGCGACGTGCCGCTGTTCGCCGTGGTTTGGACACTGCGCTACATCCGTCACAGCACCGGCCTGCAATTGTTTTGGCGCGTCATGCAGCGCAGCCGCGTGGCGCTGCTCAGCATCGCCAGCCTGTTCCTGGTGGTCTTCCTGGGCGCCGCCACGCTCGCCTATGTCTTCGAACGCGCCGTCCAACCCCAGATTTTCGGCAGTGTGCCCGGCGCCATGTGGTGGGCCATCGTGACCCTGACGACCACGGGCTATGGCGATTCCGTGCCGGCGACGCTATGGGGTCGGCTGCTGTCCGGTTGGGTGATGGTCGGCGGCACCGTCATGTTCGCGCTGCAGGCCGGTATCATCGCCACCGCCTTCGCCGAGGAGTTGAAGCGCCGCCACTTCCTGCACACCTGGGACCTGGTGATGTCGGTCTCCTTTTTCCAGGGATTGGGCGCCGCCACGGTCGCTGATATCGTTCGCCTGGGGCAGACGCGCGATGTTGCCGAAGGCGCCGTCCTAATCCGCAGGGGGGAGCCCGGTGATACCATGTACTTCATCATCACCGGTGAGGTGGTGGTGCAGCTGTCCCGCCCGGTGACTCTTGGCCCCGGCAGCTTTTTTGGCGAAATGGCGCTGCTGTTTGGCACGCCGCGCTCGGCCACCGTCATTGTCAGCCGGCCCAGCGTGCTGTTGGTTATAGACATCGCCGATTTCCGGGAGCTCGCCGGCCGCCGGCCCGACATGGTTGACGCCATCGAGACCGAGGCCAAACGCCGGTTGGCCGAAAACACCGCCCTCTCGCCTCCGGGCTGACCCCGGAGGGCGCCATCGACTTCCACACCCTGATAACTCTTCGTACTTTCGATCCTGATATGTCCCAACAGGAGCTGGATGGCACGTAAGGCGCCCATACGGAGATAGATCAATGTCGCCCCGGTGCGCCGCAGTGAGCCGAATAGCAGCAAAAAATGAAACAGCAAGATGCCTGCTAAGCTCGGGGCTATTCAGTTCTCTTACAAATAGATCAGTTGCGTAAACCATACATTGTGCGAAGACGGGCTTGTCCTAAAACTCAATGCGCCCGGCCGATGCAGAAATCGACGATGCCGGACAGGCAGGTTTTTTCTTGTGAATCAGGGAATATCGCCAGTGCGTCGCGGGCCATGTCGCCATAGTGGCGGGCGCGTTCGATGGTGTCGCTCAGGGCGCCGTAGCGGTTCATCAGGCTGACGGCCATGGCCAGATCCTCGGCGTTTTGCTGCCCGTCTTCCATAACCCGGCGCCAGAACGCGCGTTCGGCGTCATTGCCGCGCCGGAAAGATAAAACGACGGGCAAAGTGATTTTGCCTTCGCGGAAATCATCCCCGACGGTTTTGCCAAAGCTGGCCTGCTTGGCGGAATAATCCAGCGCGTCGTCCACCAGCTGAAACGCAATGCCCAGGTTTTTTCCATAGGATTCAAGGGCTTCTTCCTCAACCGCCGGGCGGGCGGCGATTACGGCTGCGGTCTGGCAGGCGGCGGCAAACAGGGTTGCCGTTTTGGCGGTGATAATGCGCAAGTAAGTATCTTCGGTGGTCGCAATGTCGCTGGAGCGTTCCAGTTGCAGCACCTCGCCCTCGACAATGACGCCCGCCGCGCCGGACAGAATTTCCAGAATGCGTAACGAGCCAATCTCGACCATCAGCTGAAACGCGCGGCTGAGCAAAAAGTCGCCGACCAGCACACTGGCCTGATTGCCCCAGATGGCGTTGGCGGTTGACAGGCCGCGCCGCAGGCCGCTTTCGTCCACCACATCATCATGCAGTAATGTGGCGGTATGCAGAAACTCCACGCTTGCCGCCAGCCGTATATTATTCTCCCCGCGATAGCCGCACATGCGGATCGACGCCAGCGTCAGCATGGGGCGCAACCGTTTGCCGCCGGATTTGATCAAATGGCCCGCCAGATCGGGTATCATTCGCACATGGCTTTGCATCCGGCTGAGAATGAAGTCATTGGTGCGCGCCATTTCATCGGCGACCAAATCCCGAAGGGCAATATAGGCGCCTTCGCCCCCTGCATCTTCACTGCCGAACGCAACGACTACTCCCAAGAAACTTCTCCTGAATTAGGGGCGGCTGGAATTATTCCAGTTTAACAGAATATGACTGGGTATAGAAGCCGCTACGCAATAAGTTTACACCGTGGAAGCAACTAAATGGAGCGGGCGCATGACCGGCCAGATGGAAGATGAATTAACCGATGACGGTCTGCTGGGCGGGCGATTGCAGATTTTACAGCCAGCCAAAGGGCACCGGGTAGGCATTGACGCGGTTCTGCTCGC
>JBEBFX010000128.1:0-9392 GCA_040081735.1 Alphaproteobacteria bacterium | reverse complement strand
ATCCGAGGGCCTGAAATATATCCATTACCGGACCCTGACGGCGCTCAGCCGGGGCGCAACGCCCGGGCCTGAAAATTCGGTGGCGAAGGTGGTCAATGCGGTGCTCGGTCAGGATTTGCCTGCCTTCGCCATGGAATTGATGGATCTGGGCGGCGTCATTCACGAGCCCGCGCTGGCGCTGCAAAATGTGGACTTTCAGGAAGACTGGATATCGGCGCCGGGCATGCGCCTTGCCGGCGGCACGGATGAAATATTGCGCAATATCATCGCCGAACAGGTGCTGGGCCTGCCCGGTGATATCCGGGTGGACAAGGACATGCCGTTCAACGCCATGCCCGCCGGGCGCTGAACCGGATCAGCGCCATGAACCCCTATCGTTTCTGCGTCGCGCCGATGATGGACTGGACGGACCGGTTTGACCGCTACTTCCTGCGCCTGCTGTCGCGCCATGCGCGGCTGTACACGGAAATGATCACCGCCAGCGCCGTGCTGCATGGGGACCGCGCCCGGCTGCTGGGTTTCGATGCGGCGGAACATCCGCTTGCCCTGCAGCTAGGCGGCAGCGAACCGGCGGCGCTGGCGCAGGCTGCAAAAATCGGCGCGGATTTCGGCTATGACGAAATCAATCTGAATGTTGGCTGCCCCAGTGACCGGGTGCAGTCCGGGCGCTTCGGCGCCTGTCTGATGGCGGAACCGGCGCTGGTTGCGCGCTGCGTTGCGGCCATGCGCGCCGCCGTTCCGCATCTGCCGGTGACGGTGAAATGCCGCATCGGGATCGATGCGCAGACGCCGGAAGAAATTCTGCCGCACTTCATCGCCACGGTGCGCGACGCCGGTTGCACTGTGTTTTTGATCCACGCGCGCATGGCGTGGCTGGAAGGGCTAAGCCCGAAACAGAACCGCGATGTGCCGCCGCTGGATTATGCCCTCGCGCATCGCATGAAGGCGGAATTTCCACACCTTACCTTTGTATTGAATGGCGGTCTGCATTCACTGGCCGACGCTGCGCCGCATCTGGCGCAGATGGACGGCGTGATGCTGGGCCGCGCGGCCTACCACAACCCTTATCTGTTGGCCGAAGTCGATAGCCGTCTGTTTGGCGATATTACGCCGCCGCCATCACGCATTGAAGTCATCGAACGTCTGCTGCCCTGGACAGAAGAACAGATCGGCCAGGGTATCCCGCTGCACTGTATCACCCAGCATATCCTTGGGCTGTTTCAGGGACAGCCGGGGGCCAAATCCTGGCGGCGGCACATAAGCGAGAATGCCCATCGGCCTGGTGCGGGCGTTGAGGTTATTCGTAACGCGCTGGCCCAAATGCATGATCGCGATCTTGCGCGGCAGGCCGCGTAAATGGATATTCTCGCCGGTTACTCACTCATCCAACTGGCTTTGCTCGTCGCCGGGCTGGCGCTGACCGGTGTCGTTGCCGGCATATTGGCGGGCCTGCTGGGCGTGGGCGGCGGCATTGTGATTGTGCCGGTGCTGTATCATGTGTTCTCGGGCCTTGGCATCGACGAGGCGGTGCGCATGCAT
Organism: Alphaproteobacteria bacterium; assembly: GCA_040081735.1. GTDB lineage: Bacteria > Pseudomonadota > Alphaproteobacteria > UBA11222 > UBA11222 > UBA11222. Next base: position 7,853 of record JBEBFX010000128.1, on the reverse strand, counting down.
CTGGCCGTTGGCACCTCGCTCGCCACCATCGTCGCCACCTCGACACGCTCCATGCGCGCGCACCGGGCCAGGGGTGCGGTTGACACGGATTTGCTCAAACGGCTTGCCCTGCCGATTATCGCGGGCGTGCTGGCGGGGTCATGGATTGCAGGCGGCGTCAAGGGCGCCGCCCTGATGCTGGTGTTTGCTACTGTCGCGCTGATTGTCGCCGTTCACATGGCGTTCGGGCGTGAAACCTGGCGTATCGCTGATCAGTTTCCCGCCGGTATCGTCCGCGCAATGATCGGCGCTGTCATCGGATTGATCAGTGTTCTGATGGGGATTGGCGGCGGCACGCTTGGGGTGCCGATCCTTAGTCTCTATAATATACCGATCCACCGGGCCGTGGGCACCGCCACCGGCTTCGGGCTGATTATTGCTGTGCCGGGAACCCTGGCGATGATCTCCAACGGCTGGGGTGCGCAGGGCCTGCCGCCCTTCTCGATAGGCTATGTCAATCTGATCGGATTTGCCCTGATCGTACCCACCACCATTCTGGCGGCGCCCTGGGGCGCCCACATCGCCCACGCGATCAGCCGTCCGGCGCTGCGCCGCGCTTTTGCGCTGTTTCTGGCGTTTACCAGCCTGCGCATGTTCATTGATCTGATGTGACAGAATAATACTTGCGCTTTAAATCGCTTTCTGTTCATGTTTATGATCATAAAATGCGCAAGACGCAGCAACGGAGGGAACGCCATGCAATCTTTGATCGGGCCAGGGGCTATCTCGGCGGACAGCCACATCGTTGAACCGCCAAATTGCTATATCGATTATATCGAACCGAAATACCGCGATGTCGCACCCCGTGTAGAACTCGGCGAAAATGGCCAGGACATATACGTTATCAAGGATATGAAGAAAACCATCCCGATGGGCCTGCTGGCGGGCGCCGGCATGACGCCCGATTTTCGGACCAAATTTGCGGCGACGACCAGGTTCGACGGCATCCGGCCCAGTTCCTGGAACCCAAAAACCCGCGCCGCAGATCAGGATCAGGACGGCATCGCCGCCGAAATCATTTATGCATCGATCGGCATGATACTGTGCACACATCCTGATGCGGAATACAAAAACGCCTGTATGCTGGCCTATAATCGCTGGCTGGCGGAATTTTGCAGTGGCCAGCCGAACCGGTTGTTTGGCCTGGCGCAAACAGCCGTATTGTCAGTTGACAGCGCCATAGAAGATTTCCGCCGCGCCAAGGAAATGGGCTTTGTCGGCATGATGATGCCGGGCAACCCAATTCAGGGTGATTATGACCAGCCGGAATATGACGCGTTGTGGGAATGCGCGGTGGATCTTGAATTGCCGCTCGCTTTTCACATCCTGACCTCAAAGGAAGGCAGTCTCGAGACCGCCCTGGCGCCCAAGCGCGGACATCCGCTGGGGGGATTTATGAACATCATCCGCGCCGTGCAGGACGTCGTGTGCCTGTTCACCCTGACCGGTATTTTCGAGCGGCACCCGAATCTGAGACTGGTCTGCGCCGAAGGCGACGCCGGATGGATGCCGCACTATATGTACCGGATGGATCATGCGGCCACCTTTAATCTGCAAACCGGCATCGTTCCCGGACTTTCCAAGCTGCCAAGCGAGTATCTGCGCAAAAATGTATGGATGACATTTCAGGATGACTGGATTGCGTTTCAGACGTCGCATCTGATGAATCCCAAACGATTGCTATGGGCCAATGATTTTCCCCATACGGATTCAACCTGGCCAACATCTCAGGCCCTTATCGCCAGGCATGCGGGAAATCTGACTGAAGCCCAGCGCCAGGACATTTTCCGTAATAATGTTGCGGAATTGTTCAATTTGCCTGCCGGCAATGAATCCTGGCAGATGAACAAACTGGCTGCGGAATAGTTCTGCACGCGCATGAAGTAACGGCCTGAGCAGGGATACTTGTTCAGGCCAGCTGCCCCGCTTACCCCTTATCAAAGGTAATATGCAGCTCCTTCAGCCCGCGCAGAATAATGCTGGGTTCGTGATGCGGTTCTGCATGCCCAGGCGCCAGCCGCAGATTTTTCATCCGCGTAAGTATGGTTCTGAACGCCAGATTCATTTCCTTGCGCGCCAGCATCGCCCCCAGGCAGAAATGCGTTCCCATGCCAAAGGCGACATGGCTTGCCGCATTTTTACGCCGCACATCGAAGGTTTCGCCATCAGCAAATTGCCCCTCATCGCGGTTGGCGCTGGCGAATAACAGCATCACGGGGGCGTCTTTGGGTATGACTACCCCTCCCAGCGCCGTGTCGCAGGTCGCGACGCGAAACAGACCCTTTACCGGCGCCTCAAAACGCAGCACTTCCTCAGTAAGGTTTTCAACCAGCGACATATCGTCCAGCACCAGTTGCATCTGATCAGGGTGCCGGATCAGAAGCAGGATGCCCTTGGCGATCGAACTGGCGGTGGTTTCATTACCGGCCACCAGCAATTGAGAAATAACCGAGAGCAGTTCCGGTATATTCATCGGCAGGCCATTTTCCATAGGCGCGCGCACCAGATCGGAAATGATGTCATCGGTTGGCCGGGCGCGTTTTTCTTCGATCACCTGTGCAAAATATTTCTGGAATTCCAGTATCAGTTTTGAGGCGGCTATACCCTGTTCGCGGGTTGCAAGCCCATTCAGCTGCAGGGTCAATGCGTCAGACCATTGCTTGAAATCGGCAATGCCGCTGCGCTGCACGCCCAGCTGATCAGCAATGATAGTCAAGGGCAATGGCCATGCGAATTGCGAGACAAACTCGCATTTGCCATCCCTGATGAAGCCATCAATCAATTCATGGACCAGTTGCTGGATATAGGGCGCCATTTGATCGACGCGGGCGCCCGAAAACACCTTGTTGACCGGCGTGCGGTAAAATTTGTGTTTGGGCGGATCGACGGTAAGCAGCGTATCCACAGATGGATAACCGCCATGATCCTCAGCCGGGCCGGCCCGCATTTCCGGCCGCGTCAACAATTTACCGGTATTGCTGGAAAACGCCGCAGTGTCCCGCAGGGCTTTCACGACATCGGGATAGCAGCTGACGGTATAAAATCCCGTAACCGGATCCTTGTTCACAGGGGCTTCTTCGCGCAGTTTTTTATAGGTGTGATACGGGCATTCGATGACGTCCTTATCCATCAGGGTTGTCTGCGCCAATGGTTTCTGCGCCGCGCTGCGGCCTTTTTCTTCTGCTAACGTTTCTGACATGATCGCTTGCTCCCGCTGGAAGTGGCCCGGATTCTCGTTTATCAGAAACTTACAAAATTATCAATAACATGGTTTACCCCGGAACTACGGGTAAATTTATTAATAAAGATTTTTGCAGCAACGTGGCAAGCTTCCCTTGCCTTCTGCGCTGCGGGACGGCAAGATCAGGGCGTGAGCGACACTATACCCATACAATTGGCCCGCGTGCAGCGGGCGCCCGAAAAGGTCTTTTTTGACCGGCGGGAACTACAGATAATTTTGCACCTGTACGGCCGCATGGTGCAGGCGGGCGAGTGGCGCGATTACGCCATTGACGGGTTAAAAGAGCAGGCGATTTTCTCGGCCTTCCGCCGCACGAGTGAAATGCCGGCCTACTGCATTGTAAAACAGCCGAAGCTGGCGGGCCGCCAGGGCCAATACGCCGTTACCGGCAGCGGCGGCCAGGTGCTCAAGCGGGGCCGGGAACTGCCGCAGGTTCTGCGGGTGCTGGAACGCAAACTGCTGAAACTGGTGGAATAAAATTGCCCGTCATCAGCGGCCTGTCATCCTGAGCCGCAGGCGAAGGATCTACTGGAAATGGCCTGAGATTCTTCGCTTTGCTCAGAATGACAATGGGTGACGCCGTGATGCCCGCGCCTAATCGCGATTACCGCCCATCAGGCGCAGCATCATCAGGAACAGGTTCAGGAAGTCGAGATACAGCGCCAGCGCGCCCATGATCGACTTTTTGCCCGCCACTTCATGGCCATCGTCTACCAGATAGATTTCCTTGATCTTCTGGGTGTCATAGGCGGTCAGACCGGTGAAAACCAGGACGCCAATCACCGAAATGGCGAAATGCAACGCCGAAGACGCCAGGAAGATATTCACAACAGACGCAATCACCACGCCGATCAGGCCCATGAACAGGAACGAGCCAAAACCCGTCAAATCCCGCTTGGTCGTATAGCCATACAGACTGACCGCCCCAAACATGCCGGCAGTGATAAAGAACACCCGGGTAATGCTGACGCCTGAATAGACATAGAAAATGCCAGACAGGGACAGGCCAACCAGCCCGGCATAGACCCAGAACCAGGTTTGCGCGGAACTGAAGCTCATCGAATGGATGCGCGCGCTAAGATAAAACACCACGCCCAGCGGCGCCAGCATCACCACCCAGATCAGCGGCGATCCGGCGATTGAGGCATAAAAATCAGTGCGATAGCCAAGATAGGCAATAATGCCCGTCAGCGCCAGGCCAGACGCCATATAATTATAGACCCGCAGCATGTAATCGCGCAGGCCTTGATCGATCGCCTGGGCGCGTGTGCCGCTACCACTGCGCGCTGCAATATTCCGGTCGAATTCAGCCATGTGAGTCCACTTCTCCCTATAAGAATCCACTGCCGTATATATTGGCTAAGTTGCGGCAAAGTTCAAGTTATACCCTGATGACTGTAATTCTAAAGGTGAGGCTCGGTATGCGGCGGAAGCAGCGGATAGATTGCCATTCTCTTATTGATATGTTACACATTTATTTCCTGGCGCGTCCTGTCTAAGCCTGAATTGAGGGAAAAAATGTCAATTGTGGAAGAAAAAGGCCGCTTAGCAGCGGCGAAGCCACTGGAAAAGCTGACTCTTATTGATATGGATATGATCGGCTGCCCATTTCACGCCTATCAGAAATTGCGCGAGGAGGCGCCTGTGTTTTTTGACCCGTCCGGGGGCTTTTATGTTCTCAGCCGCTATGAGGACATTTCACGAGCCATGAAAGACACCAAAACCTTTTCCAGTGATTCTCTTGTGCCACGCGAGGAATTTACCCGCCCGGCCCAATATGGCGGCCTGGAACAGGTCGACACCATGATCACCTCGGATCCGCCCAAACACCGCTTTCTGCGTGGTCCGCTGAACAAACTGTTCTCGCTCGCCCGCGTCAAACAGATGGAAGCCTATGTGCAGCAGATCGTCGATGAACTGATCGACAGTTTCATCGATGACGGCCACTGCGATTTCGTCCAGCAATATACAGTGCCGCTGCCCATGTTCGTCATCGCCGATCAGCTGGGGGTGACGCGCGATGATCTGACCAGTTTTTCGCGCTGGTCCGATGCGTTTGCGACCCTTGTCAGTGGTTTCGCCGATGAGGATGACAAAATCTGGGCCGCGAAACAGAATGTGGAAATGCAGAATTACTTTTTGAAAATCATTCCGGAAAAACGCAACAACCCGTCAGACGACGTGATCTCCGATCTGGTGAAGGTGATAAAGGATGACGGCCAGCCCATGACTGATGTGGACATCTTGTCCACCATCCATCTGCTGCTGACGGCCGGCAACGAGACCACCACCAATTCCATGTCGCTGGCCATGCGCACGCTGATCGAACATCCCGATCAGATGCAGGCGTTGCGGGACGATCCCTCCCTGATTGACGCCTTTATCGAGGAATCCCTGCGCTTTGACGGCCCGGTGCAGGGACTGATGCGCCGCACCACGTGCGACGTGGAAATTGCGGGCGTCAAAATTCCCAAGGATTCCATGGTCAATATGCGGTTTGGCAGCGCCAATCGCGACGAGACAAAATACACAGATGCGGAAAAATTCAACGTCTGCCGCAAGGAAGAGGCAACCCACCTGGCGTTCGGCCAGGGCACGCATTTCTGTCTGGGCGCCAGCCTGGCGCGCAAGGAGATCAGTCTTACCTTTGCGACGGTGCTGCGCCGGATGCGCAACATCCGGTTGCGCTATCCGGATGCCGAACTGGTTTATGAGCGTAATATAGCGCTGCGTGGCCTGAAAAACCTGCATATCGCCTTCGATAAGGCCTGAACGCTTCAAACGCCCAGCAGGGTGACCCCCATAGCGTCACCGGCGGCGCGTAATTCCCGGTCAAGTGTCGCCAACGGCAATCCGCGCCGCAGCGCCAGTTCAAGATAGGCCGCGTCATACACCGTGAGGCGATAAGCGGAGGCCAGTTTGGAGGTAACTTCCCAGGCTTGGGCTATTGTTTCACTGTCAACTACAACCGGAAGATTACGCAAGAATCCGCTAAGCTGTTGCCGCTTGGCGGCATCAATCCGGCGGCGGCGTTCACCCATGGCTAGCCCATTGAGGACTTCCAATGGCCAATGTGATGGTGCGTCAGCTCCAAAATAAGTCGTGCGGTCAAGCAGCTCCTGGGTTGCATCCGTTCTCTCGTCTTCAAAGCACCAGGTAAGACAGACCGAGCTATCCAGTACAAAACTCACGGTCGGCCTTCATTGATCAAATCCTTGATCTTTAAACCACCTAGTGTGACTCCACGACTGGCTTCGCGCAGCCCCTCTGCTGCCGCCCGCGCCTTGGCGTGATCGAACCCCGGTTCAGCGGGCACCAGACGCGCCACCGGTTTGCCGCGCCGGGTGATCAGCACCTCTTCGCCTGCCTCAACCCAGTCCAGCAAGGTCCCAAGCTTGTTCTTGGCCTCAAAGGCTCCAATTTCGCGCATGACCATTCTCCTTCAATAAGCTAGCCTGTAAGCTAGATTATAGCCCGCCCCGGGGCAGAAGATCAAGTCTGACCCCCCCGTAACACCAGCGCGGCTTTTTGTCCCAGCACCCGCCAGGTTATGGAAAGGCCAAGGACTATCGTCAAAAGCATGGCGCCCATAAGGGTGATGATCAACGCGCCCGGAAGAAACGTATACTCGGCACGCATCAGATAGGTCACCGTCATATAGGAGGCGGCCGTGCCAATAAGACCCGCCAGCACCGCCGCAGACAGGCCAAGCAGGGCGTATTCAGCCCCATAGGCCAGCACAATGCGGGCGCGCGACGCGCCCAGCACTTTCAGCAGCACGGCGTCATAGACGCGCTGCGCATGACCCGCCGCCAGTGCGCCCGCGAGCACGAGGATGCCCGTAACCAGCGTCACCCCCCCGGCGGATCGCACAGCCGTGGCAAGGCTGTTCAACAGCCCGTTGACCGTCTCCAGGGTTTCGCGCACCCGCACCACCGATATTCCGGGAAATTTATCGGTCACGGCCTTATTCAGGGCTTCCTCCGCATTTTCCGCCGCGTGCGCCGTCGCCAGATAAGTATGCGGTGCGCTGGAAATGAGGCCGGGCGAAAAAATCAGCGCGAAATTAACTCCCATGGTCGACCAGTCAATGCGCCGCAGATTGGCGATATGCGCTTCAATGTCACGCCCCAGAACATTCACCGTCATCGTATCGCCAACCCCAAGCCCCATATTCATGGCCAGCTGGGCGTCAAGAGACAGCAGTGGCGGCCCTGCATAATCGGCCGGCCACCATTGGCCTGCGGCAAGCACGGAATTCTCCGGCGGCAAAGCTGCAAAACTCAGCATCCGGTCGCCACGAAGCGCCCAGCGCGCTTCCGGCGGGACCGATTCCGGCGTCGCAGGCCTGTCCTTGATGCGGGAGATGCGGCCACGCAAGGTTGGCATGCTGTCCACATCCGAAATACCGTCAATGGCCAGCGCCAATTGTCTGAACGCATTAATATCCGCTGACTGAATATCGAGAAAGAAAAACGACGGCGCCAGGCTGTCAGCCCGCTTGTTGACCTGGCGCGAAATATTGCCCTCGACCATGGCTATCGTCACCAGCAATGAAAGACCCAGACCCAGG
>JBEBFX010000127.1:0-9489 GCA_040081735.1 Alphaproteobacteria bacterium | reverse complement strand
TTCTCTGCCGCCGCCAGAAGAATAATCCCTTGCTGGTCGGGGATTCCGGGGTCGGTAAAACCGCAATTGCAGAAGGGCTGGCGCGCAAGATCGTCAACGGCGAAGTGCCAGAAGTGCTGGCGGACGCAACGATCTATTCGCTGGATATGGGGACGCTGCTGGCCGGCACGCGCTATCGCGGCGACTTCGAAGAGCGCATCAAGGCGGTGATGAAAGAGCTGGAAGAACTTCCGGGTGCTATTCTCTTCATTGACGAAATTCATACGGTAATTGGTGCGGGCGCAACCAGCGGCGGGGCCATGGATGCCTCCAACCTGCTGAAGCCCGCCCTGCAAAGCGGCGCGCTGAAATGCATTGGTTCGACCACCTACAAGGAATTTCGCCAGTTCTTCGAAAAAGACCGCGCCTTGCTGCGCCGGTTTCAGAAGATCGACGTCAACGAACCGACAGTAGAAGACGCCATAAAAATCCTCAACGGGCTGAAGCCCTATTATGAGGAATATCACAAGGTCCGCTATACGGGCGACGCGATCAAACTGGCGGTGGAGCTGTCGGCAAAATATATTCACGACCGCAAATTGCCGGACAAGGCCATTGATGTGATCGACGAAGTCGGCGCGTCCCAGATGCTGTTGCCGCTTGCCAAGCGAAAAAAAGTCGTTGGCGCCCACGAAGTTGAAGTCGTCATCGCCAAGATGGCGCGCATACCGGCCAAGACGGTTACCCAGAGCGACAAGGAATCCCTCGCCGATCTGGAAGCCGCCCTCAAGCGGGTGGTGTTCGGGCAGGATCGGCCGATCGAGGCCCTTGCCGCTTCGATCAAACTGTCCCGCGCTGGTCTGCGCGAGCCGAACAAGCCCATCGGCAGCTATCTGTTTTCCGGCCCCACTGGCGTAGGCAAAACCGAAGTGGCCCGGCAGTTGGCCGAGATCATGGGCGTTGAACTGCTACGCTTTGACATGTCCGAATATATGGAGCGTCACACCGTTTCTCGTCTGATCGGCGCGCCTCCGGGTTATGTTGGTTTTGATCAGGGCGGACTGCTTACAGATGGCATTGACCAGCACCCCCATACAGTGCTGCTGCTCGATGAAATCGAAAAGGCGCATCCGGATTTGTTCAATATCCTGCTGCAAGTGATGGATCACGGCAAGCTGACTGACCATAACGGCAAAAAGGTTGATTTCCGGAACGTGATATTGATCATGACCACGAATGCAGGGGCTTCGGAAATGGCCAAGCAGGCCATAGGTTTTGGCCGCGGCACGAAGGAAGGCGAGGACGAGGAAGCGATTAAGAAGATGTTCACGCCGGAATTCCGCAACCGGCTCGATGCAGTCATACCGTTTGACCATCTGCCCCCGGAAGTAATTTCGATGGTGGTTGAGAAATTTGTGCTGGAGCTGGAAGGTCAGCTCGAAGACCGCAATGTCTCGATTGAACTCTCGCCGGAGGCCAACGACTGGATCGCTTCACGCGGGTACGATCCGCAGATGGGCGCGCGCCCCCTGTCGCGGGTAATTCAGGAATATATCAAAAAGCCGCTCGCCGATGAACTGCTCTTCGGCCGTCTGGTCAAGGGCGGCCTGGTCCGGATCAGCGTTGAGCTGGGGGACAAGGGCGACAGCAAACTGGCGTTTGAATATTTTGAACCGAAGCTGAAAAAATCCTCCCGGACGAAGCCCAAACCCAAAGGCGACAAATCGCCGCCGCGTGGCGGAGGCGCGCCCCGAGTGCCGCTGTTGACGAATTGATCCTCAGGACAGGGGCGATGCGGGCATGAAAAAGCGACCTGGACGGTTTGCCATGATGGCGATGCTGATCATGGGCATCTCTGGCGTCACTTTTAACGCCGCCCAGGCGAAGTCACCCTATCTCAAGGGCGATAATTACAATGCCGGGCAGTTCAGCGCGCCTGGGCTGCAACCTACGCTTGGCGAAACAATCAGAATGCTGATTGGCAGCAATGTGGACGCCCATCACGCCCCGCCGGGTCATAAAACCGGCCATGATGACGCGGCCGGTCACGGTGAATTATTGTCATATGATCAGGTGCAGTGCAGCACCTATTGCCGGACGGTGCCGGGTGGACTTGATCCGGATAGTAACGAGGCCTTTGAGGCCTGTCTTGGCCCGTGCTTCAAATGCGCCCAGATTTCAATTCGGGCGCAGGCGGATGCCGGCTCCACAGACACCGGCCAACCCGCCTTTGAGGCGTGCTATGCACGCCCCCAATAAAATCAGTCTGTTCCTGATTTTATTGCCGTGACAGACGGAAAAATCCCGGCGTAAATTTAAGCAGCAGGAGGCCAGCCAATCCTGACCCGAACATTATCAGGCTATCGGGTGCGGGTATTGTGCGGTTACGGGTGACGGGTATCGAATACATTGCGGCCGCGCCAAATGCGCTTCTGTCATCAATGGTCTGGGTGACATGATTCATTGTAAACGGCGCTGCCGCATCCATAATTCCGCCGTTGGAGTGCCGAAAACCAATTACATGGCCCCATTCATGCAGCGCAACGGAGAAAAAGTCCGACTCATAGATATCGATAACTGTTTCAGCCGCAAAATTGGGGAAACCACCCCACGTATCAAACAGCGTTATACCTAACGCTGCAAATGCCGCTTCGTTGCCTTCATATACCGTGCCGTCGGGCGCCCTGTAATCAAAGTCCCGATCATCAAAAAGCACGTCTGGCGTTTTATCGAATGACCATCCGATGTCAAAGTCATCCGAGACATCGCCAAACGCCTTGTTTACATCGTCCAGCGCCAGGCCGTCGGTGCTCAATTCCCAAACGCCGTCATCGACGTCAATGTCGCCGTCCCCATCCTCGTCCCGGCGTGTAACGCCAAAGGTGGTTGTGGGGCTTGTCTCAAACATCAATGTCAGGGGCGTAGGGGTATCGGCAGCGGGGAAATCGGGATCGACAAGGGAAGGAGAGAAAATCCATTCCCCTACTGCATTGCTGATTTCCTGAAATCCTTCCATGAAATCAACCAGCAGTTCGCGTGCGCCAGCAACCACCCTTTCAAAAATGACGCTGGTTTTGAGATCATTGCCCGCCGGGGTGGTCCGGGTTTCCTCGCCTTCATCTTTCGCACGTTCATTCCACGTGGACATAGCCTCATCAACCAGCGGCCTGGCGGCTTCGGTCACATCAGCGGCATAAGTGTATCGCGGTCTGAAAGCAGGATCGACATAGCCGTGACCAAAGCGGTCCCATAGCGCATTCGCGCCGGCATTATCGGCAAAACGATAAAAGCGGTCATCCCACACCCGCGTCGACAACCAGTCCTGATTGTCCTGACCCGCCCCCCGGTTATGAGCAAAGCCCACATTCGGCAGCACAGTGATATTCACATCCTCGATATGAAGATGATTTGTTGTGTCAGGAACAGCTGCTGGAATCTGTTGCCAGCTTATGTCAGCCGGATCATCCGAATGCGGATTCAGATGCTGGTTGGGTATGGCGTTCGCTATGCCAGGAACAGCAAGAAGTAAAGCCGAAGATAATAATGTTGCCCGAATTCCCATTTTCTTCACTCCATTAAATTCAAGATTGCAGGAATAAGCTCTTTCCAGGTGCAATTGAGATAATGGCGGCAGGTTTGTAGTTTTGGACGTTTTGAAAAATTACCTCTTTACTGATCCCGAAAAGAGTTAACGAAAGCTCTCATGCACAATTCGTGAATGCAAGCAGGAAATTATCGCTGGAAGCTGATCGCCCCACCTGTGACGGCGCAATCCGATAATAACAGCGGCAGTATCGCCTCGGCCACTGTTTCCGGCGCAGGCAATGTCATCGGATCTTCGCCGGGCATGGCGCTGGCCCGCATTTCGGTGCGGGTGGCGCCAGGATTGAATAAATTCACCCGAAGTTGCGTTTTCTCATTCTCGGCGGCCCAGATTTTCACAATGCTTTCCAGCGCCGCCTTGCTCATGGAATAGCCGCCCCAGAATGGTTTTGCGCTGCGCGCGGCGCCGGAACTTACAAAAACCGCGCGGCCGCCATTTTTTGACGCCAGCAACAGGGGCGCCAGGGCGCGGATTAAGCGCCAGTTTGCCGTCAGATTTACATCCAGCAGTTCCTGAAACTTTTGTGGGGAAATTTGCTCGACCGGAGTAATGGGGCCTAAAACAGCGGCATTGCCAACCAGAATGTCGAGAACGCCCCAGCGGGCATGTATCGAAGCGCCAAGCCGGTCAAGGGCCACATGATCCTTAAGATCAAGCGGCACAAGTGTGGCGCCGTCCTTGACCCCAAGCGCTTTGATGGCGTCATCCAGACTTTCCAGTCCGGCAATCGCGCGCGAAACAGCGATCACATGCGCGCCTTCACTTGCCAGCATCAGCGCGACCGCCCGGCCAATGCCGCGCGAAGCGCCGGTTACAACCGCGACCTGTCCGCCAAGGCTTGGCATCGCGTCTTATACACCCTCGACCAGCAGGGACAGTTGCCGTTCATCCGAGGGTTCTTCCTGGTCTGTCAAACGGGTGGGATAGTCGGCGGTAAAGCAGGCGTCGCAATATTGCGGGCTGTCATTGTTACGCCCGGCATGTCCCATTGCCCGATACAGGCCATCAATGCTGATGAAGGCCAGGCTATCGGCCTTGATCATCTGACGCATCTGTTCAACATCGCGATGGTAAGCTAGAAGCTTGTCGCGTTCAGGTGTATCGACCCCGTAAAAACATGAATGTGTGGTCGGCGGGCAGGCGATGCGCATATGCACCTCGGTTGCGCCCGCATCACGCATCATCTGCACAATTTTCATCGACGTAGTGCCCCGGACAATACTGTCATCGACAAGAACAATGCGCTTTCCAGCTACGGTCCAGCGATTGGCGTTATGCTTGAGTTTGACGCCAAGTTGCCTGATCCGCTGGGCGGGCTCAATAAAAGTGCGCCCCACGTAATGATTCCGAATGATGCCAAGCTCAAACGGGATGCCAGCAGTCGCGGCGTAGCCGATAGCGGCGGGAGTTCCGGAATCCGGAATCGGCACGACGAGATCGGCTTCGATGGGGGCTTCCCGCGCCAGTTCCTCGCCGATGCGGCGCCGCGACTGGTAGACGCTTTTGCCCTCGGCCAGGCTGTCGGGCCGCGCAAAATAAATATATTCAAAAACGCAAAACCGGTGCGGAGCCGGCGGGAATGGAAACAGGGATTCGATCCCGTCATGGGTGATGACCACCAACTCGCCCGGCTCGATATCGCGCACAAATTGTGCGCCGATAATGTCGAGGGCGCAGGTTTCTGAAGCCAGCACGTAACACCCGTCAAATTCGCCCAGCACCAGGGGCCGGACGCCAAGCGGGTCGCGCACGCCGATCATTTTTTTATTGGTCAGAGTGACAAGCGAATAGGCCCCTTCGACCTGACGCAGAGCATGGATCAAGCGGTCAACCAGCCGCACCTCACGGCTTGTGGCAACCAGATGCACCAGGACTTCGGTGTCAGAAGTCGATTGAAAGATAGCGCCATTGCCTACCAGATGGCGGCGCAATGTGGTGGCGTTCGTCAGATTGCCATTATGGGCAACGGCCAGGCCGCCGCCCGCCAGATCGGCAAACAGGGGCTGCACATTGCGCAAAATTGTTTCGCCGCTGGTGGAATAGCGGTTATGACCGATGGCGGCATGGCCGCGCAGACGGCTCATCACAGATTCCTGGGAAAAATTATCGCCGACAAGGCCCAGACGCCGTTCGGAATTAAACCGCTTGCCGTCAAACGAGACAATCCCGGCGGCCTCCTGGCCCCGGTGTTGCAGCGCGTGCAGCCCAAGGGCGACCAGTTCGGCGGCGTCCTCATGGCCAAAAATGCCAAAGACGCCACATTCTTCATGCGGCTTGTCATCATCAACGTCGAAGGAATAGGGCATAGACTTTGGTCCGCTCATGGCTTGATGCCGTCTTTCATATATAGGGTGAAAGTTCAGGGGGACGCATCCTGGCCCTCAATTAACTGCTCAAGGGATTGTCGCTGATTTGTCTTATACCCGGTTTCGGTCTGACTGTCAGGGGTATGTTTTGAAGTTGGCGCTAAGGCGCGGGTTTGCAAGGTTTTTTGTGCCGCTGACGCCGCATCTCCGGGTTGCAGGTTCAAAAATAACTCTGATCCATACCTGACCAGGGACAGAGTGCGCGCCTCGCCTGCCCAATCGGGGGGATCCGGCTCCATCGGGATCAGCCAGCCGAGCCCCAGAAATAATATGGACACCATTACAGCGCCGCGGCCAAGGCCAAATATAAACCCAAGAGTGCGGTCAAGTGCGCCGATAGCTGAACTTTTTACCCGCTGGGAAAGGCTGCCGCTCAATAACCACAGTATGATCAGGGCAGGCACGAAAATGCCCAGGGCGCTGATAGCGTCCGCGAGCCAGCCAGGCGATATATATGCATTGCCAATAGGGCTGACGGATCCGAACAGGGCATAGGTTGCGGCTGCGGCGCCCGCCCATGCCAGAAGGGAAAGGATTTCACGGGTGAAACCGCGCATAAACGCAAGCCCGCCCGACAGCAGGATGATCAGAATAACTGAAGTGTCAAAGGGGTTGATGGGCCAGCCGCTCATGAATCCATTCAACCGTTGCGCGAATCTGCTTGATCTTGAAAGTCTTCTACCAGTCGCGCCAGAAGGGGTACTTCGTCAAGGCTAATCGCGTCGGGTTTGGCCGTAATTCCTGCGGGCGTCAGTGCGCGGGTGAAACCCAGCTTGGCGGCCTCCTTGAGTCTGGCCTCGGACTGGCTGACGGGGCGAATTTCTCCGGATAGGCTGATCTCGCCAAATACCACCGAACCGGCGCGCAAGGGCACGCCCGTAAACGAGGACACAAGGGCCGCCGCCACGGCCAGGTCGGCCGCCGGCTCGCTGATGCGTAAGCCGCCAGCGACATTCAGATAGACGTCACTGGCCCCAAACGTCAGCCCGCAACGGGCGTCCAGCACCGCCAGAACCATGGCCAGCCGTCCGCTGTCCCAGCCCACCACAGCCCGGCGCGGGGTGCCAAGGCTCGATGTGGCCACAAGCGCCTGAATTTCAACCAGCACTGGACGGGTTCCTTCAATGCCGGCAAAGACCGCCGAACCGGATACGTCTTCCTGGCGTCCGGCAAGAAACAGCGCAGACGGGTTTTCGACCTGCTGCAATCCGGCGCCGGTCATCTCGAACACGCCAATTTCATCGGTTGGACCAAAGCGGTTTTTAACGCCCCGAAGGATACGGAACTGATGCCCGCGATCACCCTCGAAATACAGCACCGTATCCACCATATGCTCGATCACCCGCGGCCCCGCGATCTGGCCATCCTTGGTCACATGTCCAACCATGATCACCGCGCAGCCGGTTCGTTTGGCCGCCCGGACCAGTTCCTGGGTGCTGGCGCGTAATTGAGTGACCGTGCCGGGCGCCGCGTCAATGGCGTCGGTCATCACGGTCTGGATAGAATCGACGATGATAACGGCCGGGGCCCTGGCGTCGCCGCCCTCCAGTGTCGCCAGAATATTGCTCAGCCGGGTTTCAACGCCTAACTCTACCGGCGCGTCGCTCAGGTCCATACGCCGGGCGCGCAGACGGATTTGCGCTGCGGATTCTTCACCTGAAATATACACCGCCCTTGCGCCATGGCGCGCCAGCGCGGCCGCCACCTGCAACAGCAGGGTGGATTTGCCAATGCCGGGGTCACCCCCCACCAGCAATGCCGAACCGGGCACGATGCCGCCGCCGCAGACGCGATCAAACTCGCCAATCCCCGACAGGATACGCGGCGCGTCGGGTTCATCGCCTGACAGCGGCATCAGTTTGACGCGCCGGCCGCGCCTGTTTTCCAGAACCGGCGCTATGCCCCCCGTCGCTTCCCCGGAAATGCTGTTCCATGCGCCGCAGGCTTCGCATCGCCCGGACCATTTGCCGCTGACGGCGCCGCAGGATTGACAGACAAAATTTTGCTGGGGGCGCGCCATTATGGATTGTTTCCAGCGCTAGCCACGATACACATCGAGTTCTATCGGGCCTTCTGATCTGGCCCGGATAAACTGCTCGACATGGGGCTCGCCACAATCATCAATATGTTCGGCAGGGCCGCACCAGATAATTTTACCCTGATAGATCATGGCGATGATGTCGGCAATCCGGCGCGCACTTTTCATATCATGGGTAATGGTCAGCGCGGTCGCGCCAAGCTCGCGCACCCGCTCGATGATCAATTCATTGATGACGCCGGACATGATGGGATCAAGGCCGGTTGTGGGTTCATCGAAAAACAGAATTTCCGGCTGCGGCGCAATGGCGCGCGCAAGGCCAACCCGCTTTTGCATTCCGCCAGACAGTTCTGCGGGATTTAGGTCGGCCAGGCCGGATTCCAGTCCGACTTTCGCCATGGCCGCCAGCGCTTTTTCGCGGGCCAGTTTTGCGGGCATGCCATGCGCCTGGATCAGGCCGAACGCGACGTTTTCCCAGACACTCAACGAATCAAACAGCGCCGCCCCCTGAAACAGCATACCCACCCTGGCAAGCACCTGCTCGCGCGCAGAACCGGAAAGGTCCGTAACATCGCCGCCATCAATGTGTATCCTGCCTGCATCGGGTTTTATCAATCCCAGAATACACTTCAGGGTGACGGATTTACCCGAGCCGGAACCGCCGATAATGACCAGGGATTTACCGCGCCCGATTTCCAGATCAATGCCCGCAAGCACCTGGTTCGCGCCAAAGCGCTTGTGCAGTCCGCTGACTGCGATCATCGGGATATCAGGGGGCTGGGTCATACCGTCAGGAAAAGAAAAAGTCGGTCAGAACATAATTGAACAGCAAGATCAGGATTGACGCCGAAACTACGGCGTCGGTCGTTGCGGCGCCAACGCCCTGGGCGCCGCCCCGGCTGTTATAGCCGTGGTAACAGCCCATCAGGGCGATCAGAAAACCAAACACCGCCGCCTTGGTCAGGCCAGAGGTAACGTCTTCGACTTCAAGCACATCAAGGGTGCTTTTCATATACACCCCGGCATTCAGCCCTAGCCGCTGGGTTGCCGCCAGATAGCCTCCCATGACGCCGATGATATCTGCAACCAGCACCAGAATCGGAAGGCAGAGCGTGGCGGCAATCAGGCGTGGCGCCACCAGATATTTGAAAGGATTAGTCGCAAGCGTGGTCAGGGCGTCGATCTGTTCGGTTACGCGCATCGTGCCGATCTCGGCGGCGATGGCGGAGGACACGCGCCCGGCCAGCATCAATGCCGCCAATACCGGCCCCAGTTCACGCACCATGGAAATGACAACGACCTGGCCGACAAAGCCTTCTGCATTAAAGCGTGAACCGCCTATATAGATTTGCAACGCCAGCACCGCACCCGTGAATATTGCCGTGAGGCCAACGACAGGCAGCGAGAAATAACCGATGCGCAACATTTGCTGAAGGGTGATACGCAGGAAAAACGGCGGCAGAACGACATGGCGCAACGCCGTCGCAGTAAACAGAATCAGA
>JBEBFX010000280.1:0-2467 GCA_040081735.1 Alphaproteobacteria bacterium | reverse complement strand
GTGTGACGTTCTCGTTTCAGATGACGCCGGGAACCGAGGCGCCTGCTGAAATGAATTTTTATCTGCCGCAATTCCGGGCCGTATTCATGGCCGAAAACGCCAATGCGACCATGCATAATGTCCTGACGCCGCGCGGCGCGCTGGTGCGCAACGCCAAGGACTGGGCGGATTACCTGACCCAGTCTATCCGCCTGTTCGGGGAAAAAAGCGATGTGATGTTCGCAGCCCATGGCATTCCGCGCTGGGGTAGCGATGTGATTACCGATTTTTTGAAAAAGCACCGTGACGCCTACAAATTTCTGCACGACCAGTCGGTGCGCCTGATGAATGCGGGGCTGACCGGTTCAGAAATTGCCGAAAATATCAAGCTGCCCGATGTGCTGGCGCAGGAATGGTACAATCGAGGTTATTACGGCACCATGAGTTTCAACGCCAAAGCCGTGTATCAGCGTTACATGGGCTGGTACGACGCCAATCCCGCCTCGCTCAACCCCCTGCCGCCGGCCGCCGCAAGCAAAAAATACGTGGACGCCATGGGAGGCGGCGCGCAAGTGATAACCCTGGCGAACACGGCGGTAGCTTCCGGCGAATACCGCTGGGCGGCGACATTGTTGAATCACGTAATTTTCGCCGATCCTGAAAATTCCCAGGCGCGGGAATTGCTGGCGTCTGTATATACGCAACTTGGCTATCAGGCAGAGGCGGGGACATGGCGCAATATCTATCTGAGCGGCGCCCAGGAATTGCGTCACGGCGTTATTGCGCTGCCCGCGATCTCATTCAGCCCGGGGCTGATACAAGCGACGCCCACCACAATGCTGCTGGATTTTGCCGCCGTGCGGCTGAATCCCGGCAGGGCGGAGGGAAAAAAGATCGTCCTCAACGTCGTGCTTTCCGACGTCAACGAGCAACATCTGATCACCATGGAAAACGGGGTGCTGGTGCATGAGCAGGGCGTCCGCGACGACGCCGCCAATGCAACCGTTACGCTGGCGCGGCCGGATCTGTTACAGACATTGCTGGCGGGCGTTCCGGTGCTGGTGAAAACAGCGAGCGGCGCGATCAAGGTTGAAGGCGACGCCAACGCCTATGGCGATCTGGTCAGCCTGATCGACCCCGTCGATCCGAACTTCCCGATCGTGACACCGTAGGGGGGGGAAAGCGAACGCCGCACTTGCCCCTTCCCGCCGCCTTGCGCATCGTCTAAAACCCGTTCATTCAACAGATGGGAAATCAGGCCGTGAGCAAAACCAGTCCGGGTAATTATTTCGAGGATTTCGAGGTTGGCCAGTTTTTGCGCCACGCCACCCCGCGCACAGTAACGTTGGGCGACGCGAGCCTGTATCTGGCGCTGTTCGGGCCGCGTTTTGCGCTGACTTCCTCTGATGAATTCGCGCGCCCGCTGGGCCTGCCGTGCGCACCCATTGACGATCTGCTGGCGTTTCACATCGTGTTTGGCAAGACCGTGCCGGATATATCGCTGAACGCCGTCGCCAATCTGGGTTATGCGGATTGCCGGTTTCTGACGCCGGTTTACGCGGGCGACACCCTGTCCGCCACTTCAGAGGTCATCGGGCTGCGCGAATTGTCGAACGGCAAATCCGGTATTGTTTATGTGCGCAGCACCGGGGTTAATCAGCGCCATGAAGTGGTGATCGCCTATGTGCGCTGGGTGATGGTGCGCAAACGCGACGAAGCCTCTCCGGCCCGAACGGCATCTGTGCCCGACTTGCCGGATTTTGTAGGCGTCAATGATCTGACGGTCCCCGCCGGGCTTGATTTCAGCGCCTATGACTGCGCGCTGTCCGGTTCCGCGCATTTGTGGGATGATTATGCGGTTGGCGAAAAAATCGACCATGTGGACGGTATGACCATTGAGGAAGCCGAACATATGATGGCCACCAGGTTATACCAGAACACCGCCAAAGTGCATTTCAACCAGTTTATGCAGAACAGTGATAATGCCCAGCGGCGGCTGGTCTATGGCGGCCATGTGATCAGTATGGCGCGGGCGCTGAGCTTCAACGGGCTGGCCAACGGGGTCAAGATCGCCGCCATCAATGGCGGGCGGCATGTGGCGCCCTGTTATGCCGGACATACGGTTTTCGCCTGGTCGGAAATTCTGGACAAGGCGGAACTGGCGGGCCGCAAAGATATGGGGGCGTTGCGCATCCGGCTGTTCGCCACAAAGGACCAGCCCTGCACCGGATTTCCCGGGGCTGTCCCTGAGGGTTATCATCCCGGCGTTATCCTTGATCTGGATTACTGGCTGCTGATGGCGCGCAGATAAGGCAATTTTTCGCAATCCGCAGATTGACTTACAGCCTTCCCGGTTTAGTATGCGGGGGGAATCAAACGCGGCGGTCAACTGCCGCCAAATAATTAGCAGGGGGGCCAGAAATGGCAGAATCTCAGGCGGGTGCCGCCAAGCCGCCAATCATGCGGCCACGGCCGCTGTCTCCGCATC
>JBEBFX010000126.1:0-9545 GCA_040081735.1 Alphaproteobacteria bacterium | reverse complement strand
GTTTATGGCGCCTCTGAGATCCTTCGCTCTCGCCGCGCAAGCGCTGGCGCAGCGGGTCGCTCAGGATGACAAAAAGAAGGGTTTTTCAGCAGCCTGCTAAACAATATCTTAATATTATTGCAGATAGCCTGTGGCGTGGTGAAACAGGGAGATACAGCAAATGAAACCTGCTCCTGAAGGCAATCAGGCTACAGCGCTAAAACGGCGCGGCGATCCAGCCGGTCATGTTCGGCTGCGCGTTTCTGAACGCCGCTTTTACCGGCGCGGAACAATTTCCACACCGGCAATCCTGAAAATTTATGACGAAAGCTACGCCGTTGAACTTGTGGATATTTCTCTCAGCGGCGCGCAAATAAGGTGTGCGATCGTGCCGCGCGCCGGAACCGAAATTGATATTGAGATGCGCGGCGTTGGCATAATGCCCGCCCGGGTGATACGCCGCCTGCCGAACAGCTTTGCCGTCGAATTTAATCTTTGTGAAAAACTTCGTTCTGTCTTTGCGGCGGCGCTTGACACGCTGGTAATGGCCCCGGCCTGATCGTGCAAGCCGGCGGGAGCAATATTTTTGCGCCTGTTTTGAACTGGATGTTGCGCCGTATTTATTTTTGCCATACTGCGGGTGCAGAAAGGTTGCGCGATGTCAAAATGGGGAAAATTATTTGGCGCGGCGGCGGGGTTGGCGCTTGGCGGGCCGCTTGGCGTTTTGCTGGGTATGGTTGCCGGGCATTATGCACTGGATCGTGAAGACAACGCCGCCCCGGCGAACCCGTTTGACACACGCGGCGATACAAATCGCATTGCGTTTACCATTGGCGTTATTGCGCTTGGCGCAAAAATGGCCAAGGCTGACGGTTTTGTTTCCCGCGAAGAGGTAGATGCGTTCAAGCAGGTATTCGATGTGCCGCCCGATGAAATGGCCAATGTGGCGCGGATATTCGATCTGGCCCGCCGCGATGTGGCCGGATACGAGCAATATGCCCGTCAGATAAGCGGAATGTTCCGGGCCAAGCCGCGCGTGCTGGAAGATCTGCTGGACGGCCTGTTTTTCATCGCCAAGGCCGATAATGTGTTTCATCCAAAGGAAGAAGAATTTCTGCGTTCCGTCGCCGGTATTTTTGGTTTTAGTGATGCGGACTGGGCCAGAATTAAGGCCGGGCATGTCGGCGCGGACGCCTTCGATCCCTATGCGATACTGGGCGTGGCCCATGATGTGACGGATGCCGTTCTAAAACAGTCCTATCGCCGCCTGGTGCGTGAAAACCATCCCGATCTGCTGGTTGCCCAGGGCCTGCCGGAGGAATTTATCATGGTGGCGAACGCCAAAATCGCCACCATCAATGACGCCTATGACAAGGTTGCCAAACAGCGAGGCATCAACTAAAAGCGCTGGACGCCGCCTACCCGTTTTGCCCCGATACTGTTTATTGCATTGACGTGCGGCATTGACAGGCGTTGTGATTATGACCATTCGCCAAAAAGGCTTTGGCAGGTGCCGGGGGGCTTAACCGCCATGCAGATCATTGCGCGGCCATCGCCAAATTATAATGACCGCGCGCCCGGCGCCATTGACATGCTGGTGCTGCATTATACCGGAATGGTTTCGCGCGAACATGCGCTGGCGCGGTTATGCGACCCCAAAGCGAAAGTCAGCGCCCATTATCTGATCGATGAAATGGGCCTGGTCTATCAGCTGGTGGCCGAAGATCGCCGCGCCTGGCATGCGGGCGTATCCGGCTGGGCGGGGGAACGGGACATTAACAGCCGCTCTATCGGGATTGAGCTGGTCAATCCCGGGCATGATCTGGGTTATCGCAATTTTACCGGCTTGCAGATGCGGTCGCTGGCTGAACTGTGCCACGAAATTCTGGCGCGTCATCCGATACCGCCTCATTGTGTGCTGGGCCATGGCGACGTTGCGCCGGGACGCAAACGCGATCCGGGCGAGCTGTTTGACTGGCGATGGCTGGCCGGGCAAGGGGTAGGGATATGGCCGGAGGCCGCCAGTTATAATTCAAACAGGGAACCAGATATTCTCAATCTGCAGGAAAGCCTGAAACGCTATGGGTACGACGTGCCGCAAACAGGTATTTATGGGACACAGACGGGCGCAGTGGTCACCGCATTTCAGCGGCATTTCCGGCCTGCAAACGTGGATGGCCGGGCCGATGCGCAAACAGCGTCGATCCTGCAACATCTTCTACAGCGGATCACTGCTTGACGTTGCCGGCAATGGCGCTGATATATACCCGGTCAGATGGCTGGATGGCCGCTCCCGCTTTGCGGGGGAGGAAAGTCCGGGCTCCACGAAAACACGGCGCCGGGTAATGCCCGGCGGGGGCAACCTCAGGGAAAGTGCCACAGAAAGCAAACCGCCCTTTGTAAAAAGGGTAAGGGTGAAAGGGTGCGGTAAGAGCGCACCGCGCGGCTGGTAACAGCAGCGGCACGGTAAACCCCGCCGGGAGCAAGACCAAATAGGGATGGCGCCGCTTTGCGCGGCAGGCATGTTTTCGGGCCGCCATCCGGGTAGGTCGCGTGAGGCGTCTGGTAACAGGCGTCCCAGATGAATGGTCATCGCCTGCGCAAGCAGGTACAGAACCCGGCTTACAGGCCATCTGATAATTTATTAGGCCGACACCGCGTGCAATAATCTCGGCTGAACGAGACGGCTGGCGGGCAGGGTAAAGCTAACGGCGGCGCCCTTGCCGGGGCTGCTTTCGATCCACAGCGATCCGCCGTGCAGCTCGATCAGCGATTTGGAGAGCGGCAGGCCAAGGCCAACGCCATCAAATTTACGCTGCAGGCTGTTATCCACCTGGCCGAATTTTTGCAGGACCCTCGGTATGTCTTCCGGGGCAATGCCGATCCCAGTGTCGGTCACGGTGACGTTAAGCGTGTGATCGGCGGTCATGCTGGCATGCACGCATACCTGCCCGCCTTCCGGCGTAAATTTTATGGCGTTAGACAAAAGATTGATCAAAACCTGCCGCAATTTGCGGTCGTCCATATATAATTCCGGCAGTTCTGAAGCGGCGCTGTTAACAAGCGCGACGCCCGCGTTGTTTGCCTGCGCGCTTACCTGGGTCAGGCAATTCTGGATGATCTCATTGAAGTCGCCATTGCGCTCATCCAGCTTCATTTGGCCGCTCTCAATCCGCGCCACGTCAAGCACGTCGTTGACAAGTCCCAGCAGATGCATGCCGCTGCGGTAAATATCCCCGGCATAATCGCGGTATCGTTCGTTTCCAATGGCGCCAAACAATTCTTCGGACATAATTTCTGAAAAGCCAATGATCGCATTAAGCGGGGTTCGCAGCTCATGGCTCATATTTGCCAGGAACAGGGTTTTGGTTTCATTTGCCAGTACGGCTTCGTTGCGCGCCGTATCAAGCTCCTGTTCGCGCTCCCGCCCGCGCGCGACTGAATAGCTCAGCAGGCCAAATGCCGTGCCAACGCCAAAATACCGCTCTTCATCCGTGATAATGAACCCCTTCAGCAGCGCATGCGGGTTTTCGTTCAGAATGAGCGAGGCTGCCAGAGCAATGCTGCACGCCTTGTCAACGATGAACGGGTTTGTGTCCATGGCGTACACAATGGACCTTTTGTCAAACAATGCGTGGCCGAATTGTCCGGAAAACAATAACAGGAATGAGTCCCGGTTAATCAGGCCGATAGGCCGTGCGTTATCGACAACGGCTACGGTCAGTACATCGGGGTTTTTTGAAAAGAAATCGCAAACCTCAAGGCAGCTTAATTCTTTTTGAAAAGGGGCAACATCAATCGCCAGGCTCCCTATCTCGTTCGATCCAGCGTGTCTTAGAGGCATCGTTTCTATGTTCCATTGCACCGTTGACCCAGATCTTCGGACTGGGCGCATATGGAAGTTAAACAGATGATGTTTTCAAATATGTGACAATAATATTATATTGTTCTAAATATTAAATTTACTTTTATTAATAAATATTAAATATTTTAAGAAAATCAAATATATTATATTTAATTTATAATTATAATAATTGACTTTTACTGTGATATATTAAAATCAAAGATAATATATCGGGATTATCCCCTTGACACAGGTACAGTAAAGCACTATATATTGGCCATAGGAGATAACACCCATGGCCAGCCAGCTAACAGTCAAACAGTTTTTTACCCGCTTCCCGGATGATAATGCCTGTTTGGGGCACATTATGGAAGTGCGGTATGGTTTGCGCCATGTCTGTAAGGCTTGCGGTGTCGATAGCACATTCCATAAACTGAATGAGCGCCGCGCCTACTCTTGTGCGCATTGCGGGCATCATGTTTATCCATGCGCCGGAACGATCTTTCAGGACAGTCGTACAAGCCTGCAATCTTGGTTCTATGCGATCTATCTTTTTGTCGCCACACGCCATGGCGTCAGCGGTAAGGAATTGGAACGCACCCTTGGCGTTACTTACAAAACAGCATGGCGCATGGGCCAGCAAATCCGCAAGCTAATGGCAGTTGTCGATGGCTTTGAGGCTTTGAAGGGCCACGTTGAACTTGACGAAGCCTATGTTGGCGGTAAGCGGCCCGGTAAACGCGGACGCGGCGCAGCGGGCAAGACAATTGTCATGGGGCTGAAAGAGCGTGGCGGCAAGATTGTGGCAGAGGTTATCCCGAACGTAAAAATGGCAACGCTGCGGGGTGTCGTTCACCGGAAAGTTGAGGCCGGTTCAATCGTCTCGACAGACGAACTTATGAGCTATGGTTTACTGGAGCGCGATGGCTACAAGCACGGCCAGGTTACGCACAGCCAAAAGCTTTGGGCCTACTACGACTACCGTCATGGCGTGACACACCATACCAATCACGTTGAAAGTTTTTGGGGGTTGTTTAAGGCGTCGGTGCGCTCAACGCATATCCATGTTTCGGCCAAATATATGGACCGCTATCTCAGCGAGTTTTCTTTCCGGTCGAACCACCGGCATTTGGAGAATGCAATGTTTGATCTTTTGATCGGGGCAATTTAGCTAGCCGTTCAATAGCCGTGATCACGTCGGCTTCATTCGCGGGGCCAACCCCACGGGCTTCCTCTTGGGCGATAAACTCTTGTAATCGCCCATTTATTTGTGCGACGCTAAGCGCTAAATGCTTGGATTCACCCATAGAATCGCTCTTTCTAGTTGACACAGGACGAATTAGACTATATCACAAAAGATAACGGGCGACAATCGCCGCCCGTTATCTTGCTTATTAAAAGCCTCGGAATAAGGATTGGGGATGGTGCCCCGCCCCTTCTGCCGAGGCACAGATGCCATAGCATGTAAACAACTCCGATTGCACATTCAGCCGGGGGTTTTTAGGCTCCGGCTCTCGATTGACAGGCAGTGACCCCTGTCGGCTATAGAAATCTCCTCCGCTACAACGGGGGAGATTTCATTCTTTTTAACGGCAAACCAGCGTTTGCCATCGTAATCAATGCGTCCGGCTGCCTTGAGCCGTGAGAGTGTTACGTTAACAGTCAATCTTCGCGTTTCACCTCCTCGCAGCTCATCCAATTTTTGGGTGATAAGGCTGGCTTTCAGAGGCCCATACATCGTCAAAATATCAATTATTTGGTTACCGATAGAAGGTTTCCGTGATTCTTGCAGGTCGCCCTTATCAACATCGCCGTTGTTACCAAAACGATCAAGAACACGCGCGGCAACGCGAAGCTCCTCAAGTTCGTCCTCCAGCCCTTGAATACGCCGGATTTCAAGCTCGATCTCAGCAATCCGTGATTTGATTCGGTATTTGTAATCGTCGGTCATGTGGCTTTGTAGACGGATTCGCGCGCGCCGTCAACTCAGAACCCAAAAATTTGTAGTTGGGAAATTAAGTGTATCTAGTTGACAGGCCGCATACCTGCGTCAAAGGGATAATCCCGTAATATATATAATTTATTTTTTATATTCATTTATTTATCTGACGGTATATTGATAAAATTGATAATGTTATAATTTCTATAAACACAATATTCTCATCCTTGATGAAAATGTAGTGCGTGTCACATATTCAGGCGGCAGCGGCTGGTTGATACAATTATGGAATGCGTATATTCTTGCCTCACAGTTGTTGACACGCACAGACGGGGATTAGGAATACATAACGGGAACATGGATTTAAGCCAAGGGAAAATCGTTTAACTGATCAAAATCCCATCAATTATCCATTGATATCCATAAATATTCCAGATATACCCATACATGCCCATATTGAGGCGTGTTTTGGTGCTATTTGTGCGGATACGGGGGTGGTCACATTTTGACTTGCCCGCAGCTCAGAGTTGAGCAGTCCCGCTCATATGCCTTTCCGCACATCTTGATCTGGCTAACGCCACTGTGAGGTTCGGGCGGCATGAATGGGTTTCTGTCTTATTCGTTGCATCGGGTAGACAAAAAGGGCCGGGTCTCTGTCCCTTCGCAGTATCGCGCCTATCTCATGTCAAAAGAGATGACCTCATTTGTGTGCTTTCCTTCCCTTCTGGGGCCATGGCTACAGGCTGTAACGCCAAATCAGATGCAGGCCTTCATGGGACAGCAAAATCCGCTGGGCGCGTTTGGCGGCGAGATGGAAGCCTATTCCACCCTCGTGTGTTCCCAGGCGGCGGAAATGATCCCGGACAGCGACGGGCGGATTGTTCTGCCGCCGGAATTTCTGGCCCATGCCAGAATTGATGAAGACATCGCCTTTGTAGGCCAGGGAATTTATTTCAGCCTGTGGTCGCCGGACCTGTTCGAGGCTGAAAAAATCAGGCTGCGCGAGCGCGCCATGGCCGACCGCGCCAGCTGGACCATGCCGATGGCGGCCCCGGGACTCATTCCTGCCGCAAATACGCTGGATGGCGGCCATGGTTAGACCGCGCAAGAACAGGACGGCGCCCGCAGGAAATATGCCTCATATGGCCGTGATGGCCCAGGAAGTCCTGGATGCCCTGGCCGTGCGCGACGGGGGTATCTATGTCGATGGCACTTTTGGGGCGGGGGGATATAGCCGGATATTGTTGCAGTCGGCAAAATGCACCGTGATCGCGATTGATCGCGATCCTCTGGTCGCCCCGCTGGCGCAGGCGCTGTCGGAAGAATTTCCGGACCGGCTGCATCTGATGGAAGCGTGCTTTGGGGATATGGTGGAACTGCTGCCTCAGGCCGGATTCGCCGCTCCGGATGGCGTTACCTTCGATCTAGGCGTGTCGTCGATGCAGCTTGATCAGGGGGACCGGGGTTTTTCCTTTCAGAAAGACGGGCCGCTGGATATGCGCATGGGCGACAAGGGCCCGTCTGCCGCCGAGGCCGTAAATAATCTGTCCGCCGAGGAACTGGCCGCGATCTTTTACATCTATGGCGAGGAGCGCCGTTCTCGCGCCATTGCCAAGGCGATTATTGCGGCAAGAAGCGAAGCGCCCATTACCCGCACGCTGCAATTGGCGCGGATTGTGGCCGGCGCCCTGGGGGCGAGGGCGGCTGCCGGCGGCAGACATCCGGCAACGCGCACCTTTCAGGCGCTGCGCATCTATGTGAATGACGAGCTAAACGAACTCATTCGCGGCCTGCACGCGGCCGAGCAAATTCTGAAACCTCTGGGCCGTCTGGCGGTGGTGTCGTTCCACAGTCTGGAAGATCGTCTGGTTAAGCAATTTTTTGCCGTGCGTTCCGGCGTTCGTCCGGGTACGTCACGTCATGAGCCATTGGATGATTCGGTGCGGCCCGCGCCCAGTTTCAAACTGTTATGGAACGGCGCGCGTAAACCAGGCGCCGCTGAAATCAGCGTCAACCCGCGCGCCAGATCGGCCCATCTGCGCGCGGTTGAACGTACGGCCGCCAGCGCCTGGCCGGTTGGCGATACGGCAATGCCTGCGGGGGCCCCCGCTTCCATTGCCAATGCTTTGGGAGGGGAATATTAGATGCTGCGCTTCGTGACCCTGTTCGTGTTCATTTTGCTGTTTGGCGTCTCTGCCGGCCTGTACCATGTCAAATATTCAGTTGATCGCATGGAGCGTCAGGGGCTGAGCCTGAAGTCGAAAATTGCTGAAGAACAGCAAGCAATCCGTATTCTGGATGCGGAATGGAGCAGCCTGAACCGCCCCGAGAGGCTGCAAAAATTGAGCGCCCGTTATCTGGAGCTTGCGCCGGTGCAGGTCATCCAGGTCGTCAGTTTTGCAGATATCCCGGAACGCTCGCCGGAGCCGGTGGAAGGTGAAGATGCTCTGGCCGCCAGTTCGCCCGCTGCAGCGCCCGCCAAACCCCAGGATAAAACCCTTGCAGCGGCGCCTGTCGTGTCCATGGCGGAAATACACTGATGGAACAGCCCCTGCACCATAAACAACGGGTGCATGTGCCAAGCGATATGGTTGGCATAGAGGGGCAGCCCTGGCTTTCCGGGCGCAATAATCGCGCGATTGATCTGGGCCGTAACAGGCTGTTGATGGCCGGCGCGATTTTCCTGTTTGGATTTTCCGCCATTGGGGCGCGGCTGGTTGAACTGGCCATACCCATCGGGCAAAAACCGGGCATGATGCAGCTTTCCGCCGGGGCTATGGCCCTGCCGGAGCGTGCCGATATCATTGACCGCAACGGCATCGTCATCGCAACCAATCTGAAAACGGCCTCGCTGGAGGCTGACACGACGGAAGTGTCTAATCATGCCGCTGCGCTGCGGCGTTTGTCACAGGTGCTGCCCGCCCTTGATGGCAAGCGGGCCGCGAGGCAATTGGCCAGCGGCAAGCGTTATGTTGTGTTGCACAATGATCTTAGCCCGCGTCAGCAGCGTGCTATAAATGATCTTGGAATTCCCGGTCTGAGATTTACGACGGATGAACGCCGGTTTTATCCCCAGGACAATCTTGTGGCGCACGCGGCCGGATATGTTGACGTCGATAATCACGGCCTGTCGGGTGTCGAACGCGCAATGGACGTGCGTCTGAATCAGGGCGGGGAACCGCTGCAATTATCCCTTGATCTGCGCGTGCAGCACGCCCTTCGCGACGAGATGCAGCGCTCAATTGCCAAATTCCACGCCATTGGCGCTGCGGGCCTTGTTATGGACGTAAACAATGGCGAAGTGCTGGCGCTGGCGTCGCTGCCTGATTTTGATCCCAACGGCAAACAGCAGAACAAAAGCGAGGCGCAATTCAACCGGGTAACGCTTGGCACCTATGAGATGGGTTCAACCTTTAAGGTGTTTACGGCGGCAATGACCCTGGATGCGGGTCTTGCCGGCCTGGATGACGTCTATGACGCGACAAATCCGATCCGTATTTCACGATTTACGATCAGTGACTTTCACGCCAAGCGCCGTCCGCTGTCGGTAACCGAGATATTCCTGTATTCGTCCAATATTGGGGCGGCTAAAATGGCGCTTCATGTCGGCGGCGAGCGGCAGAAGGCGTTTCTTGGCAAGCTTGGGCTGATGCGGCGGCCGGAATTCGAGCTGCGTGAAATGGGCGACCCGACCTGGCCGCGCCCCTGGCCCGAAATCAGCACCATGACCGTCGCTTTCGGCCATGGCATGGCCGTCAGCCCGTTGCAGCTTAGTATTGGCGT
>JBEBFX010000125.1:0-9557 GCA_040081735.1 Alphaproteobacteria bacterium | reverse complement strand
TGATATGACCGCGCACAGTACGGGAGAGGTTTCAGCAGACATTGAGGCCTTGAATATAAACAACCCACTAGAAAAGTCAAGAATTAGGTGGATACATCTTTCAACCTATTGATTTTTCTCGTTTTGGCGCCCAGATAATCACTACTAAATTAGTATGATACAGGGTTTATGAAAGGAAGCGGAAAAGATGTCTGAAATCTTTTTCAATGGCCCTGCGGGCCGTATCGAAGGCCGGTATTATCCCGCCAGCCGGGCCAATGCGCCTATAGCGCTGGTATTGCACCCGCATCCGCTATACGGAGGCTCGATGCAGAATAAAGTGGTGCATCAGGTCGGTCAAATATTTCAGAAGCATGAATTTTCCGTGCTGCGCTTCAATTTTCGCGGCGTAGGCCGCAGTGTCGGGGAATATGATCATGGCCTGGGCGAATTATCCGACGCCGCGTCTGCCCTGGACTGGCTGCAACAGATTAATGAAAATGCGCCGCAATGCTGGATTGCCGGTTTTTCCTTTGGGGCATGGATTGCCATGCAACTGCTGATGCGACGGCCCGAAATTTCCGGCTTTATCAGCATCGCGCCTCCGGCCAATAATTATGATTTTGCGTTTTTGGCCCCGTGCCCGGTTTCGGGAGCGATCATTCACGGAACGGCGGACCAGGTGGTGCCGTCTGAATCGGTTGATAAGCTGGTTAATAAATTGTCATCCCAGAAAAATATCCTGATCGACTATCTCAAGATCAAGGGCGCCAATCATTTTTTTGAAACCAATATCCCCGAACTCAGCAAACACGTCAGTGATTATCTGGTGCGCCAGGTGGCCGTGCTGGAAGCCAAGCAGACGGCCTAGTTAGGGGGACGTCATAGTCTGCGCCCAAGCACGCCGCCTGTCATGGGCAGGGGCGCGCCGGTCGTGGACGGAAGGCTGAGCGGCAACCCGCGAAGGTTACGCACGGCCAGATAGGCAAAGGCTTCGGCTTCCAGGGCGTCGCCGCGCCAGCCAACGTCTTCTGCTGTATATACAGCAACGCCCAGCTCCTTGCGTAGCATCTCCATCAAAAAACGGTTATGGCGGCCTCCGCCGCAGACAATCCACCTGGAGGGCCGCGCGGGTAAATGGGATACGGATGCCCCAACCGACGCCGCAGTGAAGGCGGCAAGGGTTGCAGCCCCGTCTTCGGGCGAAAGCGCATCAACCAGCGACAGATCAAAGGCCTGCCGGTCAAGGCTTTTGGGGGGCGGGGCGTGTATTTGCGGGGCGCGCATCAGCGCTGCAAGAGCAGGGGCATTCACCCGGCCCTGTGCGCCAAGAACGCCGTCACGATCTATCGGCACGCCAATTTTACGGGCGCACCAGTCATCAATCAGGCCATTTCCCGGGCCGGTATCAAAGGCCAGAATGCCATCCCCCATTGGGTCCAGCCGCAAATCCAGCCAGGTCAGGTTGGCGATACCGCCAATATTCAATATGGCCAGCGGTTCGGCAGGGGCGGCGCCGTTAAAGCGCAGATCGCCTGCCAGCCCCTGATGATAGAGCGGGACCAGAGGGGCGCCCTGGCCGCCCGCCGCGACATCGGCGCTGCGAAAATCATACACCACATCAATTTCGAGATTGCGCGCAAGCCAGGCCCCATCCCCGATTTGCAGGGTCAGCCGCCGTTCGGGCTGGTGCCATAAGGTCTGGCCATGAAATCCGATTACGGCCACTTCCTCACGCTCAAGCTCTGCTTCGGCCAGCAAGGCATCGGCCACTACCCCATGCAGGCGGGTCAGATCACGGGTCAAATCAAGGATTTCCGGGGCCTGACGGGCGGTCACGCCAAGTTTTGCGGCCAGAACCATTGCGCTGCGCAATCGCGCGCGCATTTCGCCGTCATAAGGTTGGGTCGCCCATGGGCCAAATGACTCAACCCGCTCCCCATCGGTCCTGATCAGGGCGGCGTCAATACCGTCAAGAGAAGTGCCGCTCATCAGGCCCAGGGCAATTACCGGTTCCATATCAATGCCTCACACCTTTTCCATCGGTAATAAAACTGTTACAGCTTAGCCGCCGGCCAGACAATAGTTACCAACCAGAATAGTTATGACGATGCAAATGCATTCACGGTTTCTACAGACATTCGTGGCGCGCGGATATCTGCACCAGTGCACCGACCTTGAGGGGCTGGACGCGCTTGCGGTGCGGCAATCTGTTACGGCCTATGTTGGCTATGATTGCACGGCCCCAAGCCTGCATGTGGGCAGCCTGATTTCAATCATGATGCTGCGGCTTTTTCAGCAATCCGGCCATAAACCGATTGTGCTGATCGGGGGCGGCACGACGCGGGTCGGCGATCCTACGGGTAAGGATGAATCTCGCCCGCTGCTGACCGATGCCCAGATCAATGCCAACATTTTCGGCATCCGCAAGGTGTTTGAGCGATTTATAAAATTCGGCGACGGGCCAACCGACGCCATCATGGTCAACAATGCAGACTGGCTCGATAAGCTGAATTACATTGAATTTCTGCGTGACTTCGGCGCCCATTTCACGATCAACCGTATGCTGACAATGGACAGCGTCAAGTTGCGCCTTGAACGCGAACAGCCGCTGACCTTTCTTGAATTCAATTACATGCTGTTGCAGGCCTATGATTTTCTTGAATTGAACCGCAAGCATGGCTGCCATTTGCAGATGGGCGGCTCGGACCAGTGGGGCAATATCGTCAATGGGGTTGATCTGGGCCGCCGCGCCGACGGGGCGCAACTGTTTGGCCTCACGACGCCGCTGCTGACGCTTGCCTCGGGCAGGAAGATGGGCAAATCCGAAAGCGGCGCCGTCTGGCTGAATGGTGACATGCTCAGCCCCTATGATTACTGGCAATACTGGCGCAATGTTGAAGACGCCGATGTGGGGCGTTTCCTGCGCCTGTTCACAGAATTGCCGATGGATGAAATTGCCCGCCTCGAAACGTTGCAGGGACAGGAATTGAACGAGGCAAAAAAGATACTGGCCAACGAAGCCACCGCTATGGCGCACGGTTCCGGCCCGGCCCGGCAGGCGGCGGAAACGGCCCGCCAGACCTTCGAGGAAGGCGCGATGGCGCAGGGTTTGCCGGAGCTTGAACTCCCGAGCGGGGAAATTGAACCTGGTATCGCGGTATCTGAAGTGTTACGCCGCGCCGGGCTATGCGCCAGCGGCGGCGAGGCCCGGCGGCTGATCAAAAATCGCGGGGTGCGGATCAATGATCAACTGATCGAGAATGAACAGGCCGCACTCGGCGCCGCCGATTTTCTGAACGGTCCTGTAAAGCTCAGCGCCGGAAAGAAGAAACATGTTCTGCTGCGTGTGGGGTGAGATCAAGAAGACAACAAACTATGCTACTTCCATCCGTTGCACCTTGATCTTCGAAGCATGGCGCCGGGCTTGCGCCAGATCATAGGCAAGCTGCATTTTCAGCCAGGAATCCGCCGTGCCCCAGCCCATTTTTTCCAGGCGCAAAGCCATTACCGGTGAAATTGCTGCGTGACCGTTGATAACGCGCGATAAAGTATGCCTTGTAACGCCAAGCTTTTCCGCCCCTTCGGTCACGGAAAGGCCAAGCGGTTCAAGGCAGGCGTCCCTGATTGAATGCCCCGGATGGGGTGGCGTGTGCATGGGCATGGCCGGGTCCTCTTAGTGATAATCGATTAAGTTAACATCGAATACATCGCCGCCTGTGAAGCGGAAAATGATCCGCCAGTTGCTGGAAACCGTAATACTCCAAAAGCCCTTCAGATCACCCTTGAGCGCATGCAGTCTGTACCCGGGCAAATCAAGTGCGGCCAAGGTTTCGGCGGTATCCAGCCGGCCAAGGATATCCTCGATCCGGCGCACCTGATCCGCGTTGATGAGGCTGCGGTCTCCCCTGTCGAAAAGACGCTTCAAGCCGCGATGTTTGAGCGTTTTGATCACAGCTATATACTGTACAGCGTATCGGTACGCATATCAACTATTTGGCGGCGGTGACACATAGTACGGTCATGATGCAACAATCTCACCTGGGCCAACACGAACCTAATTTGGATGTTGGGGCAATTATTCCGTCCCCGGGAAAATTTCTGTTCTGCCTAACCCCCGTAAAAGACCTTCTCCCCCAGATCTTTCATCCACAGGATGGCGTCGTCGGCGCGTGCGTCTGGCTGCTTTGCGACGTTGGCATTGGTGACCTGGGCGACAAATATATGATGATCGCCCTGTTCGACAATGCCGGTTACCTTGCATTCAACACTGGCAATGGCATTGTCCAGGATGGGAGCGCCATTTGCGCCGGTCTTGAACGCTTCACCGCTGATTTTGCCGCCATCAAGCTGGGCGGGTTTGAAAAAGGTAAAGCCGACGGGCGCCTGTCCCTTGCCTAGCATGTTAAGCGCAAAGGCCTGGGTTTTCTTGATCAGCGCGTAGGCCCCGCTGTCGCTCTTGATGGCGACCGCGATCAGCGGCGGCTCAAAAGATGTCTGCGTCACCCAGTTCACGGTTGCGGCGGCAACGTCGTTACCGGATTGGGCAGTTAACACATAAATCCCGTACGGGATCATCCGCAGCGCGGTCTTTTTTGCAGCATCATCCATGGCCATTCCCCAGTTTTAGCGACAAAAGCATGCTCAAGGATTCAGCAGGACGCCGCCGGAAGCAAGTTTATTCTTGCGGGGCGGGATTTGACGCCGGCGCCGTCTGTTGTTCCGAGGGGATATCCTGATCGCCCAGATTGTCAATCTGCCTCAGAAAACCAGGTGTCAGGGCGGAAAGCGGATTGACGAAAATGTCGGGGTTCTCGCTTGATCCGCTGGCGCTGTAATTTATCGCGAAAACGCCTTCATTTTTCCCGCCCAGCAGAATTTTTCCAACCAGCGGCACTTTGCCAAATACGGTATTGAGGGTGTAGGCAGGGATCACGGTTCCATTCATTTTTACTGTGCCGGCCGCTTCGTTACGGGTGCCGTGCAGCGTGAGGCCGAGCTCTGATCCGGAACCATAAGCATCCTTCAGGGTGACGATTCCATTTTGCATTTTGAAGGGGACCAGAATGCGTTCAAAGGTCAGGCCGCCGCCGGTCAGGATATCGCGTATGCCGGTCAGGGAGGCAATGGTAAGTATGCGGGTCAGGGCCGGGGCGTTGACCACCTGCATATTCCGTATACGGATTTCACCCTGCATGGGGGCTTCTTCCTGCGGACCACGGGGGGCCTGATCCAGAAACTCCCCCTTCATTTCAAGATCCCCGTTCCGCCCGCTGTCAAACAGATCGAGGCCGTACAATATCTTACCCGCATCAAGCGAGATGAGTGTAAATACCCTGTTTCCTGAAGGGCCAGGCTCCAGCCGCAGGGCCATGCCCCGTTCGGGACCATAATTCCCGTCAACGGCAAGATTGATAAAATCATCGCCGTCATAACTGCCGATGGCGATAACATCATTCAGAATATTCCCGTCACGCAACAGCACCTGTTTGACGCGGGCGTCGATGTCATAGGCAAGGCCTTTTTCGGCGGGATCTTTCACCCCGCCCGAACTGCGCAATTCTGCAATGGACCGGGACAGATCGGCGCGAGGCCCGGTCATTGAAATGGCGTAGGCGCCGTTTTTCATCCGCCGCGCTTCACCGCTCAGATCATTATTGGGGCCCAGTTTCAGCCGGTCCATGCGGATGACGCCGGGCGGGCCATGGGGCACAAACACCACCCGTCCCAAAACATCTATCTCTTTTCCCGTTACGGTAAAATTATTCAGCACTGGGCCGGATACACTGTCCTCAGGGATGGCAAAATCAAACGTAAGGGTAGCGGGCAGGGCTTTCGGCTTGGACCAGGACAGCGGTTCGGCGACCAGTTCCGCGCCCTCCAGCCCCGCTGTCAAATGTCCGCCTGAAATTTTTGTGCCGCGCCCCCAGGCTTCCACCTGTAGATTTACTGGCCCGGCAATTAATCCTGCGGTTGGAAACCCAAATGCTTCGAGCTGATGCTCGTCCGCATTCATTTTAACAGTAAAATTACTTGAAGGGCCTTCCTTGACATTAAACTTCTCACTCCAGGCAAGCTCTGCGCCAGCGTCAAGGAAGCGGCCCGCACCCGTTACCTCAATGCCCTTGGCGTTGACCCTGACGTTTACATCGGCCTGTTCCAGCGCCACGCCATTCAGCAAATTGGGCAGGCGCAGATCATTGACTTCACTGGTTATTTCATACTGAATATCACTCACGCGCATGGTGTTGCTGATGGGCAGTTTCAGCTCTACCTGTGTACTGGCGCCGCCGCTTAACGCCGCAGGGTCAATCCCAAACCGGGAAGGATATCCGAGCGGTGGAAAATCAATCAGGGCCATGGTTTTTGTCACGCTGCCGTTTAACAGCAGTTTGATCACGCCGTCCTTCTCAGGCAGGTGCGTATTCGCAAGAATAAAGTTCCCCCCGGTCAGATGCAGTTCATCGAGGATGGTTCCTTCATCTAGGGTCAACTCGAATTGCCGTCCGGTAATCAGCGCGCTGCCGCGCCCCTGGGTGATGGGAGGCATGGGCCGGAGATAGTGGCCGGTAACGCCTTTAAATTGCATTTCGACCTTGACGGCGCCATCGGATAGAGGTCCGGCGGCGAATTCACCGCGCGTGATATTCGCCTCGAAATGGGCGTTATTAATCATCCCGGTATCCATATTTTCCAGGAACCAGCCGCGCGATCCTTTGGCGGCCGGTATCGGCCACAAGCGCTTCACTGTTTCAATGCTGGCATTTTTTATGCCGCCGCTGATCTGGATGGCGGGGCTTGCGACACCATACTCGGCGAAGCCTTTGGCGGTAATTTCCAGCGGTCCCTGCCGCAAAATAGCACTGCCAACCCGGATAACACCATCCTTGAACGTGTAGTCGGCCATGATCTCAAGGCTGTCGATCTGAACCGGTTCGGGCATGACATCGGGTAAAATAATCTCCCCCGCACCGGCAAGTATATTCGCGCTCAGGCTCAGCAGTTTTCCATCACCGGCCAGCTGCATGCCGGCCAGTCCGCTGATGGGCAGGCGGATATTTGCGAGTTGCGCCAAAGCTTCGGCTTCATCGGCAAGACGAAATGGCTCCACGCCGCTGAAGCTGACGTCAATCTGGCTCAGTTGCGTTGTCTGGTCAAAATTTCCTGACAGGGAAAGCTGCCAGGTTTGTTCGTCAATTTTCAGACCGATTGCCGCCTCACCGTTGATGCCCTGGGCCGACCGGACAAACGAAAAACTGGCGTTACTGGCCTCCCACAAACTGCCGGTTCTCAGATCGCGATAGATCAAGGCGACATTGCGAATGGCCAGGCTTTCCAGAGCCCCCATATTACCCTCAAGTCCGGGGGCCTCTAACAACGCGGCAAAGGCGCGCGAAAGCAGCGCCGATATGTCCGGTGGCGCCGCCTGCTGCAAATCCTCCGGCGCAGCCGCCACGCCCAGCCGGAATGATCCATCCAGCAGGCGCACCAGGGTCAGCGAAGCGCCATTCAACTCCACCGATGTAGGCGCAATTCTGGCCAGTATCAGACCGCGTGCGCTGATCCCCAAAACCAGACGGGGGGCTTGGGCAACCAGCCGGCCGGCTGTTTCGCTGATTTTTACCCCTGTAATGGTAATCTCAAGGGATGGGCGCAGATCGGTCCAGTCGAGGATGGGTTCGTCGAATGCCCAGCGATAGCCCGGAGTCGCCTCCTCCAGCATTTCCTGAAGATAGGTTCCCAAAAATGACAGCGAAACGGGGCCGCTGGCAAAGCGCCACAGCGCAAGCGCCGTCAGTAACGTGGCGATCGTCAACACGGCCCCCAGGGCGCGCATCAGGATATGGGTTGAACGAATGAACACAGACTAGCTTCAGTGCTTCCGCAAAATCATTCACACACCACCAAAATTGCTGGCAATATCCTGGCCAGGCGTCTTAACGGCCTAAATTCAGGTGGTAACCGAATGCACGTTTTTTCATTGCTGGATGCTATCACAGATTCGCATCATATGCCCCAGCCCTTTGATCGCGATCAGGCGGCTGCCAGAACGGCCGATCTTTTGGCGGCAGCCAAAGATTTTGGCGGAGATGTACACCACGCTATCGCGGCGATGCTCGCTGATGAACGGGGGCGTAACCTGTTGCAGGCCGTTTTTGGCAATAGCCCGTTCCTTTCCCGCCTGGCCTTGCGCTCTCCCGATTTTCTGTCCGGATTGATACAGGCGGGGCCATCCCGGACGATGGCCGCAATCAGCGAGGCCCTTCAAAAATTAGCCCAGGCTGGGTTGCCACTGCCAGATCTGGCGCGGCAATTGCGCATTCTGCGCGGGCAGGCGGCCCTGTGCATTGCGATGGCCGATATATCCGGGATTTGGGATTTGTCCGCAGTAACCGGCGCGCTATCCGAATTTGCCCGGAATATCCTGCGGTGCACTGTTGACGCCTTGCTGCTTTCATACGCGCAGCCTGGCGAATTTATGCTTGCAGATCCGGCGCATCCGTCGCAGCACTGTGGCTATGTTATAATAGCGATGGGAAAGCTTGGCGCCTGTGAGCTGAATTATTCCAGTGATATTGATTTGATTGTTTTGTTTGACCCGGAAAGTCCGCGTTACAGCGGCAGACGGGAATTACCGGATTTTCAGGTCCGGTTCACAAAAGCGCTGGTCGGGCTATTGCAGGATTTTACCGGAGACGGCTATGTGTTTCGTGTCGATTTACGCTTGCGGCCGGATCCTGGCGCGACCCCGATAGCCTTGTCTGTAGAGTTCGCCGAAACCTATTATGAAAGCGCTGGCAAAGGCTGGGAACGGGCGGCGATGATCAAGGCGCGTCCGGTAGCAGGTGATATCGAACTGGGCCGGATTTTTCTTGAAAGGATCAGCCCGTTTATATGGCGGAGAAATCTGGATTTTGCCGCCATACGGGACGTCTATGAAATGGTTGGCCTGATCCGGTCCCATCATGGCCATGCAGGGATTACGGCGCCAGGCCATAATATCAAACTCGGCATGGGCGGAATCAGGGAGATAGAATTTTTCGCCCAGACCCACCAGTTGATCGCGGGTGGCCGTGACCGCAAACTTCGCGATCCAACTACTCTGGGGATCATTGCGCTTTTGCAGGAAAACGGACAGCTTGAACCCGACGCTGCCGGACAGTTGTGCGAGGCCTATATTTTTTTACGCACCCTGGAACATCGCCTGCAAATGATCGACGATGAGCAAACCCAGACACTGCCTAAAAGTCCGGAAGGGCTGAAACATCTGGCTATGTTTATGGGATATGACGGGACGGAGGCATTCGGTGATGCGGTGCGGCAGCATCTTGAAAATGCGGCTGCGCAATTTCAAAAACTGATCGGGCAGGGGAAGGAAGGCGAACCCGGGCCAAACGAAGCGGCACAGGATTTTACGTCCCGCGCGTCGCTGCAACATCTGGGCTTTACGGAACCGGATCGCGCCGGCACTATAATTGAAACCTGGAAAAGCTTCCGGTACCGGGCGCTTCGCCGTTCGGCAAGCTCAGGACGGGCGTTATTAACGCCCTACAATCTTTGCGAGCTGTCCCACGGAT
>JBEBFX010000124.1:0-9582 GCA_040081735.1 Alphaproteobacteria bacterium | reverse complement strand
TCCTGTCCCCCCGGAACCCGGCTACGCCGGGTTCCGGGGGGACAGGCAGGATTTTGCGCTTGTGTTAATCTGTAAGCATCGCGCAAGCAGAAGGAAATTTCCCCTATGAAAGAAGGCAGTACCGAAGCGCCGACGCGTCATGCGCTGGACTGGAATAATCCTGACTTTTACGACATGGAAAAGATCGACGCCGAACTGCATCGGGTGTTTGACATCTGTCATGGCTGCCGGCGCTGCTTCAATCTGTGCGATTCATTCCCGCGCTTGTTTGATCTGGTCGATGAAAGCCCCACAGGCGAGCTGGACAGCGTTGACAGCAAGGATTTCGCGCCCGTCATTGAAGCCTGCACGTTGTGCGATATGTGCTTCATGACCAAATGCCCCTATGTGCCGCCCCATGAATTCAATCTGGACTTTCCGCATCTGATGCTGCGCTACCGCGCCGCTGAATTTAAAAAAGGCAACGCCGATTTCGTACCTGGACAATTGGCCGAGATGGACCGCAACGGAACCCTGGCGCGCCCGCTGGCGCCGCTGGTGAACTGGGGATCATCGGCCGGCAACAAATTGACCCGGCCCATCGTCGAAAAAATCACCGGCATTGACGCCAAAGCGGAACTGCCGAAATTTCATTCCAAAACATTTGTCATGTCCGCGAAATCCGCGCCGCCGGCGATCAACAGATCCGCGCCGGGTTTTGGCCGCAAGGCGGTGCTCTACGCCACCTGCTTTGTGAATTACAATAATCCCGGCATTGGCATGGCGGCGCGCGCCGTGCTGGCGAAAAACGGCGTCGACACCGAAGTGGTTTATCCCGCCTGTTGCGGCATGCCGTTTCTGGAGCAGGGCAATCTGCCCCGCGTCGCGGAACAGGCAGCCAAAGCGTCGCGCGAACTGATCAAATGGATCGATAAGGGCTATGACATCATCACCCTGACGGCCAGTTGCGGTCTGATGCTGAAATTTGAATGGCCGCTGATTCTGCCGGACGGCACGGATATTGCGCGCCTGGCCAAGGCCACCTTCGACATTGATGAATATGTCGTCGATATCGCCAAGAAACAGGGCATGGCGGATGGATTACAGCCCCTGGAGGGCGGCGCCAGCCTGCATCTGGCCTGTCATGCACGCGCCCAGAACATGGGCGCCAAAGGGGCCGAGATGTTGCGTCTTATCCCGCAGATCAAACTGGACGTGATCGAGCGCTGCTCGGGCCATGGCGGCACGTTTGGCGTCATGAAAAAAACCCGGCCCTCGGCGATGAAAATCGGCAAAGCCGCCGCTGCCGCCGCGCGTCAGCAGGGCAATGCGTTTGTGGTTTCGGAATGCCCGCTGGCGGCGAAACATTTGCTGCAGGTAATGGAAGACATCGAAGGCGAGGCGAAAATTCCCGTGCACGCCCATCATCCGATCGAGCTTATGGCCCTCGCCTACGGGTTGACTCCATGACGAAATCACGCCGCGCCATCAGCCGGGATGATCTGCTGCCGATGGGCGAATACGCCGCCGTGCGCAAACAGCGCCGGTCGGAAATGGTCGCGCTAAAGCAGAACCGCCGGGTTGAGGTAGGACCGGTGGCGACATTCTATTTCGAGAATTTCGACACCATGTTGCAGCAGATTCAAGAAATGCTGTATATCGAAAAAGGCGGCGGCGAACAGATCGAGGATGAACTGGCCGCCTATAATCCGCTGGTGCCCCAGGGGTCCGAACTTGTCTGTACCCTGATGTTTGAGATTGAAGACCCGGTGCGCAGGGAACGCATATTGCGCACGCTGTCCTATATTGAACGCAATGCCTTTATCCAGATCGGACCGGAACGCATTATGGCCGCAGCCGAACCCGGCGAAGAGCGCACCCGCGAGGATGGCAAGACATCGGCCGTGCATTTTTTGCATTTCCCGTTTACGCCCGCCCAGATCAGGGCATTCTGCGATCCGGCAAGCCAGATACTGCTGGGCTTTGATCATGAAAATTACGCGCACATGGCGCTGCTGACGGCGCAAACGCGCGCCGCCCTCGCGGGTGATTTTGATGCGTAACGAAGATTGAAGCTCCGCCTTTCTTCACATATCCGCGCCGCGCGCGGCCTGCTGCATATTGAGGGGCGCAACTTTCCCTGCGCCATAGGACGCGGCGGCATAACCGCAGACAAACGCGAAGGCGACGGGGCAACCCCCTTGGGTGAATTTGCATTGCGCCGCATATTGTACCGCGCTGATCGTCTCCCGCGCCCCGGCACCCGTTTAAAAGTAACGCCCATTGGCCCGCGTGACGGATGGTGCGATGCCCCGGGGCGCCCGGATTATAATTGCCAGGTGCGGCTACCCATCGGCGCGCGCGCCGAGCGCCTGGCCCGCGCCGATCCGGTTTATGATATTATCGTCGTGCTGGGATACAATGACGAGCCGGTCGTTGATGGCAGGGGCAGCGCGATTTTCATGCATATCGCAAAACCCAACTTTGCGCCGACAGCCGGGTGCATTGCGCTGCGCCGGAAAGATCTTCAGGCGATATTGAGAATTTGCGGCCCCGGCAGCAGTCTTGCCGTGCGATGACGCATGAGACGGCTGCGCTTCAAACTGTGGGACTAAACAGTTTTTGCGTCAACCTGATCACAAATTGCGCTGCAAGCTTACACCTTCGAGGCATCCCTGGGTTTCAGTGTCACAATGCTCGCGGTTGCGCTTGCTTTGGCCAGCAGTTCGCCATCTGCGGACCGAAGTTCTGCCTCTGCAAAACTGATCGATTTGCCGCGCCGGATAATGAACGCCTCGGCCACCAGCCGCCCGGGCCGCGCCGCCTGAAGAAAGGTGGTTTTCAATTCCAGTGTCGGCGTGATCTGGCCCCAGGCAATGGTTAATCCGAACGCCAGGGCAAGAATATCATCCATGATCGCCGCAACCATCCCGCCATGAATGCCGCCCCATAAATTGCATAATTGATCACTGGCCTCATAGGCAACCTTGACGTAGCCCTTTTGGGCGTCGCACTCCAGAAACGCCTGGCCCAGATATCTGCTGGCTGCAGAAGGCTTGCGCAAAATTGCCTGAATATTGGGCGGCAAAGCCGCCGGATCGATGGTGTTTGTCACGCTGCTACCCCTGTCCTGTTATTCCGCGATCCCGGCCGCACGCAATTTTGCCCGGGCCTCTGTAAGATCAATCGTTGTCGTTTCAAGCCGTTTCACCAGAATCCGCATCATCTCGACGGCGATTTTCGGGCTGTCCTCAATCAGTTGAAAGAAACTTTCCTTGGTGATCTTGAGGGTTTCCACCTCCGTCGCGGCGGTGACCGTAGCCGTACGCGGCTGATCACGCAAGATCGCCATCTCGCCCACCAGGCTGTTACGCCCGACATTCGCAACCCTGACCGGACCACCGCCTGCATCTACCAGCACATCCGCCTCGCCGCTCAGGATCAGATACGCCGTATTACCCATCTCGCCCTGGCGCATCAGGCTTTGGCCTTCGGCAAAATTGATACGCTCGCTGGTGAACGCAAGCAGCTTCAGCTTCGCCGGTTCAATGCCGGAAAACAGCAGCACCCTGCGCAGAATTTCTACTTCATCATTTAACAGCATCGTGTTTTCTCATTATTATGATGCGCCGTCGCGCTAACCGGCAGCCAGTAATTGCGGCAAATGTTTGCCATTTAAGGACAGATCCCCGAATTTCCCCTGCTCGACGATTTTTCCTTCCTCCACCACCAGAATCTGATCAAAATCCTGGCTCAGATCCAGCTGGCCGCCAATCCAGATCAGGCCCCGGCCTTCGGAATAATTTTTGACATTGTGAAATATCTGCTGCTGCGCGCGGGCGTCGAGCAGCGAAATGGCGTCACTGACAACCAGCAGATCAGGACGTTTCAGGATGGCTTTGGCAAGGGCCAGCTTCTGGCGCTGGATGCCGGTCAATAATCTGCCGCGCCCGCCGGCATTGAAGTTCAAACCGACCCTGAAAATTTCCCAGCGCAGGTTCAGCTGGCTGACGACTTCATTAATCAGTGCGCCAATGCGCGATTGCGCTTCCGCCTGACCGTAAACAATGCGGCCAAACAGAATATTATCAAGCAGCGAAGCCGCAGAATTATATTTTTTGGGATCGTAGAATTCGATGGCCTGTTTATATTTGGCGGGCAACCCGGCGGAAAATTTCCGCCGCACCTCCAGAATGCGCCCCTGCACGGGGGCGTCGATAAGACCAAGACGGTGACGCGCCTCGCTGTAATCAAGCGGCAGCGCCGCCAATTGTCTGCGGTCGCTCTCGGGAAGAAATTCAAGGCCCAGCCTGGCGGCGCGTTTGACGATCTCCTGATACTCCGGAAGATCCTCTGCGGTTATAAAGCTGAACTGTTCAAAAAACGGATGGCCGGGGGCTATATCCGCAAACAGCTCAACCATCGTCTCGGCAATGGTCAGCCCCATGCGGATCAGATCGGCGGTGAGACTGGTTTCATCCAGGATCGTCTGAAAATATTCATTCTCAATCAGGCTTGCCGTAATAAAGGCGCCGCCGATTGCCGTTCCAAACAGCAAATTCTCACTCAGTGTCGCATTACGATTATACTGCCCAGGATCAAACGGCTCCACCAGCGCGCC
This sequence comes from Alphaproteobacteria bacterium, assembly GCA_040081735.1. Lineage (GTDB taxonomy): Bacteria > Pseudomonadota > Alphaproteobacteria > UBA11222 > UBA11222 > UBA11222. The sequence goes on along the minus strand of JBEBFX010000124.1, from coordinate 4,982 downwards.
ATAGACCGGATCTTTCAGCATCTCAAGCAACTCTGTTCGCGCCCGCAGAATATTCTCGGCCAGGGAAGCATGATCGGCTGGATTGATGCAGCCGCGCAGTCCAAGCTGATAAACATCCTCCCGCATCTGCACCACATCCAGCACCGCCGCGATCTGGTTATCGATATCATACGGCCCCTGGGAACCGGCGGCCGTATAGTCGATCCAGTCAGCCCGCAGATCAAATACGGAATTTCCGGAACGCCGGATTTCCGACTGCTCAAGGGCTTCGCGGCCAGGGTTTTCATCAAATATCACAGGCAATGTCAGCGGGCGGTGCATAAGCCCATACAGAAGATTGTCGCGGACGCTGCGGGGAAAAAGGATTGAATCACTTCCCGCATACGACATGCGCCGTCCTGTCACGGCCTCCGGCAATAACGCCATATCCCGGCCGCCGATGCTTAATTTGCCGCTGGTGGGAAATATCAGCCGCGCCAGCACCAGCCCGAGATATTCCTGCCCGCCCCCCGCAGGCCCCGTTATCGCCACGTGGGAGCTGGCGTCAAAAGAAAAGGACGCGCCATCCAGTAATTTAAGCCCGGCGTCATCTTCGAGCATGATGCGCGAGGCGGTCAACATGCCCGACAATGGCGCCGGCTCGTGACGGTCCGGGTCCTGCAGCTCGGGCGCGATCATGCCTTCGGGGTTGAACTGGGTAATGATGCTTTCATACTTGATCTGGACATCCAGGCGCTGCTGATCCCAGTCGATGAGCTCCTTCACCGGGCTTGGAAGTTCCTTATACGCCACCAGCGCCGCGACCAGCTGGCCGATATCCATGCTGCCCTTGATAGCGAAATAACCGCCTACGGAATAAAAGATAAATGGCGTCACCTGGGCCAGCGTATTGTTGAGAAACTTGACCTGAAATTTACGCCTGTAAATTTCGAAGCGAAGCAGAAAAATATGCCCCAGCCGGCCGGTAATTTCCGCCCTTTCATAATGCGAGGTATCGTGGGCGTGAATTTCCAGGGCGCCCTCGACGACCTCCCCCACCCGTCCGGCGAGATGGCGCGCCGCCAATTGCCGCTCGCGGCCCAGTTCAAGTATGCGCCGCCGCAATTTGGGTATGATAAAAGCCTGAACCAGCACAATCGCGCCCGCAACCAGTCCCAGCCAGAAACTTTGAATAAGGATGAACAGCAGCGCGGTTATCGCCTGGCCGCCCAGAAAGGCCGGCTGCACAAAGGCGTCACCGATAAACCCGCCCAGGGGTTCCACTTCATCCTTGATCATGGAGGCGACTTCGGCCTGACGCACCTTGCGCACATGGATGGTGGGAAAGCGCAGCACCCTGTCAAACAGCTGATACCGCAGCCGGCGCAACGTGCGCTCGCCCATGCGTCCTTTCAGGGTATTGATCTGAAGTTTGAAAACCCCGTTAACCGCGACCAGCAGCAGCAGAAAACTGCTCAATGCGAACAGATAAGGTATCCGCTCCATCTGATAACCTTCAAACAGGCTCAGCCGGGCGGCGCCAAAAAACTGCTGCAGAAAGCCCGGAACCGCGATGGTAAATTTCATGAAGGCCGCCGATGCGCCGGCGGCCTCAAAGCCCGTGCCCTGAATTGGGCCGTTCACAATTTTGCGGGGCAGATCGAGCATCAGGAAATAGAACGGCAACGATCCCAGCACAAGAGCCAGAACAACGATCTGGCTGTTGCGGCTGTAGCGCCAGATATATCTGAAAATACTGGGGTCCATCGCCTGCTGCGAACTCTTTTCCAAAGATGTGATTCTATCATAGTAGAACGAATAACGCTGCTCTATCACATTGATTTCGGGGATAATGGGCCGATTCGGGAAACATTGTCGCCACTGGGCGGCGATGCGGCGCCACTTGCACGGCAAGGAACTGAAATTCATCATGCAGGTTAGAAAATCCGGGTCCCGTGTTTTAATTTACAGCCATGACACGTTTGGCCTGGGGCATTTACGCCGTTGCCGGGCCATCGCCCACGCGCTGGTTGAGAACTATTCCAAGCTTTCTGTGCTGATACTCTCCGGATCGCCCATCATCGGCAGCTTTGATTTCCGGGCAAGGGTGGATTTTGTCAGGGTGCCCGGCGTCATCAAGTTACGCAACGGCGAATACACTTCCCTGAACCTGCATCTTGATATTTCTGAAACCCTGGCCCTGCGCCAGTCGATCATTACGCATACCGCAGATATTTTTGCCCCGGATCTGTTTATCGTCGACAAGGAGCCGCTTGGCCTGCGCGGAGAAGTGGCCCCCAGCCTTAAACTGCTCAAGTCGCGGGGCGCCAGGCTGGTGCTGGGGCTGCGCGATATTCTGGATGAGCCGGACAGCCTGGCGCAGGAATGGCGGCGTAAAAACGCCATGCCCGCCCTGCGCAATCTGTATGACGAGATCTGGGTTTACGGGTTGCGCGCCATCTATGCGCCGCTGGATGGCCTCGACTTGCCTGCCGGGGTGCCGGACAAGATCACTTATACCGGCTATCTGTGCCCCCGTATGCCCGCGCCGCCTGCCGCCATGGTAATGCCCGAGATGACTAAAAACCCTTATCTGCTGGTAACGACCGGCGGCGGCGGTGATGGAGAAGAGTTGATTGACTGGGTTTTATCCGCATATGAACTGGACGCCACGCGAACCGGCCCTGCCCTGCTGCCCGCCCTGATGGTGCTTGGGCCATTCATGAACCCGGATGCCCAGGCGGCCTTTACGCTTCGCGCCGCGCCATTGCCGTCGGTAACGATACGCACATTCGACAGTCATATTGAGCAGTTCGAAGCGGGCGCAGCGGCCATTGTGGCGATGGGCGGCTATAACACATTCTGCGAAATATTGGCGCGCGACAAACCGGCCCTGATAATACCCCGTGCTGCGCCGCGGCTGGAACAGACGATCAGGGCCGGGCGCGCCAGCGATCTTGGTCTGATCACCATGCTGACCGGTCCGTCGGATAACGGCGCGGGCCTGCGCGATCCCGAAATCATGTTCGCCGCGCTTCTGGCTCTGCCCGGTCAGGCGCCCCCCTCAGTAGCGGCCGTGCCGGGCATCCAGGACGGGCTGTCACGGGTGGCCGATATCGCCGCCGCGTCCCTGAGGCCGGAAACCAGACTTACGCGAGGGGCGCCGCGCGTTGCAAAGGATAACAGCGGCCATGCCTAGCCCGATGGCGCCGGTAGCATTTGTGCTAAAGGGTTATCCCAGACTTTCAGAAACCTTTATCACACAGGAAATACTGGCGCTGGAACTGCGCGGCGTGCCGATATCAATTTTCTCATTGCGCCGCCCGTCCGACGCCAAAACCCACGCCATGCACCGGGATATTGCCGCGCCGGTAAATTATCTGCCGGAATATGCGCGTCATGAGCCGATGCGGGTGCTGCGAAGCTGGTTTGCGGCGCGGCGGCTGCCGGGTTATTCCCGCGCTGTAAGAACCTGGCTGCGTGATCTGCGCCGCGATCCAACCACAAATCGCACGCGGCGCTTTGCCCAGGCGCTGGTTCTGGCAAGCGAAATGGACGGCAAAATCCGTCATCTGCATGCGCATTTTCTGCATACCCCGGGATCGGTTGCGCGCTATGCGGCAATCATGCGCGAATTGCCCTGGAGCTTTTCCGCCCATGCCAAGGATATCTGGACGACGCCCGTCTGGGAATTGCGCGAGAAACTGGCCGATAGCGCCTGGGGTGTCAGTTGCACCGCCGCCGGGACGGACTATCTCAATGGCCTGGGTGGTCCCGGACGGCATCCTGCCGTGAAACTGGTTTATCATGGGCTTGATCTCTCACGCTTTCCCCCGCCCCCGCCGGGGAATTCAAATCGCGATGGCCGCACACAGGATTCTGCCGTCCGGCTGATCAGTGTCGGGCGGGCGGTCGTGAAAAAAGGTCATGATACCTTGCTGCGCGCCCTGGCCCTGCTTCCCAAGGAACTGCATTGGCGATTGCAGCATCTGGGCGGCGGACCGGAACTGGCGGCGCTTCAGGAATTGGCGCAAAATCTGGGACTGGACCGGCAAATCTCCTGGTCCGGCCCGGCAGATCAGGCCGCCGTCATCGACGCCTTGCGGGACAGCGATCTGTTTGTGCTGGCCTGCCGGATAGGGCCGGATGGGGACCGTGACGGAATACCCAATGTGCTGCTTGAGGCCCAGAGCCAGGCGCTGGCCGCCGTCACCAGCCGCCTGCCGGCTATTCTCGAATTTATCATCGACGGGGAAACGGGACTGTTATGTCCGCCCGAAAATGCCCAGGCGTTTGCCGGCGCCATTGGGGAATTGATACGGGATCCGGAACGCCGCGCCCATATGGGCCGGCTTGGGCGGGCCCGGGTCGAGGATCACTTTCAGACGCAGTCTACAATCGACGTTCTGGCGCGTCTGTTTAACCCGGATGGCGGCGGAACTGCATGCGCATAGCATTTTACGCCCCAATGAAATCACCCGATGATCTGACGCCTTCCGGTGACCGGGAAATGGCGGGCCTCCTGATCTCTACTTTGGCGATGGCGGGCCATGAAGTGGAAATTGCGTCCAGCTTTCGCGCGTATGAAGGAACCGGAGACCCCGCACAGCAGGAAAAATTGCGGGCCGGCGCGGAGCGCGAAGCCGCGCGTCTGATTGAACGCTATCTTTACCGCAATAAGGCGCAGCAGCCGGAACTGTGGTTCAGCTATCACGTCTACTACAAGTCGCCGGACTGGATTGGCCCTGTCGTGGCAAAGGCGCTGGGCATTCCCTATGTCCTGGCCGAAGCCTCATATGCGGCCAGCCGCGCGGGAGGCCCCTGGGCCATCGGACACACCGGCGCGGAGATTGCCATCAAAAGCGCCAATATGATTTTTTCCATGACGCGCATTGACCGGAAAGGCCTCGAAAAAATTCTTGATCCCAGCCAAAAACATCGCAATCTGCCGCCATTTCTGGACCCCGTCCCCTACGCGGCGGTCCCCCGCATTGAGCCGCTGC
>JBEBFX010000008.1:0-33515 GCA_040081735.1 Alphaproteobacteria bacterium | reverse complement strand
CAGGATCAAACGCCCCCGCCGCCGTCCGTGCGCCTCCAGGAACGCCGGCCACGAATCGTGGCGCTGCATCACCGCCATGTCCAGATAATCCATGCCGGCGCGTTGCAGCCCCCGGTCCGTGATGACAAAACCGCACGGCTCGATAATATCGACGGGCACCCCGAGACAGGCCCCCAGGCGCAGCAAAGTGCCCGTGTTCTGTGGAATATCCGGCTGATACAGCGCGATCCGCAGCATTGTCCTGCTAAAGTCCCTGGGTATGTTGGGCAAGCCTCTACCTTATCTTTGCAGTAACCCTAGACAAGCCGATTTTCAAATGCGAAAAGTGCGCGTTCATCACGTTTGCGCCGGGGGGCGTGGCTACCTGTATACATTGCAGGGGCGCAGCACCCATAGCGCGAAAGCAAGAGGGAAGCGATCAGTGAGTGCTGGCCATGCGGAAGAACCCACCCGGCGGGATTTTCTTTATATAGCAACCGGTGCGGTTGGCGCCGTTGGGGCAGGCGCGCTGGCCTGGCCGTTCATTGATCAGTTGAACCCGGACGCGTCGGTCAAGGCGCTCGCCTCGATTGAGGTAGATTTGTCAGGCATAGCCGAAGGCGCCGCAATCACCGTCACCTGGCGCGGCAAGCCGGTGTTTATCCGCCATCGCTCGGCTGCTGAAATTACAGCCGCCGGTGAAGTGAATATCGCGGAACTGCGGGACCCGCAGACCGACACGGCCCGGGTGCAAAAGCCGGAATGGCTGATCATGGTTGGCGTGTGCACCCATCTGGGGTGCGTTCCGCTGGGTCAAAAAGGCGATTTCGGCGGCTGGTTCTGCCCCTGCCATGGCTCGCACTACGACACCTCCGGCCGCGTCCGCAAAGGCCCGGCCCCAAACAATCTGGCCATACCGGAATATGTCTTTCTCGACGATAACCGGGTCAAAATAGGCTAAGGGGCGCAAAAAATGAGCGGACATCCGGAATTCCAGCCGACCAGCGCGCCCGCCAAATGGCTTGAGAAGCGCCTGCCGATCCTCAGCCTGATGCACGGCGCGGCCGTTGCCTTTCCAACGCCCAAAAACCTGAATTACTGGTGGACTTTCGGCGCCATCCTGATGTTCTGCCTGGGCGTGCAGATCCTCACCGGCATCATACTGGTGATGCATTTCACCCCCCATGTGGACATGGCGTTTTCCAGCGTCGAACACATCATGCGCGATGTGAATTATGGCTGGCTGATCCGCTACATTCATTCCAACGGCGCGTCGATGTTCTTCATTGCCGTCTATATCCATATGTTTCGCGGCCTGTATTATGGCTCCTACAAGGAACCGCGCGAACTGATCTGGATTCTGGGCATCGTGATTTATCTGCTGATGATGGCCGCCGCCTTTTTTGGCTATGTCATCGTCTGGGGCCAGATGAGCTTCTGGGGCGCCACCGTGATCACCAATCTGTTCGGCGCCATCCCGGTTGTCGGCGATGGCCTGCTGTCGCTGCTGTGGGGCGGATTTTCGGTTGACAATCCAACGCTGAACCGCTTTTTCAGCCTGCATTATCTGGTGCCGTTTCTGATCGCAGGCGTGGTTTTGCTGCACATCTGGGCGCTGCACGTTCCCGGCAACAACAACCCGCTGGGCATCGATGTGAAGGGCCCCCAGGATACGGTGACATTCCACCCCTATTACACGGTGAAGGATACGTTTGCCGTTGTTCTGTTCATGCTGCTGTTCGCGCTGTTCGTGTTTTACATGCCGAACGCCCTGGGCGAACCGGATAATTACATCGAGGCCAACCGGCTTTCAACGCCTGCGCATATTGTGCCGGAATGGTATCTGCTGCCGTTCTACGCCATCCTGCGCTCGATCCCGGACAAACTGCTGGGCGTTGTCGCCATGGGCGTCGCGATTTTCGTGCTGTTCCTGGTGCCGTGGCTGGACACCTCCAAAGTGCGTTCCGCGCGCTTTCGCCCGCTGTACAAGCAGTTCTTCTGGATTTTCCTGATTGACGCCATCATCCTTGGCTATATCGGCGCAAAACCTGCGGAAGGCATGTATCTTGTGGTCGGACGCATTGCGACCGCTTATTATTTCACCCACTTTTTTATCATCATGCCCATTCTGGGGCTGGTGGAAACGCCCAAGCCGCTGCCTGAAAGTATCTCTAAATCCGTGTTAGGGAACGCGGCTTCCGGCAAACCGGCTTAAAGGGTGATGACTATGAAAAAGATAATGCAGACCGCCCTTGTTTCGGCTTTTCTGGCCTCCGGTCTTGTACTGCTGCCAGGTGGCGTGTCACTGGCCAGCGAAGGCGGCGCGCTGAAGCATGTTGATTGGAGTTTCGACGGCCCGTTTGGCGCATTTGACCGCGCGCAGTTAAAGCGCGGCTTCCAGGTTTACAAGGAAGTCTGCGCCGCGTGTCATTCGGTCAAATTTGTTTCCTACCGCAATCTTGGCGAAGCAGGCGGTCCGGAATTTACCGAGGCCGAGGTCAAAACCATTGCCGCCGCCAGCACTGTCACGGATGGCCCTAATGGCGACGGCGAAATGTTTGAACGTCCAGCCGAATCCAAAGACCGTATCGTCAAGCCGTTCCCCAATGACAACGCCGCCCGCGCGGCGAATAACGGCGCGATGCCGCCTGATCTGTCGCTGATGACCAAGGCGCGCAAGGATGGCTCGAATTATGTGTATTCAGTCCTCACGGGCTATGCCGACGCGCCGGAGGGCGTGGTCATGGCGGACGGCATGAACTTCAATCATTATTTTCCGGGCCAGCAGATCGCCATGCCCGCTCCGCTGTCGGACGACCAGGTCACCTATGAGGACGGCACGCCCGCCACACTTGACCAGATGTCCAAGGATGTGACGGCATTCCTGACCTGGACGGCGGAACCCAAACTTGAAGAACGCCACAAACTGGGCTTTAAGGTGATGATCTTCCTGACCATCTTTGCCGGGCTGCTTTTTGCGGTTTACAAGCGCGTGTGGGAAGATCAGCACTGAAATTTTCGCGCTGGGCGTGTGTGATAGAGATCACACGGAAGTATGGCGGCACTTCATCGGAAGTGCCGTCCCGATGCACGGCGGCCGCATCAGGCATGTTCCAGAAATGCGTGGCCACGGCGCGGCGCAATTATTCGATATCTTCCCAGACAATGCGCTTGCGCATCAGTTCCGGATGGCGCTTTTCCAGATAATCGTCAGAGTGGCCAATAAAATCCTGCATTTCTTTTTGCGCTCGCCCGGCGTCACGCGCAGCGAAGGCCTGATACAGGCTTTCATAGGTCTCGATCTGATAGCGCTGCTCGCGTTCTGAATAATTCAGTGTGATGCCGGAACTGTTGGTGATCAGATGCACCGACGACACCAGCAGCCCGATCGCCGGGTTACCCGACGCCCATGCGATAAGGTCGTGGAATTTTCGGCCCTCATGCTGAAAGGCTTCAACATCTCCGATACAGCTGCGCAGTTTCGTAATGCATTCGCGTAATCTTTCCAGATCGTCATTGCGCGCATTGCGCGCCGCCATCGCCGCCATGCCGGGACTGATGACCTGGCGCAATTCGACCAGCGAACGAAACGGCGTATCCAGAAACTGCAACATCAACGCCAGTGTGCTGGCCAGATTGCGGGTATGCGGCTCATCCACCACCGGACCGCCGCCGGGCCCCGGTTTGATGGTCAGAACCCCCTGTAATTCAAGAAACCGCAGGGCTTCGCGCAAGGTGGCGCGAGCGACGCCGTAACGCTCCACCATCTCATGCTCCGGCGGCAGTTTGGCGCCCGGCATCAAATGTTTCTCGGCGATTTCCCGCACGATACCCTGCGCCACCCGTATCGCCATTTTGGCGCCGCGTCCATGCACGCCGTTAATGTCTTTGCCAGGAAAACCTAGGAGATTATCCAATTCGGCCAGTGATTTTTCAGTCATCTGTATTACATAACAGGTTTGCTGACGCCGGTCAGCCAAAAAGCTCACGCCATACAGTCTGCTGCATGCGTATCTATATGTCATTGACACATAGATGGTCAACCTGTATGTCATCTGGATGAAAATTATAACTGTCGTCGAGATGTCAGAGTTTGTGCGTCGCGCCGCCAGAATTATGAGCGACACTGAGCGCCACGAATTAATTGATTTTATTGCCCGCAATCCAGGCGCTGGCGTTTCAATCGGAAGTGGCGTGCGCAAGATGCGGTTTGCCCGGCAGGGCAGCGGCAAAAGTGGCGGCTACAGGGTTATTCATTTTTACGGCGGTGACGGTGAGATGCCGATCTAACTGCTAACTGTTTTTGCAAAGAATGAAAAATCTTCATTGAGCCGGCCTGAAACGGATGCGCTCAAAAAGTTGGGCGCCCTGCTGTCGGATACCTACGGGAGATCAAAATGAGTGAGGCGTTCAAAAGCATCGAAAGAGGCCTGAAGCAGGCTATCGCCCATGCCAGTGGTAAACAGCAGGGGAAAATCCACAAGATCGAAATTCCGGAACCCGACGTCCCGTCTATCCGGGCAAAAACCGGGTTATCGCAGGCAGCCTTTGCAAAAAGCATTGGCGTGGCGAAAGGCACCATCCTGAATTGGGAGCACAGCCGCCGCTCACCGGAGGGGCCTGCCCGCGTTTTGCTCGCCCTGATCGACAAGGACCCCGGCATCGTTCAGCGCATACTTGCCCAGAATTGAGAAAGCCGGCGTTTCCAGCTGAATACGCCACAGAGCGGGCTTGCGATACCCATCGCGGCGTTTTCTCTATTTATGCGGTCCTGTCGTTTTTTTGCTGCCACCCGCTTTCAGATGATTATAATAGATTGATCGAGCAGCGCTAATGCCTTGCGGCGCAAAACATGGGAGGAAACGCAAAATGGGTCAAACCCTGAATTTCAGCGAAAAAGCGTCTATCGTCGGCATTGGTGAAACCGATTATGTCAAGGGCACGTCGTCGACCGCTGTGGAAATGATGCTGGAGGCCGGCCGCGCGGCCATTGCCGATGCAGGCCTTAGCCCCCATGATATTGATGGCCTGGTGCCGGCGCCCGTCTACACGACCGGTGAGGAGCTTGCCGCCAATCTTGGCATCGAAAACCTGCGCTATTCCTCCACCGTGCATATGGGGGGCGCCAGCCCGACAACGGCTATTCAGAACGCCGCCGCCATGGTGTCGCTGGGCGTGTGCAACAATGTGCTGGTTACGCTGGGATGGAACGGTTATTCGGCCCTGCGTCCAAAGCCCGGGGCGCCGAAAACGCGCCCCATGGGGCCGACCGCCATTGATACGACCATGAAGGATTTTTATTTTCCCTATGGCATCACCTCTCCGGTGCAGATGTATAGCTGGTTCGCCATGCGTCATAAAAAGCTGTACAATGTGCCTGACGAAGCCACCGGCCATATTGCGGTGGCCGCCCGCAAGCACGCGCAGCTCAATGACCGCGCCTTCATGAAGGGCCAGACCCTGAACATGGAGCAATATCTGAAGGCGCGCTGGATTTCCGAACCCATGCGTCTGAATGATTGCTGTCTGGAAACCGATGGCGCCTGCGCCGTGGTCATTTCCAGGACCGAGGAAGCCAAGGACATGCGCAAGCGCCCGGTGGTCATCATGGGCTGTGCGGAAGGCCATCCTTATCCCGCCGACGACATTGCCTCGCGCCCGGATATGTTCAAGTTCGGCCTCAGCTATGCAGCGCCCGTCGCGCTCCAGATGGCCGGCATCAAGGTGCAGGACGTGGACTTCCTGCAAATCTATGACTGCTTTTCCTATGTTGTGATGTTGCAGTTGGAAGCGCTTGGCCTGTGCGAACGCGGCGGCGCCTATGATTTCGTCAAGGACGGCAACATCGAGCTTGGCGGGCGCTATCCGCTCAACACCCATGGCGGGTTGATGAGTCAGGCCCATGTGTGGGGGCTGAACCACGTCGTCGAAGCCGTCAAACAGCTGCGCCATGAGGCAGGCCCAGCCCAGGTCAAGGATTGCGAGCTGGGTCTTGTAACCGGCTGGGGCGATCTGGGCGACGGCAGTCTGATTATTTTGCGGCGGTGATGCAGTCATGAGTTGGTTCGATAGCGAAGGTGATACAGTTATGAGCGAAACGAAAGTCAAAAACAAACCGACCCGCCCAATCCCGCGTCCCTATGAGCCTGTTAATCAGGCGTTCTGGGACCAGTGTCAGGGCGGCGTGCTGCATTTCCAGAAATGCGATGGCTGTGATAAATTCCGGCATCTGCCGCGCAATATGTGCGCCTATTGCGGATCGCCGGAATGGAAATGGGCCCCGTCCACGGGCAAGGGGAAACTATTTTCCTGGACCATCGCGCATATGCCGATGCACCCGGCCTTTGTCGCAGACGTTCCTTATGTGGCGGCGATTATTGAAATGGAAGAAGGCGTGCGCATGGTAAGCTGGCTTCGCAGCGTGGTGCTCGAAGACCTGGCGCTGGATATGCCTGTCAAGCTGCAATACGAGCGGATCACGGATGCGTTCCAGCTGCCCTGTTTCGTGCCCGCGTAAATCTGAGAGCTTCTATTTCTCCTCCGGGTTATTTAATATCCGGGGGGAGAAATGAATGGCGTATACAAAAAATCAGCTCGTCATCCTGAGCGAAGCGAAGGATTTCCCGCAACATGTTCAGCATGGGATTCTTCGCTTCGCTCAGAATGACAAAGACTTTCGTCAGGTTGCCTGGATTTTTAGGCCCTACAGGAGAACGTCATGGCCAACGGCAGTGGACGATCCATCGATTATGACGCGCTGGTAAAGCCCGACGCGGTGCATGGCGACTGTTATATCGATCCGGATATTTTCGCAGACGAATTAAAGCGCATTTACGGGCGCGGCTGGGTGTTTATCGGCCACCAGAGCGAAATTCCCAAAGCGGGCGATTATGTCCGCAAATGGATCGGCTTGCAGCCTGTGCTTTTTGCCCGCGACAAGGGCGGAAAATATAACGTGCTGTTTAACCGCTGCATGCACCGGGGCGCGTCAATCTGCCAGGACGAAAAGGGTAATGCCGGCGGTTTCCGCTGTGAATATCATGGCTGGTTCTACCGTCTGGACGGGGCGCTTTCGGCGATACCCTATTCCGACGCCTATGGCGAAAATTTCGACAAGACACAGTACAACTTGCGCAAGCCGCCGCGTATCGACGAATATCGCGGCTTTGTGTTCGCCAGCCTGTCGCAAACCGGCATTTCACTGCGCGAACATATCAGCGGGCCTGCGCGCCAGCAGCTGGATTACGCCTGCGACCTGTCGCCCGAAGGCGAAATGCTGGTGCAGAGCGGCGCGACCAAGCTGGCCTATAATGGCAACTGGAAATTGCAGATGGAAAATTCCATCGACGGCTATCACCCGAATTTCACCCATCAATCCTTTGTCAGCACCGTCGAGCGCACGACGGGCAATAAATTCGATATGTTCTATGGCGATTCCAAGGTGCAGTCGCGCGATCTTGGCATGGGAAGCGCAGCACTTGACGCGCGGCGCTATAATCTGGAGCACCCCAAGGCGCAGGCCCGTCTTAAGTCGCTGCAGAAAACCAGCTGGGGCAAGAAATATTATGACGATCTGGTCAAGGCCCACGGCAAAGAACGCGCCGAGGAAGTGCTGATCATCAATGGCGCACACATGAATGTGTTTCCCAATCTGGTCGTGCTGGCGCATCAGGTGCGCACCATTCAGCCCATCAGCACGGAACGCACCGAGGTGTATCTGCGGCCCAGCCTGCTGAAAGGCGTGCCGGATGAGATCAACATCCAGCGCCTGCGCGCCTATGAAGCCTTCTATACGACGGTCGGCGGCGGTATCCATGACGATGTCGAAATGTTCAATCGCGTGCATGAAGGGCTGCGGTGCAGCCACGACCCCTGGCTGATATTCCGGCGCGGCCTGCACCGGGAGCAAATCGACAATGACGGCACCACCTATGGTCAGGCGACGGATGAAACCGCCCAGCGCGCCATGTGGCGGCACTGGAAATCCGTCATGCAGCAGGAAGCAAACGCATGAGCGCCCTGCGGGAAAAAGTTGAAAACTTCCTTTATAAGGAAGCCCGGCTGATGGACGAAAACCACTTTATGGAATGGTTTGAACTGTTCGCGGACCCGTGCCTTTACTGGATACCGGCCAATCAGGAAGACTATGATCCCAATTTTCACGTCTCGCTGTTTTATGGCGACCGCACGATCGTGAACAACCATGTGATACGCCTGAGTGAAGGCAAGGCGTTCGCCCAGGAGCCGCGTTCGCGCATGCGCCGGGTGGTGTCGAATATCGAGATCGAAGACGGCGGCGGGGAGGTTTCCGTGCATGCGAATTTCATCATCAATGAAATCCGCAAGCATGAACAGCGCTACCATACCGGCCGTTCGCATTATAAGCTTGTCCCGGAGAATGGCGATTTCAGGATCAGGTACAAGAAGGCCGTCCTGGTCAGCCTGGACGAGGCGCAGGACAATCTGACATTTCTGGTGTGAAGGGCGCAGCCGGGAATGCGCCGCCACCCGATCCGGTAACTCTATTCAGCATACAAAACCAGGAGAGCAACAATGCCCACGATTGAAGAACTGAACGAAAAATATGAACGCAACCCGCTGGAAAGCATTCTGCCCGGCGGCCACACGAAAAAGAAACGGCCGGAGCCGAAGCCCCAATCCTACTATGATGACATCAAGAAAAAGTTCGCTGAAGAACGGGATGTGCGGGTGAATTACCGTCCCGAAGGAACCAAACAGTACACATCCGATTTCGATGGCTCGCTCGCGAAATATCTGGACGATCCCTATGGCGGTGAGATCAAGCCGCGCGCGCCTATCAACGACACGGTCGAAGTACTGTTTATCGGCGGCGGGTTTTCTGCGCTGCTCACGTCTGCGCGTCTGCGCGAGATTGGCGTTGACAGCATTCGTATCGTTGAGAAAGCCGCCGATGTGGGCGGCACCTGGTACTGGAACCGCTATCCCGGCGTGGCCTGTGATGTGCCGTCCTATGATTATCTGCCGCTGTTGGATGAAATGAATTATGTCCCCAAGCATCGTTACGCAAGGGGCGATGAAATTTACGAGCACTGCCAGGCTATCGCCAAAAAATACAATCTGTACGAACTGGCGGTGTTTCAGACCACCATTACCGGCACCGTGTGGGACGAAGACGAAAAGATGTGGAACATCACCACGGACCGCGGCGATCATATGAAGGCGCGCTTTGTGATCTGCGCCAACGGCACCCTGTCCAAGCCCAAGCTGGCCCGCATCAAGGGCATGGAAACCTTCAAGGGCCATTCCTTCCATACCTCACGCTGGGATTATGACTATACCGGGCAGGATCTTTCGCGTCTCCAGGACAAACGGGTTGGCATCATCGGCACCGGCGCAACCGCCATTCAGGCCATACCCGGCCTTGGCGCCAACGCGAAAGAACTGTACGTGTTTCAGCGTACGCCGTCCTCGATCGACATTCGCGACGACTGGGCGACCGATCCCAACTGGGCGCGCGCGCTGAAACCCGGCTGGCAGGCCAAACGCCGCGCCGCCTATCTTGAGCCGCCAACCATGACCGAAGAGCAGCGCGCCCAGTTCGCCGCGACGCCGCGCGAGGATAAAATCCGCAAGCAGGAAAATTCCAACATCGATCACATGATGCGCATTCATGCCCGCATCGATGAAATCGTGCGTGACAAGGCGACAGCGGACGCGCTGAAACCCTGGTACATGTTCATGTGCAAGCGCCCGTGTTTTCATGACGAATATCTGCCAACCTATAACCGGCCGAATGTGCATCTGGTCGACACCCATGGCAAAGGCATAACCGAAATCAATGAAAAGGGTCCGGTGTTCGAGGGCAGGCAGTATGAGCTTGACCTGCTGATCTACGCCACCGGTTTCGAGGTGCAGAAGACCGGCATTTACAACCAGATCAAGGGCGTCAAAGGCCTTGATCTGAACGATTATTACAGCGACGGCATCCGCACCCTGGTCGGCATTCATTCGGCGGGATACCCGAACATGTTCGTCATGGGCGGCTATCAGGCGTCATTCCAGTTCAACCTGACCGACATCCTGAACACCCAGGGCGAACACATTGCCGCCTGCATCGATTATTGCCGCAAGAACGGCTATCACGCCATGGATGTGACAAAGGACGCCGAGGAATGGTGGGTGCAGGAAGTCATTTCCCACCGCGGCAAAACCACCCGCAACCAGGATTGCACGCCGGGCTATTACAATTTCGAAGGCGAATTCAACCGCCGCCAGGACGGCACCTACAATGGCGGCTTCAATAAATACATCGCCAAGATGGAAGAGGCCCGCGAAAAAATGGACAAGTATTTCAGCTTTGTACGGAAGAATTAGGGGCACAGGCGCCTGACTGATCTGGACGATACGGATCAGTCAGGCGCCCTGTCCCCGCCCGTTCCGTCATTGCGAGGCGCGTAGCGCCGCGGCAATCCAGAGTCGCAATGCAAGGCCTGAGTTTGTAACCCCGGACACGCTGCGCAAGCGCTGGCGCTGCGGATCGCTACGGCGCTACGCGCCTCGCAATGACGCAGAATGTATTCGGCTCACCGTATTAACAATCAAAGAATATCCGCATATAAATCCTTCCAGAAAGGATTCACCGTTTCAATCAATGAAATCTTGGTTTTTCTGGTCCCCGCCTTGATCTTTTTTTCCCGCAAAATGGCGTTGGCCATATCCTCATGCATTTCAAAATAGACAAGCAGTTTGCAGTCATACCACGATGTGAACCCGCCGGTTACATCATGCTTGTGCTGGTAAACCCGCTGCGGCAGATTTGACGTCACGCCGGTGTACAGTGTGCCATTGCGCCTGCTTGCCATGATGTAAACTGCGGGCTGCTTCATTGGCGCTTTCCAATACCCGCTCCGTCATCGCATTTGTGTCTGGACAGCATCACCCCGCTCGCTCCGTCATCGCGAGCGAAGCGTGGCGATCCAGAGTCTCACTGCACAGCCTGTATCTGTGTCCCTGGATTGCCACGGCGCGTTCCGCGCCTCGCAATGACGCTGAATGCTACTATAATTTCATAAGCCAATCAAAAAAGGGCTGCAAGCGGACAATAAGAAGGTCAATGGCGTTATACGCATTGACGATTTTGACCGGAATTTCCGTTAGCGCCTTCCATATCGTTTTTACGATCCCTATCAGTGCAAACTTGCGCTCCTTTGTCTCTTGGGTATCCAGCCCTTTGGGGGCCAGAGGGGCTCCGCCTTGCGGCAGAACATCATCAATCGCGTCGGGAACGCTGGCGTCAAAAACCTGCGATCCCGGCAGTTCACGCAGCAGCTTCGCAAGGTCGATACTTGGCGGTGCGGAAATATTTGGGGCACTGGCCAACGCCCGCTTGTAATCTTCAAAATCTGGATAGAAGCGGGTAAGCGCATCATGGTCGTGGGTAAAGACGGAAAATTCTTCTGAATCAATAACCGAAAGTGCATCTGTATCCCTGCGCACCAATCCGCTCACGGTACGGACAATGGCGTCCAGCTGCAGAATGTTCAGTTGCGCGCCACCCTTTGCGCATTCACGCGCATAGGCATCCAGCCGCTTTGCAATGTTCTGGTCGCTGTTGCCGTCGCGGATATGATTCGCCAGATCAGTGGCCATGGCAATGAGCGCCTGCGCCAGCAAGTCCCGCGTCCCCGTGCCAAGGCCATGCGCAGGCGGTCGCTCCTGCGGCGCAATGACCGCAATTTTTCCTTCCGCATTCCACGCCATCGAAATGGGGGACGGGATGTCCAGTATGGATGATTTGGGACTAGGTCGATCCTCAGGCTCAGGAAATGGTTTGAAAAAATATTCCGACCAATCCCGGACATCGTCTCTAGATTTAAGCCCGGAATTTGACACCGGTTCCTTTTCCCAGCGATCCGGATATATCAGGCCGGGTGGCAGTAACGTCAGCCAATTACCATACGCGACATCAATTTGCTGCTGCGTAAGATGCAGGGATTCAGACAAGTCTGCCCTCGTGATGTTTGCCCATTGGAGGTCAACACCATTAAGATCAGAACCCTTAAACTTGGTTTTTCTGAGGTTGGCTAATCTAAGGTTAGCCCCATTGACGCTACCTCCTAGTACATCGCCGCCGCCTAAACGGCTGATCCCAAGTATAAAGGCGTTGCCTGCAAAATTAATCCCGCTTAGATCGAACCCAACTAAGTTTGGCCGAACATCAGGGTTCTCAGCCCGCCACTTGTTCCACGCTCCTACCCCCTGCCGCAGGATGGCGAGATGCTCCGGGTTTGGGCCGTCTTCATGTGTACCGGGTGGGGAATCATCGGACATAGTGCAGTTTAGCGCATTCTGCGTCATAATTGAATTGCCATACAGCTCCACCCGCTCCGTCATTGCGAGCGAAGCGCGGCGATCCAGAGTCATACGGCACGGCCTGGGTTTGTAACCTTGGATTGCCACGCTCTCGCCGCGCAAGCGCTGGCGCAGCGGGTCGCTCGCAATGACACCGTGTTGCATTGGCATGCGTTTTCAAAGACAATGGCTGTGACCACCCCCCAAATTACATCCAGTGACGCATATCGCACCCGCCGCCGATAGATATTGCGCCAATGCGGCCAATCAAATAGGTTCGGGCGCACACATTCACAGGCGAGAACACCATGGCATCGACGATCAACCGGCAGAGCGCACTTATCTTCGTCATGGTCACCATGTCGACCAGCGACAACATTATTGGCGATGACGAACTGCGCACCATTGGCGGCATTGTGGAAAGCCTGCCGATATTTAACGGTGTTGACCGCGACACTCTGGTGGCGTCGGCGCAGGACTGCGTCAATATGCTGGAACCCGAAGACGGGCTGGACGCGGTGCTGGGCCTGGTGAAAGAGGCGCTGTCGCCCGCGTTGCGCGAAACCGCCTATGCGCTGGCCTGCGAAGTGGCGGCGGCCGACGGCAAGCTGGAGCAGGAAGAATTGCGCCTGCTGGAAATGATCCGCGATGAGCTTGAGGTGGACCGGCTGCATGCGGCGGCGATTGAACGCGGCGTCCGGGCGCGTTACACCACCGCGTGAGCACCGGCCAAACTGCCGCTCCATCCATGGCGCGCATTGCCGTTCTGGTTGGCGTGTTGTGCGCCGCTTATATGATCAGCCAGTTTCTGCGATCCAGCACCGGGGTTATTTCACCCGATCTGGCGCGTGAGCTGAACCTGGCCCCGCAATCGCTGGGGGTTCTGAGCGGCGCTTTTTTCTTTGCGTTTGCGGCGTCGCAAATTCCCGTCGGGCTGATGCTGGACCGCTATGGGGCGCGCCTGACCACCAGCCTGCTGATGGTGTTCGCGATTGCAGGCTCGCTGTTGTTCGCCAACGCCCATTCGCTGTTCTGGCTCAGCATCGGGCGGGTGCTGATGGGCATCGGCTGTTCGTGCCTGCTGATGGGACCGCTGATGATCTATACGCGCTGGTTTTCGCGCGAGCGTTTTGGCACCCTGTCGGGCATCCATATCGCCGCCGGCACATTGGGGGGCATCGCGGCGACGGCGCCGCTGGCGCTGATCGCGGTGTGGATCGGCTGGCGGGGGGCCTTTACCGGCACGGCGGTCATCACGGCGATCATGGGGATACTGGTGTGGCTGATTGCGCGCGATGCGCCGCCCGGTCAGCAGGCCGCGCATCAACTGCACGAAGGGGCGGCTGAAAGCCTGTGGCAAAGTCTGCTCGGTTTCGGGGCGGTGCTGCGCAACCCAAGCCTGCCGCATCTGCTGATCCTGCAATTTGTCGGGCTGGGCTGCGCCGCCACCCTGCTGGGCCTGTGGGCCAGCCCTTATCTGCATGACGTGCACGGCCTGGATGGTCCGGCGCGCGGCACTGTGCTGCTGGTGATGGCGGCGTGCACGGCGGCCGGCATGCTGTTCTGGGGCCAGATGGATATCCGCTTCGATAGCCGCAAGAAGCCCATCCTGCTGGGGGGCGGCGTCAGCGCCCTGATGCTGATTGCCCTGACCGTTTTCATTGCGTCGGATCTGATGGCGGTGACGGCGATATTCGCTGTGATGGGATTTTGCAATGGTTTTTCAGTCATCGCCATTGCCCACGGGCGGGCGATTTTTCCCGACCACATGATCGGGCGCGGCATTTCCCTGCTGAACATGGGGGGCATGGCGGGGGCCGGCGCATTGCAATATATTGCCGGCGTGATCATTGGCCAGTTTGCGGCGCCGGGCGCACCCGCGCCTGTCAGCGCTTATCGGACCCTGTTTGGATTTCTGGCGGCGTGTCTGGTGTTTGCGCTGCTGATTTACAGCCGGATAGCGGATATAAAGCCCGGTCACGACGGATCGAATGAGTTGCGCCCATGAGCGGCATTGAAATCGGATTTATGGCGGCGGGGCTGGGCGGCCTGATCAGCTTTCTGTCGCCCTGCGTCTTGCCGCTGGTGCCGGCCTATCTGTGCTATGTCGCAGGCATCTCGTTTGACCGGCTGACGGAGGAAACGGCGGCCGCCAGCCCGGAACTGCGCCGTCAGGTGATGGCGGGGGCGGTTGCCTTTGTGCTGGGCTTTACCACGGTTTTCGTGGCGCTGGGCGCGTCGGCGTCGGCGATCAGCGCGCTGCTTGTCGGCCAGCTGGATGTGCTGTCCAAAATTGCAGGCGCGGTGATTGTGCTGTTCGGCCTGCATATGGCCGGGCTGTTGCGCCTGCCCTGGCTGAACCGCGAGGCGCGCTTTGCGCCGGATCAGCGCGGCGGCGGCCTGCTGGGCGCGTACATTGTCGGGCTGGCGTTTGCATTTGGCTGGACGCCCTGCATCGGGCCTATTCTGGGGGCCATTCTGGCGGTTGCCGCCAGTCAGGACACCTTGTTTGCCGGCATGGCCCTGCTGGCGGTCTATTCACTGGGGCTGGGGGCGCCGTTTTTACTGGCCGCCTGGGGGGTGCGCCGGTTCATGGGCTTCATGCAGCGCTTTCGCCGCCACCTGCACACCGTGGAAATAGCCGCTGGCGGATTGCTGGTTGTGACCGGCGTAATGATTTTCTTCGGTTCGCTGCAATCTTTGAGCTATTTATTACTGGAAATGTTTCCGGCGCTCGCCACCATTGGATAGACCATGACCGACAGTCCTGACACCGCCGCCCGCCTGCACAGCCTGATCGCCGCAAAATCCTTCGGTCAGGGGGTTGAGATCACGCTGGCGTCCGGCAAGAAAAGCAATTTCTACTTCAACATGAAACCGACGATGCTGGACCCGGAAGGCGCGGCCCTGATCGGCGGCCTGATGCTGGATCAGCTTGCTGGCGCTAAACCCGATCTGGTGGGCGGGCTGGAACTGGGCGCGATCCCCATCGCCTGCGCCATATCCCTGTTGAGCCATCAACGCGGCACGCCGATACCGTCATTTATCGTTAGAAAGAAGGCCAAGGAACATGGCGCGAAACAGCGCATCGAAGGCTTTGCGCCGGGCGAGGGCCTCGCCGGGAAAAACATAGTGATGGTGGAAGACGTGACCACCACCGGCGGATCGATCCTCGACGCCATTGCCGTGGTGCGTGAGGCGGGCGGCATCGTAACGCGCGCCATTACGGTTGTGGACCGGCTGGAGGGGGCAGGCGAAGCGCTTTCTGCTGCTGGCGTGGCGCTTGCGTCATTGTTTACCGCGCGCGATTTTTTGGGTTAACCGGCTGTAACGCCGCACAAGGGCATACTTACTTGATACGTCTCGCATACTAGCTTAAATATAACGGCGCGAAATGATCCGGTCTTTTCGAGACAGTGAGACAGCCCGCGTTTGGCAGGGCCGTAATAGCCGGAAGCTGCCCAAGGACGTTCAGGAGCGTGCTTTACGCAAGTTGCGGCAACTGGATGCTGCTCAGAATATGGATGATCTGCGCCATCCGCCCGGTAACCGTCTCGAAGCGCTGAAAGGCAGGCGGAACAGACAGTTAAGTATCCGGATAAATGACCAGTGGCGTATTTGCTTCCAATGGGTTGAAGGCGAGGCGATTAACGTGGAGATAGTCGATTATCATTGAATAGCCCAAATACAGAGAGCGTCAAAATGAGCCAGTTACATAATCCGCATCCGGGCGAAATTCTTAAACTGGAATTTCTGGATGAATTGGACATGAGCCAGAACAAATTGGCGCACGCCATTGGCGTGCCGCCCAACCGGATTCACGCCATTGTCAAAGGCAGGCGCAGCGTCACGGCGGATACCGATTTGCGTCTCTGCAAATTCTTTGGCTTGTCAGAAGGTTATTTCCTGCGCCTGCAAAACGCCTTCGACACCCTGGAGGCAAAACGCCAGATCATGCCCCAAATCACCAGGATCAAGCCCTGCATCGCACCTGACAGGAAGGTTGAGCGAAACATCGCCCGTGCATGATGGGTAAGGATATTCCTGGGGTAATAAACACAAATGTACGATAATCCACTGCAATATTACTGCATTAAATGGAGCCGGGCATGACAGGCGCTATTACCGGGCAATTGGCGGAATTTTCCGCCGCTGTTTCGCTGGACCGGATCGATCCGGCGATTGCGGATCGCGCCAAACTGCTGCTGCTCGACACCATCGGCATTGCTGTGCGCGCCCGGCACGACGCGGAATCGACGCCCGCGATGCTGCGCGCCGCAGAACGGCTGGGCTTCATGTCCGGGACCGCCACCATTTTCGGCGGCGGCGCCACCGCGAGTTTTGCGGGCGCCGCGTGGATCAATGGCGCGCTGGCGCACAGTCTGGATTTTGACGACACCCATGCGGCGGGCTCCATCCACCCCAGCGCGCCGATTGTGCCTGCGGCGCTGGCGGCGGCGGAAATGGCCGGCGCCAGCGGCAAGGATGTGCTGGCGGGCATTATCGCCGGATACGAAGTGCAGATACGCCTGAGTCTGGCGCTGGTGCCGAAGGACCATTATGCGCGCGGCTTTCACCCCACCGCGACCTGCGGCGCGTTTGGCGCCGTTGCGGCGGCGGGACGTGTGCTTGGATTAAGCGCCGCGCAAATCGCCCATGGCTTTGGCGTCTGTTTAAGCCAGACCTCCGGCACCATGGAGTTTCTGGCCGAGGGCGCCTGGACCAAACGCTTTCAGGCGGGCTATGCGGCAATGAACGGGCTGATCGCCGCCAGCCTTGCGGCGGAAGGATTTATCGGACCCGCCAGCGCCATCGAAGGCGAACATGGCTTTCTCAATTCCTATGCGCCGCATCCGGTATTTGAAAACGCCACCGCCGGTCTGGGATCGCGCTATGAAACCCTGGCGATTGCGGTTAAACCCTATCCCAGCTGCCGCTACAGCCATGCGGCGATGGACGCCCTCATTGCCCTGCGCGCGCAGCACGGTTTTGCGATTGCCGATATCGAGGCGGTGGAAATCGGCCTGCCGCAAACCGGCTGGGATATTATCGGCAATCCACAGGCAGCCAAGCAGAACCCCAAAAGCATCGTGGACGGACAATTCTCTATGCCGTTTCTGGCCGCCGTGGCGTTGCGCGAGGGGGGCATGGGATGGGATGATTACGCCCGCCACCTACATGACCCTGAAACCCTGGCCCTGACGCGGCGCATCACCAGTATCATTGACCCGCAGGCCGAAGCCGAATATCCGCGCCAGATGAGCGGCGTGGCGCGGGTGCGCACCCGCCATGGAAGTTTCGAGAAATTTACCGCCATCCCGAAGGGCGAGCCGGAAAACTTTCCGGGCCTGCCGGAACTGCGCCAGAAATTCGATGCGCTGGCGGGGCCGTACATGACGCAAACGGCGCTGGACCGGCTGGCCGATGCGCTGATGAGCCTTGATCGCGCCAATAACATCAATGCAATGCTGGCGCTGACCAGACCTAATTGAGGATATATCATGGTTGTCGAAAGCAGAAAGATCGGCCCCAATCGTTACCGCGAGGTGGCGGGGCGCGATTATGAGGATTTCACCGTCGGCGACGTGTACGAACATCGTCCGGGGCGCACCATATCCGAGGCCGACAATACCTGGTTCACCCTGCTGACCATGAACACCCATCCGCTGCATTTCGACGCGGCGTTCGCTGCGCACAGCGAGTTCGGAAAACAGGTTGTGGTCAGTACGCTGACTTTATCGATTGTTGTGGGCATGAGCGTCTCCGACGTCAGCCAGAAGGCCATCGCCAATATGGGCTGGACCAATATTGAAATGCCCGCGCCGGTGTTCGTGGGCGACACGATCTATGCAGAATCCGAAGTGATCGCCAAGCGCCCGTCCAAATCGCGCCCCAACCAGGGGCTGGTCAGCGTGCGCACCACCGGGAAAAAAGCCGACGGCACGGTGTTCATGCGCTTTGAACGCACGGTCCTGATCCCCAAACGCGGCCATGCGGTCGATGAACCCCCGGTATGGCAAGGAGCGTAAGGCGTGAGCAACCAGATTTCGATCGAGCAGGAAAATGTCATTCTGGATGCGGTTGACCGTTTTCTGGAACGCGATGTCAAACCCTATGCCCATGCGCTGGACCAGGCCGATGAATATCCCCATGAGATCGTCGAAAAAATGAAAATATTGGGCCTGTTTGGCGCGACCATAGCGCCGGAATATGGCGGGCTGGGCCTTGGCGCGCGGACCTATGCGCAGATTGTCGAGCGCGTATCAACGGTGTGGATGTCGGTGTCGGGCATTTTCAATTCGCATCTGATCATGGCGGCAAGCGTGCAGCGCTTTGGCACCGAGGAGCAGAAACAGCGTTACCTGCCGCGTTTCGCCACCGGTGAATTGCGCGGCGGCATTGCCCTGACCGAACCCGATGCGGGCACCGACCTGCAGGGCATCCGCACCCATGCAGTAAAAAAGGGCGATTGCTATGTGATCAATGGCGCGAAAACCTGGATCAGCAATGCCATTCAGGGCCAGGTGCTGGCGGTGCTGGTGAAAACCGAGAAGCGCGACCTGCCGCGCCACAAGGGCATGAGCCTGCTGCTGACCGAAAAGGGCAAAGGATTTTCCGTCACCCGCAAGCTGGAAAAAATCGGTTATCGCGGCATCGACACCGGCGAACTGCTGTTTGAAGATCACGAAGTGCCCGCCGAAAATCTGATCGGCGGCGTCGAGGGACGCGGGCTGAGCCAGATACTGGGCGGGCTGGAACTGGGGCGCATCAATGTGGCGGCGCGCGGGGTGGGCATTGCCCGCGCCAGCCTGAACGACGCGGTCGCCTATTCCCAGATCCGCAAAACCTTTGGCGTGCCGATTTGCGAACATCAGGCGATCCAGATCAAACTGGCCGACATGGCGACGAATGTCGAGGCCGCGAAACTGCTGGTGCGCTCGGCGGCGGAAAAATATGATTTGGGCGAGCGCTGCGACATGGAGGCGGGCATGGCCAAGCTGTTCGCATCCGAGGCGGCGCTGACCAACAGCCTGGAATGCATGCGCATTCATGGGGCTTACGGATATTCGCGCGAGTTCAATGTGGAGCGGTATTACCGCGACGCGCCGCTGCTGGCCATCGGCGAGGGCACCAATGAATTGCAGCGCCAGATCATCGCCCGCGCCCTGATCGC
This sequence comes from Alphaproteobacteria bacterium, assembly GCA_040081735.1. Classification (GTDB taxonomy): domain Bacteria; phylum Pseudomonadota; class Alphaproteobacteria; order UBA11222; family UBA11222; genus UBA11222. Next base: position 14,029 of record JBEBFX010000008.1, on the reverse strand, counting down.
CCGCAACCCTGCATGAGCGCGCAGGGCCTACCATTGCTGGGGGTGCGCGTGCTGGCGGTCGAACAATATGGCGCGGGGCCGTTCGGCACCATGTTCCTCGCGGATCAGGGGGCGGAAGTCATCAAGATTGAAAATCCCAATGATGGCGGCGATATGGCCCGCCATGTCGGCCCGCACTTTTTTGGCCCCGGCGACAGCCAGTTTTTTCACAGTTTTAACCGTAACAAGAAAAGCCTTACGCTGGATTTAAGCCGCGATGAAGGCCGCGCGCTGTTCCGCCTGCTTGCGGCGAAATCCGATGCGGTGGCCTGTAATCTGCGGGGCGATGTGCACGCCAAACTGGGCCTGACATATGACGCGCTGAAAGACGTTAACCCGGCCATTGTCTGCGCGCATCTCAGCGCCTATGGCCGGACCGGCCCGCGCGCAGACTGGCCGGGCTTTGATTATCTGATGCAGGCGGAGGCGGGTTATCTGACCCTGACCGGCGAACCGGATGGGCCGCCAGCGCGCGCCGGACTATCGATAGTTGATATGATGACCGGCCTTGCCATGTCGTATGGGCTGCTGGCCGCGCTGACGGCGGCGCGGACAACCGGCGTGGGGCGCGATATTGACGTCAGCCTGTTTGATCTGGCGCTGCATAATCTGAGCTATCTCGCCACATGGTATCTGGCCACGGGCGACGTGCAAAAACGCCTGCCGCGCTCGGCGCACCCATCGCTGACGCCGTGCCAGCTTTATCCGACCAAGGACAGTTGGATATTCATCATGTGCAACAAGGAAAAATTCTGGCCTGTCCTGTGCGAACATCTGGGAAAGCCGGAATGGGTTTTGGACCCAAATTATGTGAACGCCGCCCGGCGGCTGGCCAACCGCGACGTACTGAACATCCAGCTGGATGATCTGTTCCGTACCCGGACGACAGCGGACTGGCTGGCGCATTTTGATGGCCGGGTTCCCGCCGCGCCGATTTATGATGTGGCGCAGGCGCTGGAAAATCCGTTTGTGGCGGCCATCGGCGGCATTCATGCCTACGCACATGCAAACGGGGACGAATATCGCATGGCGGCGCCGCCCATCCGCACCCAGGGGGTGGCCGCCCCGCGCAATGCGGCCCCGGCGCTGGGCGCGGATACGGATGCGCTGCTGCGCGGCATTGGCGTCACCGATGACGCTATCGCCGGGTTGCGGAAACGAAAAATAATCTAGGTATTTCATGTGATTAGCACACAATAAGCACTTTAATCGACACATGGTGTTTTATCGGCTAGGCTTTATGAAACAACAACCCGGGAGTGATGCAGATGCAATTCGGCGTTCAGATGATTTTCCAGAGTTATGGGTATGGCGCGGACATGACCGACGCCAAAGTTTATGAAGAAGAAATCAAACTGGCGATCCTCGCCGACGAGGTGGGATTTGACCATCTGTGGGTTGTCGAGCATCATTTTGACGACTATTCGTTCTGTCCGGATAATACGGTGTTTCTGGCGAACATGGCGGGGCGCACCAAACGCATCCGGCTCGGCACCGGGGCGGTAATCGTGCCGTGGAATGATCCGTTGCGCGTGGCGGAAAAAATGGCGCTGCTGGATCTGCTGTCAAACGGACGCGCCATCTTCGGTATGGGCCGTGGTCTGTCGCGGATGGAATACGCCCCGTTCCAGATTGATATGGAAACGTCGCGCGACCGCTTCGATGAGGCCGCGCCCATGATCATGAATGCGCTGGAAACCGGTTTCATCGAAGGGAATGGACCCTATTATTCGCAGCCGCGCACCGAAATCCGCCCGCGTCCGCAAAAAAGCTTCAGGGACCGCACCTTCTGCGTGACCATGTCGCCGGATTCGGCGGTGGCCGCCGGACGCCTTGGCGTCCGCCAGAACATGTTCACCCAGGGGCCATGGGAAGATCACAGGGGCATGATCGACATGCATCAGGCGGAATACCTCAGGCACCATGCGGGCCCGGCGCCCATTCCGCAAATTTGCGACTTTGTTGTGTGTGATGAAGACGCATCGCGCGCCGAAGACAATGCCCATAAATATGTGACCTGCTATCTGGCCAGTCTGATGGGACATTACGAACTGGCCGGTGATCACTTCAAAACCGCCAAGGGATACGAATCCTATGGCGCCGCCGTGGATATTCTCAAACAGCTCGGGATGGATGAGATGGCGAGCGGCTATCTCAAAGCCCATGTGTGGGGAACGCCGGAACAGTGCATCGAGAAAATTCAGGCGCGGCGCAAGATCATCGGCAATTATGATCTGAATTGCTGCATCCGCTATGGGGGAATGCCCCTGGAGGCCGCCGAACGCACCATGCGCCTGTTCGGTGAAAAGGTCATTCCCGCCGCCAAGGCGCAGGATGCAGAGGACGCCCGTTACGCGGCGGAATAGTTGCTGGCTTAAATCTTTTGCAACCTGGCGGCATAAAAGCCATCCATGCCGCCAAGTTCGCCCAGATGCCCGGGCAGGGTGCGCAGCTCGCCCAGAGGGGTGATCAGTTGCGCCATGCCGCCCACTTCGTCGGCCTTTACAGGCGCCCGCACAAACGGCGCGCCCTTCGCCAGAAAGGCTTCGATACGTTCGGCCCCTTCTTCGGGTTGCAGGGAACAGGTGCAGAAAATCAGGATGCCGCCCGGCGCCAGCATGTCTGCGGCAGCGGCAATCAGCCGGTCCTGCAACACCATCAAGCCGTCAATCTGCGCCTGGGTTTTGCGCCACGCAATATCAGGGTGGCGGCGGATCGTGCCGGTGGCGGAACAGGGCGCATCCACCAACACATAAGATACAGGCGCTGGCGGGCGCCACTGGGTGGCGTCCGCCGTGATACAGGTGGCCGTAAGTTTCATCCGGCTAAGGTTTTCCTGCACCCGGCGCAGGCGCACTTCGGACCGGTCGACGGCCGTCACAATCGCCCCGCCGGCGGCTAGCTGTAAAGTCTTGCCGCCGGGGGCGGCGCACAGGTCGATCACGGGCTTGCCCGCCACATCGCCGAACAGGCGCACCGGCAGGCTTGCAGCGGTGTCCTGCACCCACCATTCACCTTCGGCAAATCCGGGTAAATCCTCGATGCGTCCGCCCGTGGCGCGACGCAGGCTGTTCGTGGGCAGCCGTTGCGCCTCCAGACGCCGCGCCCATCCATCCACATCCCGGCGCACGCTGATATCCAGCGGCGGCTCATCCAGGTGCGCCATGGCAATCGCGCGGGCGGCAGCTTCGTCGTAGGCGATCCGCCAGCTTTCCCATAGCCATTCCGGGGTGTTAAGTCTGGCGGCATCCTGCCCTGCCAGCAAAATATGTCCGCCGGACGCCACTTTGCGCAGCACCGCATTGATCATGCCCTTGTAATGGCGCGCGTCTGTATCCTTGTCCGCCAGTTCCACCGCATTGCTGACGGCGGCATGGGCGGCAGTGCCAAGGAACAGGATTTGGGCCGCCGCCGCGCGCAGAATGTTTTGCGCCAGACCCGCGCGCGGCGGCAGACGCCGCGTCTGATAGGTGCGCAGCACCGCATCGATCTGGCCCATGCGGCGCAACGTGGTTGCGGCGATGGTGCGCGCAAAGGCGCGGTCGCGGGGGCTTAATGCATTGAACGGGGCCGCGTCAAAGGCGGCGGCCAGCGCCTCATCCAGTCCGAGATTGCGGCGCAGCACCGCGTGCAGCAACCATACCCCGGCTTGCCGGGCCATCAGGCCTTGTTGATCTTTCATCCGGGGGTTTTAGCGGTCTTTCTCCCCGGCTGCAATCTCGCGCAGGCGCGCAATCCGGTTGGCGGTGGACGGATGGGTGGAAAACAGCGAATCCATGCGCTGTGAATGCAGCGGATTGATGATGAACATATGCGCCGTCGCCGGGTTACGCTCGGCCGGCGCATTGTCGATCTGTTCTGCGGCAATGGACATTTTGTCCAGCGCCGACGCCAGCCAGAGCGGGCGTCCGCAGATTTCTGCGCCGATCCGGTCGGCCTCATATTCACGGCCGCGCGAAATCGCCATCTGCACCAAAGCAGCAGCCATCGGCCCGACCACCATCAGCAGCAGAACCCCCACAAAGCCCAGCGGGTTATTACGGTTGTCCCCGGAAAACATCGCAATGTTCGCCAGCATCGAAATTGCGCCCGCGATGGTCGCCGTAACGGTCATGATCAGCGTGTCACGGTTGCGCACATGGGCCAGTTCATGGGCCATAACGGCGGCCAGTTCCTGCGGGCCAAGCATGTTCAACAGGCCCGTTGTCGCCGCCACGCTGGCGTGTTCGGGATTTCGGCCTGTCGCAAAGGCATTGGGCTGCGGGTTGTCGATGATATAAACCTTTGGCATCGGCAGCCCGGCATTTTGCGACAGCAGGCGCACCATGCGGACATATTCCGGCGCGCTTGCCTCGTCAACAGCGCGGGCGCCGTACATGCCCAGCACCATTTTATCGGAATTCCAGTAGGCGAAGCCATTCATCGCCAGCGCCAGAACCAACGCAATCATCATGCCGCCGGCGCCGCCAAGCATAAAACCGATGCCCAGGAACAGCGCCGTCATGGCGGCGAGCAGAAGCGAGGTGCGGAAATAATTCATCTACGGGTCCGTTTACTGTAAAATGCCGTACTGACATTGTCAGACTGAATCTAGGCGTTCCAAGTGACATATCAAGTAGAAGCGCGCAACCCTATCCGGAGCTGGACAGATGGCCGATGAAAGGAATCCGGGATCAACGGGTCCCGATACCGCACCAAAGGCGGAGTTGCGTCTGGCCGTTGAAATTCCCGCAAAAAAGCTGAGCCCCGAGGCCAAGCGGGCGCTGGCCGAAGCCGAAACACGGCGCCAGCTTGCCGCCGCTCTTGCCTCGCAGGCGCCAGAGGCCAGGGAAATCAATGGCCCCCAGGGCCCGGAACCAACCCGCTATGGCGACTGGGAACGAAAGGGCATCATCAGCGACTTTTAATGCTGTCCCAATTATTATTGACACGGGGCCATCAGATGGGAATAATCCCCCGCTTTCCGTACGTTTATCTATGACGGTCCCGAATTTCGGGGCCGTTGCGTCGTTTAGGAGAGCGCATCATGATTACCCCGGTACTGCCAAGCTACGCCAGAACCAACCTCGCTTTCGAGCGGGGCGAGGGTGCGTATCTGTTTACCACTACTGGCGAGCGATATCTGGACATGGGCGGCGGCATTGCGGTCAACGGGCTTGGCCATGCCCATCCGGCGCTGTTTGCCGCGCTGAAGGCGCAGGCGGAAAAGCTGTGGCACACCTCCAATCTGTATCATATTCCGGGGCAGCAACGGCTGGCGGAACGTCTGGTCGCCGCGACCTTCGCCGACACGGCGTTTTTCTGCAATTCCGGGGCGGAAGCTGTCGAATGCGCCATAAAAATGGCGCGCATCTATCATTTCGCCAATGGAAATCCGCAACGCTACCGGCTTATCACCCAGGAAGGCGCCTTTCATGGCCGCACCCTGGCAACCATTTCTGCGGGCGGCAATGAAAAACATCTGCACGGCTTTGGTCCCAAAGTAGATGGCTTTGATCATGTCCCGTTCGGTGATCTGGCCGCCATCAGGGCCGCTATCGGGCCGCAGACCGCCGGTGTTTTGCTGGAACCCATCCGGGGCGAAGGCGGCATCCGGGTGCTGCCATCCGGTTTTCTGGCGGCGCTGCGCACGCTGTGCGATGAACAGGGCGTTCTGCTGGTGCTGGACGAAGTGCAAAGCGGCATGGGGCGCACCGGCAAACTGTTCGCCCATGAATGGGCGGGCGTAACGCCCGATATCATGGCGATCGCCAAGGCCATCGGGGGCGGCTTTCCTTTGGGTGTTTGCCTGGCGACCGAGGCTGCGGCAAAAGGCATGACGGCGGGCACCCATGGCTCTACCTTTGGCGGCAATCCGCTGGCCTGCGCCGTTGGCAACGCCGTGCTGGATGTCATTCTGGCGGATGGATTTCTGGATCAGGTGTTGCAGCGCGCCAACCGGCTGAAACAGCAACTGGCCATGCTGGCGGACCGTCATCCCGGCGTGATTGAAGAAATTCACGGTGATGGCCTGATGATCGGCATCAAATGCCGGATAACCAACACCGATCTGGTGAACGCCCTGCTTGCCGAAAAATTGCTGACCGTTGGGGCCGGTGACAATCAGGTGCGCCTGCTGCCGCCGCTGAATATCGAAGACGCGCAGATCAGCGAAGCGATCGCCGCGCTTGACGCGGCCTGCACAAAACTGAGTGAAATGACATGACCGCCAGCAAAGCACCACGGCATTTTCTTGATCTGAATGTGTTGCCTGCTGCGGAATTACGCGGCATTCTGGCGCATGCGCACAAGATGAAGGCCGGGCGCGTAAATCTTGGCAAGGCGGCGCTTGACGCATCCGCCCCGCTAAATGGCCAGGTGCTGGCGATGATCTTTGAAAAGCCGTCTACCCGCACCCGGGTGTCGTTTGATGTCGCCATGCGGCAACTTGGCGGCCAGACAATCCATTTGGGCGGCGGCGATATCCAGCTTGGGCACGGTGAAACAGTTGCCGATACGGCACGGGTTCTGTCGCGCTATGTTGATGCGATCATGATACGCACCAACACCCATGACAAGCTGGAGGAACTGGCGGCGAATGCGACCGTGCCCGTCATCAACGGGCTGACGGACGCCACCCATCCATGCCAGCTGATGGCCGATCTGATGACCTTTGAAGAAAAACGCGGCCCCATCAAGGGGCGCACGATTGCCTGGTGCGGCGATGGCAATAATGTTGCCGCCAGCTGGATTCACGCCAGCGCTCTGTTCGGGTTTGAGCTGCGGCTTGCGTGTCCGGCCGAGCTGGCGCCCGATGCCGCGGCCCTGGCCTGGGCGCGATCGGAGGGCGCGAATGTGAACGTCCTGCAGGACGCCCGCGCCGCTGTTGACGGCGCCGATTGCGTCGTCACAGACACCTGGGTGTCGATGGGCGATACGGATACGGCAAACCGGCATAACCTGCTGGCGCCCTATCGGGTTGACGCAAAATTGATGGCCCTGGCCGGAAAGGATGCGATCTTTATGCATTGCCTGCCCGCCCATCGCGGCGAGGAGGTAACCGTAGATGTTATCGACGGACCGCAATCTGTGGTCATCGATGAAGCCGAAAACCGTCTGCATGCGCAAAAGGGCATCTTATCGTGGTGCTTTGCATGAAGCAGGAGGCCGCAGTTGAAGGGAGACACGATTTCGTTCTTCCGTTTGCGGTTGAAGGGGCGGATGTGCGCGGGCGCATTGTGCGGCTGGGGCCGCTTGTCGATCTGGTGCTTCGCCGTCACGACTATCCGGATGTGGTTTCGCGTCTGCTGGGCGAGGCGCTGACCCTGGCGGTGCTGCTTGGCAACAGCCTGAAATTCAGCGGATCGTTCAGCCTACAGACTAAAGGCGACGGGCCGGTGCCGATGCTGATTGCCGATTATCTTGCCAGCGGCAATGCAGATCCCGGTCTGGTGCGCGGCTATGCGGTGTACGACCGCAATGCGGATTTTGCCGCATATGAAGATGATTTTTCCCGCCTTGCCGGCAAAGGGTATTTCGCGCTTACTGTTGATCCCGGAACCGGGGCCGAGCGATATCAGGGCATCGTCGCGCTGGAGGGGGATAGCCTTGCGCGTTGCGCGGAAAACTATTTTCTGGCATCCGAACAAATTCCAACCGCGATCCATCTGTCCGTCGGGCGATCCTATCTGCGGGCAGCCGAGCGTCTGGCGCCAGACGATACCAAAGGCAAATGGCTTGCCGGCGGTGTTCTGATCCAGCATTTTCCCAAAAATGCGCGGGCGTCACGTGCGCCGGAGGATCCGGCGGATGAACATGAAGATTGGCGGCGATGCCGCATATTGATGCAGAGTGCGACGCATGCGGAACTAGTCGATCCTGATCTGGCGAATGAACGCCTGTTATATCGATTGTTTCATGAGGATGGCGTGCGGGTTTTCCCCGGCCACCCGGTTGCGTTTGGCTGCCGGTGTTCGCGGGACCGGCTGGCCGGGGTGCTAATGCAATATTCGCGCCCGGTACTGGAAGAATTGCTTCAGGATGGGCATATCTCAGGCAGTTGTGAATTTTGCAATGAAACTTATCGCTTTACACTGGATGAGCTGAATGCTCCTGAAACTTGAATTACGGCGTCAAATTCGCCATGCCGCCGGTTATGTTGCGCTGGCGGCAGTTGCGCTGCTGCTGTCCCTCGGTGCTGGCAACAGCGCGGACGCCGTCAAAACACGCCCGCCCCTGATGCTTGCGGCCGAGCAGATCATTCTGGTGGAGCGGTTTGCTGAACCCTATACCGAGCAGGGCTATAGCGTAACTCCGGCAGGCGCTGTACGGGAATGGGTGAAAACACGGTTGCAGGCCGACGGCACGCCGGGAATTGTCAGGGTCATCCTGCTTGACGCGCAGATCAAGCGTCAGGAACTAAAGACAAAGGGCGGGCTGCGGGGCTGGTTTTCCGATGATCAGAAATATCGCTATGACGGGCGCATTCATGTGCGGGTCGAGTATCAACCCGCCATTCCCGGACAACACGCCTCAAATGCCGAGGCCCAGGCGAGCGGCTATTTTACCATGCCAGAGGACGCCACGCTCAACCAGCTGGACAAGCAGGCAAGCGCGCTGGCGCAGGATTTGATGCGGCGCACCGATATGGAACTGGAAAATAACATGCTGCGCCACATGCCCGGAATCGTGCGGTAGGATATGCCGCATAGCGCCGCCCGGCTTTAACCCTGACGCGCCTTGAAGCGCGGGTTGGTCTTGTTAATCACATAGACCTTGCCTTTACGCCGGACAATGCGGCAATCTTTGTGGCGAGCCTTTAGGGACCGCAAGGAACTTCTGACTTTCATCGAAATAAACCCGTGAATTAGCGGTTACCCGCGTCAAATAAGGGACGGAACCTAACCTTGGACTCCAACAAAGTCAAGCTTGAGGGGCAGGAAACCCATGCGTATATTCATATATGAACCTACTTACCGGCGCCTGCAGAATGAAATTCATGCAATTTGCCCGCAGGCGCAGCCCATTCTGGTAACCAGAGAGGGACAGATCGTTCAGGATGGCAAACAATTGCGTCCCGAAGAGGTGCGCGCCGACGTCGCCTATATCAGTGTGGATATATTTTTCGCCAGCGCCGCAAAAACCTATTTTTCAACGATCGAGAACGGCCCAAAAATTAAATGGATGCAATCGGCCGCCGCCGGGTTCGACAATCCATTCCTTCAGGTGCTGGCCAGAAAGGCGGAAATCTACACCAACAGTAATTGCGCGGCCAAAGGGATCGCCGAATTCGTCATGGCCACGGTGCTGGATTATTACCAGCCAAATCCGGCGCGCCGCGCCAGGCAGGCGGCCCATGAATGGAAAAGGCTGGCCTTCCGCGATATAGCCAACACCAGATGGATGATTGTCGGCTACGGCAATATAGGCCAGGAAACCGGCAAGCGGGCGATGGCGTTTGAGGCCCATGTGACAGGCGTGCGCCGCAATCCGCGCGGGGCCGAACCGGCGGATGTCATGATTCGTCCGCATGAAATGCTGGCGGCGTTGCCGGCCACGGATGTTGTGGTGTTGACGGCCGACTCCAATGAAACCACCCGGCATATTGTGAATGCCCCCTTTCTGGCGGCCATGAAGCCTGGATCGGTGCTTGTGAATATCGCAAGGGGCGCCCTTATTGACGAAGCCGCGCTGTTGGAAAGCCTGAACCGGGGGGTGCCGGAATGCGCCATTCTTGACGTGTTTGAGACCGAGCCGCTGCCCGCCGGCAGCGTGTTCTGGGACCATCCCAGGGTCCGGGTAACCGCCCATTGCGCAGCCTCCAGCCCGTTGATGGAACCGCGCAGCGACGCCGTATTTTTGCGCAACCTTGCCCATTATACTGCTGGTAAGCCGCTGGAATTGCAGGTAATATTTTCCTGATCGGCGGCGTGATTTTTTGTAACAATTAAATGACACCAAGCTGCCGGGCAACTTTAGGTAGTAGTGAATGAAAATTCTGGCTGCTGACGACCATTGGGTCTCGCGTACCGGGCTGCGGCATTCCCTGTCTCGTCTGTCGCGGCCCGTTAATATATTTCTTGAAGCAAGCAGCTTCGGCGAAGCCCGCCAGCTTGCCAGTCAACACCCTGATCTTGATCTGATCGTGCTCGATTTATTGATGCCGGATGGTTCCGGGTTTGACGAAATCACGGCAATTTCCAGGATCGTGCCCGCAGTGCCGATTATTGTCGTCTCCATGGCGGAAAACCGGCAGGACGTGATACGCGCGCTGGATGCTGGCGCCATGGGTTTCGTTCCCAAATCCGCCCCCGGCGATACCCTGGTATATGCCATCGAGATGGTGTTGCGCGGCGAGATTTATATGCCGCCGCAGATTTTTGGGGCAGCCGGCCCCAGTCAGGATGCTTCGCTTACACCCATGCACCCGCCTCTGGCGCGGGCAAAAACCTCTGCGGCGACGATGGCCGCCGCGGCACGCATTCCAAATCTGACGCGGCGGCAAAAACAGGTGTTTCAATTACTGAGCGAAGGCCATTCCAACGCGTCGATTGCCAGAATTCTGGGTATTTCAGAGCATACGATTGCCATTCACGTTTCGGCTATTCTGAAAACACTGGAACTGGAAAATCGCACCCAGGCCGCCCTGGTCGCCACCAGCCAGCAGGACGCCTGATCCTAAACCCTGTCATTGTTCCGGCCTACCGCCCATAGAGCAGCAGCAATATTCCGCCAATGACCAGCGCGATACCCGTCAATTCAAGTCTTCTGATTTTTTCCTTGAACAGAAATACCGATGAGGCGAAAGCAAAAAGCAGTTCGATCTGCCCAAGGGCGCGCACATAAGCTGCATTTTCGAGCGTCATGGCCGTGAACCAGCCCATCGACGCCAGCGCACCGGTCAGACCCACCAGAATACTGACTTTCCAGTTGCGCGCCGTGGCTGCGAGCTGCCCGGGTTCGCGCCAGGCGATCCAGGCCGTCATGACAATGGTCTGGAATATCATCACGCTGAGCAGGGTAAACGCCGCCGGCATCAAAAAATCTTCGCGGCCAAAACTCAGAGAGGCGGCCCTGTATGATACCGCAGAAATACCAAAACAGGTTCCCGCCCCAATTCCCATCAACGCCGGGCGTTCAAGAAGCGAGGTGAAAAACAGCCTGAAGGTCAGTGCGCTTCTGGCCGATGAAATCAGCATCACGCCAAAAAGACTGACCAATATACCCGCAACCGAGCCAATGCTTAAATGATCGCCAAGCACAATAAATCCAAACAGCGCGGTTTGAACGGTCTCGGTTTTGGCGTAGGCCGATCCAATGGCGAAGTTACGATAGGCGAATAAGGCCACCGTCAAAACGGTTCCCAATATCTGCGCCAGGCCGCCAAGAAAGCAGTACAGAAAAAAACCGGCGTCCGGATCGGGCAGCGCCGCATCCGTCCCATAGGTCAGCCCAATCACGTAAATCGCCGCCACCGGAAGGCCAAATGCAAACCGCACATAGGTTGCGGTGGTCGCCGTCAGTTCGCTGGTCAACTGCTTTTGTAACGTCGTACGCAGGTTTTGCAAAAAAGCGGCGGCAATCGTCAGGGGAATCCATAAGGGCACTGTGCTATTGCCGCTGAGTTGCTAATGCAGGCGGGATGTCGTCAGTGGAAAATCCGCCTCGGCCCAGATAGCGGTAAATTTCTCCCTCTGGGGCGCGGCTTCCGCCTGCTTGTCCTGCGCCTCCAGACTCAGAATCAGGCCAATCATCGACCAGCCGTTGCGAGGATAATGTTCCAGATCGAGCCTGTACACCGCCTCTGCTTCGGCATTGCGTTTCGCCGCCAACAGGGCGTACCCAAGCGACTGACGGGTGGGGTAATACCAGAACGGCGGCTCGGTATAGGGCAGCTGATCCTGTATCTCGACCGCCTTGGTAAAATGCGTGACCGAGGTGTTCGGATCGCCCTTCGCCAGTGCAATTTCACCCAGCAGCAGCTGATCCGCGATTTCCAGCAACTGAGAGGCCGGCTGCCCATTGTCGTCAAGAAACTGAATCGATTTAGTGTGCTTGCGGCTTACCAGGGCCTGATGCTCGTTCAAAGCCATGCCGGGTTGCTGTTTGGCTGCCAGTGCAACGCCCCGCGCGTAATGCCAGATGGCATTGGAATAATCAAACGCCTCAAGAGGTTTTGGCGCCGCGAGGATATCGTCCCATTTGGCAAATTGCGTCAGGGCCAGCAGCGGGATGGTGTGAAACGCCTCAATCACTGGAAACTGTTTGATCTGCGCAACCGTGACTTTTTCCCCCAGCTTGATTGCTGAATCGATGGCAACCTTGCTGCGCCCTTCCATGCTGGACGCCGACCACAGAAAATGAATGTTATGCGGATAATACAACGCCGGGTAAAAACCCTGTGCATTACATTGGGCGATATAGCCTTCGTCCACCTTTGCGGCGCGCACATTCACTTCTGCGGCGTCGTGATAACGCCCGACACGCCAGTAAGTATGCGCGGGCATGTGCACCAGATGCCCGGCGCCCGGTACCAGTGCCCCAAGCCGGTCGGCGGCGGCTTCTGCCTTTTCCGGGTTCCTGGACGCTTCCGTGGCATGAATATACAGATGAATGGCCAACGGATGGTCAGGGTTCCTTGCCAGGGCCGCTTCAAGGAGTGCAAGAACTTCCAGGGTCGCGGGCTTAGGTTCACCCTTTTGTGACCAGTAATCCCATGGCATGGTGTTCATCAAGGCCTCGGCCGACAAGGCGCTGGCGTCGAGATCATCGGGATATTTTTTTGCAAGCGCGCCCATCGACTTTGCATAGGCCAGATCAAACGCCTCGCGGCCGGCTTTCGGATCGCTGCCATATCGTGCAGCCAAAGCATCGATGTAATCGCGCTCAGGCACACTTACCTTGTCTTTGCGTGCTATGGCCTTCTGCAAGGCGGCATAGGCGGCAATGCTTTCCATCTCGCTCATGATCACTTTGCCTTTGCTTGTGACGTTGATGTTGGGTCCTGTCGCCAGCGCCTCGCCCCAGAAACACATGGCGCAATCATCGTCCAGCCGCTGGGCAGCCTTGAACGAACGCACCGACTCCGCATGATTGAATGCAAACGCCAGAATCAGGCCCTGATTAAAGTAGCGCTGGGCGTCCGGGTCTTTGGTGGTGACCGCATGTTGATGCTTGCCAAGCCCCTCAAACAGCGGCGCGGCGGCCCGCGCCGCCAGCTGCTTTGCAGTCTCACCCGTAACTGCCCCTGCATCAGCGGCAAATACCGCTAATAGTCCAGTCAGTATCAAGATTGAGGGAATTTTCATCGCATCTCTCCCATAAGCAGTTAGAATGATCACAACCGGCATCAACATCGTTACAGAAAGCAGATCATGACACAACAAGAACAGCCTGATTACCATCCCCCTGCCAAGACAGAGCGCGTTAGAACCGGACGGGCGGTCCGCCCCAGGCAGGCCTCGACCCTGATCATCGTGCGGCGCGACAAATCCGAACCGGAGGTGCTGATGGGGCGGCGCAGCGCCGGTCATACCTTCCTGCCCGGTAAATTCGTTTTCCCTGGCGGGCGCGTGGACCGGGGTGACCTGAGCGTGCGTCCGCACACCGAACTGCGCCCCGAAGTGGAGGAACGGCTGCTGAAAGGCTGTAGCCCGGCGCAGGCGCGTGGCCTGGGCATGGCCGCCATCCGCGAAACTTTTGAGGAAACCGGCCTACTGATCGGCCGTCAGGTTGCGGCCCCGATGGCGACGCGTTCCAAAATCTGGACCGAATTTTCCGGTTATGGCGTCGCGCCCGCGCTGGACATCATGGATTATATCGGCCGGGCGATTACCCCCGCGTTCCAGCCCAAGCGCTTCGACGCGCGGTTTTTCATGGTTGAAGCGGAGCATATTCACGGCGATCTGCATGACACGTCGAATGCGTCGGGCGAATTGCTGGAAATCCACTGGCTGCCGATTGCCGAGGCCAAAAAGCTGGAATTACAGGGAATTACCCTGCTGATGCTGGA
>JBEBFX010000007.1:0-33573 GCA_040081735.1 Alphaproteobacteria bacterium | reverse complement strand
GTGGACAAGGTGCATGCCCGCGCCCAGGAACTGGAAGAAAGCAATCCCATGCTGGGGCATCGCGGCGCCAGGCTGGGCATTTCCTATCCAGAAATTTACGAAATGCAGGCGCGCGCGATTTTTGAAGCGGCGCTTGCGGCGCAGAAAGCATCGGGCGCGCCGGTGCATCCGGAGATCATGGTCCCGCTAATCGCGACAGGCAAGGAGCTGACCATTCTGAAAGCCCGGATCGTGGCGGTTGCCGATGCGGTGGCAAAGGAAACCGGCGCCAGACTGACCTATCAGATCGGCACGATGATCGAACTGCCGCGCGCCGCGCTGCGGGCGGGCGAGATAGCGGCGGATGCGGAATTTTTCAGTTTCGGCACCAATGACCTGACCCAGACCACCTATGGCATCAGCCGGGACGATTCCGGAAGTTTCCTGAAGGACTATCTGAAGGCCGGAATATTTGTGCAGGACCCGTTCGTCAGCCTGGATCAGGAAGGCGTGGGCGAGCTTATCCGCATGGCCGCCGAACGAGGCCGTAAAACACGGCCCGATCTGAAGCTTGGCATTTGCGGCGAACATGGCGGCGATCCGGCCTCGGTGCAGTTCTGTCACGCGATCGGGCTTGATTATGTGTCCTGTTCGCCGTTCCGGGTGCCCATTGCCCGGCTTGCGGCGGCCCATGCGGCATTGGCGGTGCATCAGGAAGAAGGCTAGGCGCGCCGTTGTGATGCCGGATATCCCCGCCTTTGATGATTTGCGCAACGGCGGAAAAGCCGCCATGGCGCGGGCGCTGGCGGCCGTTGAACAGTTCACGGATGATAAGGCTGTCACAGCGCTGCTGGATGGGGCATGGAATGCGGGCCGCGCCCATGTGATCGGCCTTACCGGGCCGCCCGGTGTGGGCAAATCCACGCTGATCAATGGGCTGTTGAAAGCCTGGCGCCAACAGGGCCGCAGCGCCGGTGTAATTGCCGTTGATCCGACATCGCGCAAGACCGGCGGTGCGCTTTTGGGGGATCGCACGCGGCTGTCAACCGATCCGGATGATAACGGTGTTTTCGTGCGCTCGATGGCGGCGCGGGACAGATTGGGCGGCCTGGCGGCCCTGACGTTTCCCGCCATGATTTTGATGCGGTCTGTCTTTGATCTGATGCTGATTGAAACGGTTGGCGTCGGTCAATCGGAAACCGATGTGGCGAATGTGACCGATACGGTGATTTTCTGTATTCAGCCCGGCTCAGGCGATAGTCTGCAATTCATGAAAGCCGGCATTATGGAAGTGCCGCATATCGCCGTGGTGACAAAAGCCGATATGCAGGCCGCAGCAACCCGGGCAAAGGCGGATGTGGAAGGCGCGCTGGGCCTGTCAGAAACAGGCGCCGGTGAATGGCTGGCGCCGGTGCTCAGCCTGAGTGCGGCCCGTAATGACGGCATTGACGCGCTGGTGAACGAGATAGACCGGCACAGAGATTGGCTGGCGCAAACCGGTGAAGGCGCGCGCGTTCGCGCGAAACAGTCACGTCAATGGCTCAGTGAAATTGTGCGTGAACAGTTTGGCTTGCGGGGGCTTGCGCAGGTCAGGAATGAAATAGACAAGGACACCGGCGCATCGCCGTTTTCCCGGTCAACGGCAATCCTGAACAAGCTGGATCAGACCGTCAGTCATTAATGCGGTGATAGCTTTTATACCATTCGACGAAGCGCGGGATGCCGATTTCGATACTGGTTGTGGGCGCAAAGCCATGGTCGCGCTGGATGGCGCTGATGTCGGCATAGGTCTCGGCCACGTCTCCGGGCTGCATCGGTTCATAGATTTTACCGGCCTTGCGCCCAAGCGCCTGTTCCAGAACCTCGATCATATGGGTAAGTTTTTCAGACCGGTTATTGCCGATATTGTAAATCCTGTGCGGCGCTGATGTTCCATCATCCGTTGGCGGATTATCGAAACAGGCCAGAACGCCCGCCACAATATCGTCCACAAAGGTAAAATCGCGCTTCATGTCCCCGTGATTGAACACCCGGATGGGTTTGCCGGCCAGGATGGCGTCTGTAAATGTCCAGAGCGCCATGTCTGGTCTGCCCCAGGGGCCATATACGGTGAAAAACCGCAGGCCGGTTTGCGGCACGCGGTACAGATGGGAATAGGTGTGGCTCATCAGTTCGTCGGCTTTTTTTGTGGCCGCATAGAGTGAGATGGGCCGGTCTACCGGGTCGCTTTCTGAAAAAGGCAGTTTTTCGTTGCCGCCATAAACTGAACTGGATGAAGCGTAAACGAGATGCCTGAGGCCATCCAGATGACGGCAATATTCAAGCACCACCAGATGCCCTGTGACATTCGCCTGTGTGTAGGCAAACGGATGCTCAATGGAATAGCGCACGCCAGCCTGAGCCGCCAGATGGATAACCCGTGTAACTTTTTTGTTCTGCAATGCGGCGTTGAAGGCGGCGCGGTCTGATATATCCACTTCAAGAAACTGGAATCCGGGCATTGCCAGCAAAAGCGCCAGACGGTCGCGTTTTAACTGCACCTGGTAATAATCGTTCAGATTATCGACGCCAATAACATGCTCCCCCCGGTTAAGCAGGGCGTGTGATACATGCGAGCCAATAAAGCCGGCAGCGCCCGTCACCAATATCGTCATTGTGCGGACCCGGTGTAATTTTGGGTCATTTTTTATTGGCCAGCATGTTTTGCCATAAGTCCAGAAACTGTTCTGCAGCCGCTGTCAGACTGTAATTTGTTTGTATCCGCTTACGCGCGCTTTGTCCCAATGCAATTCGCTTTTCTGCGGGCGCGCTTGCCAGCGACAGAATCGCCCGGGAAAGTGCTTCCGGCTTACCGGCAGGCACAACGCATCCACTATCGGCGACCACGCTGGCAGAATCGCCGACATCTGTAACAACACACGGGACAGCGCATGACATTGCCTCGCCAATCGAGTTGGAAAACCCTTCTCCGACCGATGCCGAAACCGCAATGTCTAGGGCTGCCCAAAATGCCGGCATTTCATTCTGGCGGCCAAGAAGATGCAGTTGCGGAATAGGCGCGTGTTTCGCCAGCAGGCCGGCAACAGAAGGATTGCCGCGTTCAACGCCTTCCCCGCAGGCGACAAAAGCAATATTCTGATTTTGCGCGCTGATGGCGGCGGCGGCGGCGATAAATCCCGGATAATCCTTGTGGGGATCAAATCTTCCTGCAAGTCCAACCAGGATCGTTTCAGGCGCGACGCCAAGCTGCTCTCGCAACCGCGCCCTGGCCGCGCTATCGGGCTGGAAACGGCCGCAATCAAAGCCGTTGGGTATCAGCAGGAATTTACTGGTGTCATAGCCAAGCCCGGCATGGGTGGCGATTGACGCATTGGCGTTGACCACAATGCGCTGGGGGATGAAATGCGATGCGATGGCGGCGGAACGGATGACGCGCCAGGTGGCGGGCTTTAGCAGGGCGGGGTTCACCACCGACTGGCGCACCCCCCAGGCGACCGGGATTGGCACGCCAAACGGCCGCGCCAGCCGCGCCGCGATGCCGCCGATCAGATCGGCATGATACAGCCATGTCTGGATAACATCGGGCGCGATGCGCCGGATGCGCCGTGACAGCCGAAACGGCATCAGGGTACGCGGCAGGAATGTATCCAGCCCCATGACTTCCACCGGAATGCCGCGCGCCGCAATGGAAGCGCCGACCGGGCCGCCTTCCTTCAGCGCCATGACGTGGCTTGAAACCAGATTTGGGTCAAGTTCGGCAAGCAGGCGGTCCAGCATATTCTCTGCGCCGCCGACACCCAGACCCGTAATGATATGCAATACCCGCATTCGCACTCTCAAACCGGGCACGGGCGTTGAAAGTGAAAATACAGACCACCGCTCGCTGCCGCAGCAAAAAAACACCATACCGAAATCAGCACGCCAATATAAAGATAAAGTGACACGCCACGGACAAGAAATATAAGCGCACCCGCTTTTTCAAGCTGCATCAGTTCTGTGTCATTGCGCATCACCGGCGGGGGCGCTATGTTGCGCCGCGTCTAGAGCCGCTTTTGGGGTGTCGCCAAGTGGTAAGGCAGCGGCTTTTGATGCCGCCATTCCCAGGTTCGAATCCTGGCACCCCAGCCAGCGCTCGCGGGTCGATAACGGCCATCATTGGGCCTGTGCTGATGCAACGAAAATGCCATTCAGCACATCCATCATATGTATCCAGGCGTTAAGGCTGAACAGGCAAGTGGCGGTCACCAGGCTGGCCAGCAGCACATTCGCGCCCCTGGCTGCTTTGCCGCTCATCGGAAGGATGATGGCGAAGGTCAGGAACGCTGACCAGTGCTGACTGTATAAGAATGTTTCTGCGCCGTAAAAGGAATGCAGCACGCCATTAAATGCAAGTACGGCGGCGATGGCCCTGATAATGGGTGAAAATGAAAACCGCCATGCCAGAACAGCAGCCAGGGCGGCCATAGAAAACCAGCCAAACATTATTCGGGGCAGTGTTTTCTCGCCAGCCTCGAAACTGAAACCAATCTGATATCGCTGACCGGGTTTTGCGACATTGTTGGGAATAATTTCAATGGCGGGTGGGAATATGCCCGCGATAAAACTGACCGGCATGGCAACGGCGCGTTCAGCGGCGGAACCTTCCATGAATCTTTGCACCCAGCCTGTAGCTTCGCCACCTTTCTCCACCAGTGATTTGTTGTCTTTGGGATAAGCCAGCTGATCCGCAGTAATCATTACAACAATCGTTGCGCCTAAAATCGCTGCGGCCACAATCCCTTCTGTCAGAATCCGGCGAAGCTGTATCCAGCCAAGCTTCTGCGGGCCAAAACGGATCGCCATCCATACTGCAACGCAGATAAAGCCGTTAGTAATGGTGACGCCCGTCATCACACAGGCCAGCGCCAGCCACTGCGCGCGTATCTTCCACAGGCCCAATGTTTCAGGATGCTGTACGGCGCGCACCGTGAACAGCAGCAGCAGGGACAAAAGCGCCCCGCTGATAGCGTAGGATTCCGGCAGCGCCGAGAACACCGACAGACTGAATACAAATTGAGAAAACAGCAGACCGGCAATACGCGCGGGCGCTGAAAATCCGGCACTGAGGGCGGCAAGCCACCATATGAACCCGCCCAGTGATGCGGCGATTGGTGATAGAATTATTGGCGCCAGCGTGCGGATTGATCCGGCGGCTGATATTCCCAGGTAAGCGGCAACGAAATCGAAAACTCTGACAGGGATGTTAATCATCGTGGCGAAGGCTGGATGAACGACCCGATTGATGCTCCAGCCATTTGAAATGGCGGAGAGATATACGTACGTATCAGAGTCAAATAGAATATTATTCTGCGCCAGCACGCCCAGCCGGTCGAGATATTCGCAAACCATTATCCGCAGGACCAGAAGCAGGCCCAAAATGGTGATCACAGTTATTATTTCGGCTTGTGCAGGAGTGGACTCCATGCCGGGCGTCATTGCGTCACAGTCACGCATATCCATTCCATCCGCCAGTTGCGTCATGAGCGGGCGACAACCCAAACACCTGCGCATATCAGCGCCACTCCGCCTGCGCGTTGCAACGATATCTGCTCACCGGCGAGAAATCCGATGATGGCTGTGAATGCGAAACCCAGCCCGACCAATGGATAAGCCTTGCTGACATCCCACTTTGACAGCACGCCGAGCCAGACTACCGCGCCCAGCCCGTATAATACAAAGCCGCCGAACACATATTTATCCGTGAACAGAGTAACAAGCGTGCGCAATGAAAAGGGGCCGGCCATTGCCTCTGTCACCGGGACGGCCGACATCCCTGCCTTTAACGTAAACTGGGCGGTAACGGAGATGGCGATGCTCAGAATGGCGAGAAACAGAATATTCATCAAAATGCCCCCAGCGCCAGGTAATGCGCAGCCAGCATTGTGATCCCCATGACGGCAATGGTTATCCGGCTGCCCCGGTTGGCGACGGCGTAGATCATCGGATCATCATCCATTTCCCCCCGCGAGGTTTTGATCCAGAGGCGGCCCAGCCAGTAAATCAGACCAATTCCCACAAGCCACAACAGCGCCGGCGTGTTGTAGCGAAGCAGCGTTTCAGGGGAGGTTATGAATAATCCAAACACCACGACGGCCGACAATGAGGCGCCGATGCCCAATGGCCACAACACCACCAGGTCAGTCACTCTGTAGTCACGGCCGCTGGTGCTATCCCTGCCGATCTGTTCCAGCGTAACCAGCTCAGAGCAGCGTTTCACCAGGGCGAGGCTTAGAAACACGAAAACCGAAAAAGCCAGCAGCCACGAACTGATGGGAATTTCAACAGCTACCGAACCAGCAAAAATGCGCAGGGTATACAATACCGAGAGCATGATCACATCCAGCAGAACATATTCCTTTAGCAGCCAGCTATAGGCGCTGGTCAGCGCAATATACAGGAGCAGCATCAACAGGAAGCCGGTGGACACGGCAAAAGCCAGGGCCAATGACACCCCAAGCGCGCTTATGGCGACGCCCAGGCCTTTTAGAATGGGTATCTTAGCTGCGGCAAAGGGCCGGTTCTTTTTGCGCGGATGGGCGCGGTCACTTTCCAGATCCAGCAGATCATTAATGATATAGGTCGCCGATGCGGCCAGCGAGAATGCGATGAAGGCGATAAGGATTGCAGACAGCTTACCGGCGTCAAAGAATGAGAAAGCCGTAAACAGCGGCACGAACAGAAGTAAATTCTTCAGCCACTGATGCGCCCGGAAGGCCTTCAGCCACAGGGACAGCCCGATTTTTTCTTTTGAAAATTCCTGCTCAATGGGAATTTTCTGGCGAATGGACGCAGCGACGCCAGGCGATACCCCGACCAGCACGCCTGCCCTGGCCGCTTCCCAAATCGGAATATCAGCGCGGCTGTCTCCGGCATAGACAAAATCTTCGCCGGTCACTTGCTGGATGGCGTCGCGTTTGGCCCGGCCCTTCAGATTATGATTTTCATCTGTGGCCAGCACGTCATCAAACAGGCCCAGATGCGCTGCGACATTCTGCGCAATGGATTTATGCGCAGCCGTGGCAAGGATAATTCTGCGCCCGTCATTTTTTTCGGACCTGAGATAAGCCAGAAATGTTTCATGATAAGGCAGGTTTTCGGCCGAAATGGCCGTGCGCGACGCCACCTCATGCTTCAGGGCTGCGCGGCCAAGCAAAATCCAGCGCGGCAGGCGAAGGAAATTCAGGGGTGACTGTTTGACGAGCTGGATAACAGACTCAATCAAGGTATCGGTTGGCGTAAGCGTTCCATCCAGATCAACAATCAGCGGCGGCCGCATTGCAGCACCGGGCGCCCCAAAATTGTTGCTGTCATCAGAGTGATGATTCATATAGGCGCTCCCCGGCGATGATCGCCGGGGCATTGCTGCCTGGCGGCATTTGACTGCAATATTCCAACATTCCCTCTCCACCTTAAATTTGGTTCGGCTGTATATTCAGAAACCCCAGATGAGTTAACCAAATTGACAACCTCTGCAACATTAATGATCAAAAATGTACAGTCTGCTACACGCGGCGCATTTGCTTGAGAATATTGCACATGCGTCAGAGGATTTGGCAGCTTGGGAATATTGAAAGGCTCAATTGCACTATCCGGATAGGGATTTTGCCGGATTTTGCCGCCATTTGCGCATCGGGCGGTGCAGTTTAGCGCAATTATCCGGATCAGGGTGCTGAGCCGAAAACAGTTGAAATCTGGAGCGGGCGATGAGATTCGAACTCACGACCCTAACCTTGGCAAGGTTATGCTCTACCCCTGAGCTACGCCCGCTAGCGCCCGGTTCGGGTAACCGGGGGCCTCTTATCTCCCAAGCGGCGTAAATTTGCAACCCCTATCGGATTGCCTCCCGGCGGCGCAGGATTTAGCCCAGCCGCTGGAGCCACGCCGCAAGGGCTGCGCCAATTTCGTGCGGGGAATCTTCCTGGATAAAGTGGCTGCCCTTGACGGTAACCTCCGTCTGATTTGGCCATGTCCGGCAAAAAGCCAGATGCGGACCAACCAATATGCCGCCGGGGTCGGCATTGACCAATAATTTTGGCAACTGGCTTGTTTGCAGCCAGGCGGCGTAATCCGCGACTATCGCCGCAACATCGGCGGGTTCGCCGCCGAGGGGGATTTGCCGCGGCCAGGTCAGGGTCGGGCGTCGGTCTTCGCCGGGACGCGCAAACGGGCGGCGATACTCAGCCATTTCCGCATCGCCTAGCTTGCGCAAAACCGAGCCTGGCAAAATGCGTTCAACAAAAATGTTCTTCTGCAAAACGATTTCATCACCAGCTTCGGAACGCATTGACCGGAAGATCGGCGTATAGGGCCAATCTTCCCACAGCATGGGATGGACAATCGCTTCCATATAGGCGATGCCGCGCATGGACGCACGGCGCCGGTTTGCCCAATCGAAACCAAGCGCGGAGCCCCAATCATGAATAACCAGGGTCACACGTTCCTTCACGCCCAGCACGGACAGCAGCTCGTCCAGATATTCGCGATGCTCAATAAACCGGTATCGGTCCGGCCCGGAATTATCCAGTTTATCGCTGTCCCCCATGCCGATCAGATCGGGCGCGATACAGCGGCCAAGTTTTTCAGCATAAGGAATAATATTGCGCCACAGATAGGACGAGGTTGGATTGCCATGCAGGAAAACGATGGGATCGCCCGCCCCTGTTTCCACATAGGCCATCTGTTTTGCGTTAACCCGAGCAAATTTCTTGGGGTAAGGCTGATTGCTGGAAATCGTCATTATTTTTGTCCCCTGTCAGGGCTTCACTGAATAATGGATAGGAACGCCTGCTCCAGCGTACTTTCATTTTGCTGCGCGCACAATAATTCCGGGGCGCCCGTAAAACGTAATCTCCCGTCATGCAATACGGCGATACGGTCGCATAATTCCTCCAGATCGGTGAGAATATGAGAGCTTAAAAAGATTGTCTTATGCGCCGCGCGGTAAGCCAGCATCTGTGTCTTGAGCATAATCCGCGCGCGCGGATCAAGCCCGCTCATGGGTTCATCCAGGATCAGCAGCGGACACCGGGTCAAAAATGTCGCCAGCAGGCCTATCTTCTGGGCCATGCCTTTGGACAGGCTGGCGATGCGCCTGTCGATGGAACCGGTTTCAAGATCAATGGCTCTGGCCAGGTCGTCCGCGTGCGGCCGGTCAAAGCCCAGATTGTGAAAGCCCAGAACCAGACGCAGAAAATGCACGCCCGTCATGGACGGGGGGGGACGAAAATTTTCCGGTAAATAGGCGGCCAGACGCCGGCTTTCAGGCGCCCTGTGGCTGACGCCAAAAATCATTACGCTTCCGGCATCGGGTTCGATCAGACTTAAAGCCGCCTTCATCAGGGATGTCTTGCCGGCCCCATTGACCCCGATGAGGCCGAATATTTCGCCGGTATTGACCCGCAGGGATAAATTTTCAAAGACCGCTTTGTTCGCGTAACCGACGCTCAGGCCGTTTATTTCCAGTGGTGCGCTCAATAAATTATCTGCTTTCATGTCAGTTTAACACCGGGCCGCCTTCGGCAATGCGCAACTGATCTATCAAAAAGGTCTGGTTGGGGCGCAGACGGACCGCAATGGGATCGGCCCCCGGCCGCGGGATTACGCCAAGATCCACATAATTAGGCGTCACCTGCAAGTGGCTCAGAAATGGCGGCACGTTGTTTTGGCCAACCTGACGTTTGCCAAACCATAAAGTCCAGTGCCGGGGATCAGAATATATCAGCGCGGACAAATGCAGCCGTTCAATCTGCCAGCTCGGTTTATCTTCAGGGATTTGCAGCAGTTCTGCGGCGCCTGTCTCCGGCATGCGGGCGCCCTCGGGCGGACGGCGCGCCAGTGCGGCGGCGATGGCCAGTTGCTCATTGTCCGAAAAAAGCAGGGAGCCGATGTAAACACTCTCCTGCGCCTGGGCCAGGCATCCCTGATCAGTCAGTTCAAAGAGCATCATGACGATAACACTTGCGGCGCAATGCCGGAATTTTGACATGTTGGTTTATAATCCATCCTCTTGCGGATTGATCTGCACGGCCTGCCACAAAAACTGAACCGATCCCTTAAGAAGCTCGGTTCCCTTGCCCGCGCCGATTTGCATGAGCAATTCATCACTGGGGGTTTCAAGTTTTTCCATCTCAATATCTGTAATCGTAAGATATCCCGGCAGGCCGCGCTTTACCGCCGCTGTGAAATCCCGCAGATCCCGGTCCAGAAACCCGCGCATGCCCAGCGATATTTTTGAAACGCTCATTTTTTCGCCGGTGTTTTCCGGCTGCCGCAGGATGGAGATGGTTTCTACCGGATCGATCTGATATTCCAGTCCGGAAATGTGGTGCCGCACCCGCAATTTTTCCAGAATGCGCGCGGCGTTGAGACGGTTCTGATCCCCCACAAAACCATCCTTTTCCAGAGCATAGAACAGGTTTCGATCTGCGGCGTCCCGGACTTTGCGGGCGCTGATGTCATTCAGCTGAATAGTGACGCTGGCGGCGGAATCATTGGCTGCGGCCGTCATCTGCCGGATATTCTCCAGCTCCGGCGCCAGATACCCAAAACAGGCAGCCATGATGAGCGCGAAAAATGCCAGGGCCCCCATAAATCTCCGGGTCAATGCCGCCTGTGCGGAATCCCGATCGGTCATTTCACTCTCCCGATCAGCTGTATTTTCGCGGTCCGGTCTTCCCCGGAAAAGGCAAGCACGTTTTCACCTGGTTTGACGGTCAGGGTATCGCCGGGCAGGATGCGCAGGGGCTGGCGCAGGATTTTTATCTGCATGTCCGGCAGCGCAAGGCGCAAGGCGCGGGTCATCCTGCCGGCTTCACCAACCGCCTGTTCCGCGTCGCGAAAAGAAGAAAGATCCAGGTTCAGGATAATGTCGGCTTCGACCGGCGCAGGTTCCGACTGAACTCCGCCGGGGCCGGACTGGTCTGGCGCCGGTGCAAGAACGGTTACCGGCTGCTCGATCTCGATATCCAGTGAACGCAATTTCGCATTCCCGGACAGGCCGGCGCCAATTGCATTATAGAGCCGGTTCAGGTCAACGTCTGCTGCCGCTAACTGGGCGTGAATGGCAATAATATCGCGCATTCTGGCAATTGGCATGGTTCCACCATCAAGTTTGGTAATTTCGGCGTCGTAACGTTGTTGCAGCGCGCCGCGTGAAGAGTCAGCCAGGGAATATTCCGCCTCGGCGCGCCTGATTTCCCAAAGCAGATTTGCGCCATATAGAAAACCCGCGACAGAGGCGGCCGCAAGCATCCTTGTTCCCCATGACTGCGCTAACGCCAACGCGCGTTGGCGGCGTATTTTTTGAGGCCAGATGGAGAGTGCGGGCAGAAACCGGCTGCCTCCCCAGGCGGCGTGCAAAAGATCGGCAAAATGTCCGCTATCGTCGCTGGCCCCTGTAATCCCCGTTTTGTATTGCGCTTCTGCGGGCGTAAATGCCGTCAGACTGCGCACAGGCAACTGCACATTCTTCAAGGTTGCGCCGATATCGCTGCGTCCGATAAATACCGCGTTCAGCCCCTCGGCGCGGTCGAATCCGAGACGGGTTATGTAGTCGATGGTTGCCCCGATCTCGCGCTGTAACAGGGCGGCAATCTCGCCGGGGGATTCAATATCGACAAAGCCTGACGTCATGCGCGCTATCGCCAGAGTGTGACCCCGCGTGACAATCTGGCGAAAACCACCGGTGCGATGCTGGGAAATCAGGATATTCCACTGGCCCTTTCTGGCGCCATTTCCATTGCCGTTTCCATTGCTCTTATGCATCAGCCTGTGCAACAGCTTGACTGATTCCACGGGCAACAGCCGGACGTCGCTTGTGGGGTTCTCGATCTGCCCCAGCATTGCCTGCCATGCCACGATCTCAGGCGATGTGCTAACGGCGGCAAACAGATAATCAAACCCTCTGATATCGCCCTCTGTCGGCCCCAGCCGCAAGCCGCCCTTGAATTCGATCCCCGGAAATAATGCTTCCAGTTTACGGGCCACTATTTTGGGGCGGTCCAGCATGTTCACCGGCGGCAGCCGGTCGCGCCGGTAGGACTGGCCAAGCACGTCGAAGAGCAGAATAACGGGGTATTTCGGGAATTCCGCCAGGGTCAGTTTGGCGCGGCGGACATTATCCTCAAGGTCGCCGTCAAGAAACTGATGCGCCACAACGCGCGATCCGGACAGCCGGGCAATCATTGCGCCGGCATCCCCAACCAGTAGAACAAAGCGCTTCAGCGCAAAAAGCCGTTGCGCAACGCCTTCCATATTCGGCAATGGGGCCACGCCGGCATCCTACTGATTAATGGCGCCCAGACTGTCATAGATGGGGCCAAAAACGGCAATTGCAATCCAGGCCATAATACCCCCCATGACAACGGTCAGCGCAGGTTCAATGAACGAGATCATGCCTTGCACCGATTCGTCTACATCACGATTATACATCTCGGCCACATTATTCAGCGCATCGGACATATTGCCGGAATCTTCCCCGACCTTGATCATGCGCAGCACCAGAGGCGGAAATTCGCCCGACGACCGCATCGCCGTGGAAAGGCCAAGACCGGATTGCACGCCCTCGCGCACGACCGACAGGGCTTCGGAAAGGGCCAGGTTATTCACCAGGCGTTTTGAGGCGTCCAGGCAGTCAAGCAGTTCGATGCCGCTGCGGAACATGGTTGAGAACATATAGGCAAAGCGGGCCAGTCCAATTTTGCGCAGCACAATGCCGATAACAGGAAGGCGCAACACATAATAATCTGTCCGGTATCTGAAATTCTGGGATTTGCTGCGCCCGATGCTCAGCCCGGCGATACCCCCGATGATCAGGATTGGAACCATGTACCAGTAATCCTGGATTGCGCCGGATGTCGCGATCAAGGCCCGTGTCATGAAAGGCAGTTCAGCGCCGTTTGACTGCAATAACGAGGTCACCTGGGGCACCACGAAGCTCATCATGAACATCACGACGACCGTAACCACGAGCCCAAGAATAGCGGGATAGCGTGTGGCTTTCTTAACCTTTACCGCCATCTCGTCGGTCCATTTCAGGTGGGCGACCAGCTGGCCAAAGGCTTCGCCCATCTGGCCCGTCTGCTCGCCAGCCGCGACCAGCGACTGAAAGACATTGCCAAACAGTTTGGGATGCGACGCAAACGCTACGCTCAGGCTGGTTCCATCGCTGACTTCACGGGTAATCTGGGAAAGCGCATCGCGCAGGCGTGGCGTGTCTGTTGAATCGCGCACCTCCCCAAGACTTTCCATCAAAGGTATGCCGGCGCGCTGCAATTGCTCGATATGCACGCATAACTGGATCAGGTCGCGTATCCTGACGCTGCGTTGCAGAAGCTTGCCAAGACGCTGTTCGGATACTTTTTTGAATTCGATCAGGTCAAGGCCGGAGGACTCAATCAGTCCGTTCAGATCCTGCTCATTTGCCGCAAACACGGCGCCGCGGATAATTCTGCCGTTTTGATTCATGGCGCGATAGCGATAGTCGGGCATGGTTCTGATCACATACGTGAGGTTAAATCGGCGGAACGCATCAATGACGCCAGGGATATATCGCCTTTCAGAACCCGTTCAATTCCGTCATCAACCATCGTGTGGTGGCCATGTTCGCGCAGATAGTTGCGCATGGCCGTGCGCGTGCCGCGCGTGGCGATCAGTTCATCCAGGCCATCATCGACATAGATGATTTCTGCGATGGCGGTGCGTCCTTTTATGCCCGTCAGATTGCACGCGTCACACCCCGGCGCTTCGCGCAAGACAGGCGGCTTGTCCGCATCCACACCAAGCAGACGGCATTCTTCGGGCAGCGCCAGTCTTTCGACCCTGCACGCCTTGCAATTCAGCCCAACGAGGCGCTGGGCGAAAACCCCGGTGATATTGCCGGACAGCATACCCGGCTCCAGCCCCAGATCAAACAATCTGGGCAGCGCGCCAAGGGCGTCATTGGTATGCAGGGTGGTAAACACCTGGTGCCCGGTCATGGCAGCGCGCAGCGCCATCTGCGCCGTCTCATTATCGCGCACCTCGCCGATGAAAATGATGTCCGGATCCTGGCGCAGAATGTTGCGGATGCCTTCGCCAAACGTCAGGCCCTGATTTTCCCGTATCTGGGTTTGCCGGATCAGGGGCAGTTCATATTCCACCGGATCCTCCAGCGTCATGATGTTTACCCTGGGATTGCTGATGGCCGACAGCATGGCGTACAGCGTCGTCGTCTTGCCGCTGCCGGTGGGGCCGGTGACAATGATGATGCCTTCCGGGCGCTTCAGTATCCGCTCAATTTCGTGGCGGTTGATTCCGGAAAAGCCGAGATCATCCAGGCTGAGCACCGCCTTAGCCTTGTCCAGCACGCGCAGAACAATATTTTCGCCGCCCGTTGTCGGCAGCACCGAAACACGAAAATCAATTTCGCGGTTGCCGAAACGCATGCTCAACCGGCCATCCTGCGGATGCAGCCGGTCGGCGATATTCATGCCGCAGATAATTTTCAGCCGGTGCGACATGGCGGACCAGTGTTCCTTGTGAAAGGTCCGCACCTGTTGCAGGCGCCCATCCAGACGGTATCGCAGCCGCACGAACAGTTCTTCCGGTTCAAAATGAATATCGGATGCGCCAAGTTTGACAGCGTCAAGCATCAGCGCATCAACCAGCCGCACCAGCGGATGCGAATAGCCATCGCGCTCGGTTGCGGCGTTCACATCATATTCGCCGGTTTCCAGTTCACGCAAAATACCGGAAACCGACATTTCATACCCAAAGTTCCGGTCGATGGCGTTGACCAGATCATCTTCAATGCAGACGCGCGGCTCAATCTGGACCCCGCGCGGCAGATAGCGCCGCAACTGATCCATGGCCAGCACATCGAACGGGTCGGCCATGGCCACAACGGCTTTTTCACTGGTCAAGGAAATCGGCAGCAGGCGGTATTGAAGGGCGACATTGCGCGGCACAAGTTTGACCGCTACGGGATCGATCAGGGCTTCACGGATGTTGAAGGATTCAAATCCGGTTGATTCCGCCAGCAGCCGGGTCAGAATGTCCTCGGCAATAAACCCGAATTCCACCAGGATATTACCGACCATTTTTTCCGGCGAGCGGGATTTTTCACGCAGCGCAACGTCAAGCTGATCACGGGTAATCGCGCCAAGTTCCAGCAGCCGGTCCCCCATACGGGCTGTCGGCCTGGCTTTGGCGAGATCCGGTGCGGCAACTGATGCTGCCTGTGATGCAGCGGGACGGTCATCCAGCATCAGGCCGGATGATTTACCCGCAGGTACCCCAAATGGCGTTTGTTTGTCGTCCATGGCGCCCGTCCTTTGGTTTTTGTTATGCAGTCAAACTTCGTTGCGCGTCAATCATTGCCGCGGCCATTCCTGTCCCCGTTATTTCCGTTGCGGCCATTCCTGTCGTTATTATCATCACGGTCACGGTCACGGTTGCGGTCATTCCTGCCGTTATTATCGTCACGATTACGGCGCCGGTCACGATCAAGCCGGCGCCTGCCACGTCCGTCATCGTCCTCAACGGCGTCAGCAGTACTCGTGGCGGCGCAAAGCGCAGTATAATCTGCTGACTTCGCGGCAAGTATCACATCGTCAAAATAGTTGGGCGCATCCGGATCCGGCTGATAGGGGCCCTGGGTTACAGCCAGGGGATCGGGGTCGGCGCATGTGACGCTGGCGGCGCTATCGGTGCAATTTTCACGCTCCTGCGAACTGGCCGGGCTTGCGGACTGGCCCCCCGCAGGCAACCAGCCCCCATAACCGTTCGGCCCGTGGCTGATCAGCACAAAAAAGCTTGTATTCGCCGATGGATTGATACGGATTGCGCCAGGCAGCGCAGAATTTACCGGACTGGTGCCGGTGCATACGCTTCCGGCGGAAAGACCGGGATCAACGCTGTAACTGATCAACCGGCCATAGGGGTCCTTGACGGCTTCTTTTGTCAGGCCCAAGTCGCGCCAGGGAACCACGCCGTCATTATTGCCCCCAGTGCAGGTGGCTTTGACAGCCCCAGTTGCATCATCCCCATTGGCCGGGCAGGGCAGGCGGTGGTTCATATAGGCGTAGGCGCGAATGGATTTTTCCAGTTCCGCCAATTGTTCGAGATTCGCCTTGCCGCTCCGCAGGGACGTGGCGCTACGGTTGAGTATCAGGGCGCCAACGCTGACCAGTCCACCCAATGCGATCAGCAGCGCCAGCAACATGGGAATGAAACCTTTTTCATCCCGAAACAGCCGGGGCCATCGGTTCATGGCGTATTGCAGCCATAGGATATCGCGATCTGTCCGCTGGTTCGCGAACGGACGATATCGTCAAATCCCACGATGGCGTCGCCTGCGGCCAGCTTTTCGTAATGAAAGATGACCTGGGCGGCCGCATTCGCGCCTACAGTTTTTATATTGCCCAGTTCGGTCACGGATGTACTGGAGGGTAAGGTGTCGGGTGTTTGCGCCCCCGAGCGCAAATAGCCCCCCACGCCGTTCTCGCCATGGCTGATCAGGACATAGGCTGCTCTTGCCGCATCAGCCGCACCAAGCGCCGCAGCCCCGATGGCGGCATTATTGGCGCCGCGATTTTCCAGTTTGCCGCGCAATATGAGGCTAAATCCGTTGGCCGGGCAATTCAGCGGCGCAGTGGCTGGCGGCGCGCCGGTGGCGTCGGCCAGATTGCCAGTCACGGCGTAACTGATGCGCCGTCCCCAGCCATCCAGTACATCGGCTTCGGAAAGACCCAGGGTCTGCCAGGGAACCCCACCGGAAGCCATGGGATTGGCGCCGGCGTTACAAACCGTTACCGGATTCGCCTCGACGCCATTTAAGGCAGAGCCCGGCCCCAGTGCGGGGTTCGACGGACAGGGCAGATCAAAATTTGTAGCTGCATATATCGTCAGCGCGTCCTCAATCGATTTAAGTCTGGCTCGGGTTTCGGTGCGCTTGTTATTGTCCAGCACGGGCTGCAGCAGCATGCTGGCGCCGCCCAGCAGGAGGCCCAGAATGGCCAGGACTATGGCCAGTTCAATCAGCGTGAAGCCCTGCGCGCGGAATATATCCCAGGGTTTGAAACATCGGCGCATCATTCGTCCCACGGACCAGCATCCTTATGAATTGAACCCTGTATTTTCAATTTTTCCGGATAATGCCCCATATCTGAGACCGGTTGAGCCGTTTTGCCCGGTCAGTCTATAAGCAAGGTGATTTAAACGATGTTAACAGGGCTGTAAGACAAAAAGGCCGGGTAATCCCGGCCTTCATCCTGACATGCGGCAAAGCGCCTGCGCCGGTCAGTTGATGTCAATCAGTATATTGCAGGTGCGGTTGTTATTGGCAGATACATAGACGTTTGTCGCCGCTGTATAGCATGTCGTCGCCGACAGAGTGGTGTTGGTGAACACAGAGCCGGTCGTAGGCTGACCATCGTCAATTATGCGGTCTATCTGAAGCGCCTGATCTGGACGCAGTGATCCCGCCGTATTGGCAACGGTGGTCGGCAGCGCGGACAGCCGCATCACGTGGCGGCCCGTTGCGACCTGAAAGAGAACATGAAAGCCGCCACTCGTTTCAGCACTGGGAAAGCGGCTGCCGAAGACGGCCGTACCAGTAGTGCCGAGTTCGATATCGCCGATAAAGCGGGTGGCCGCCAATTGCTGCCAGTAAGCGATATTCTCTCCGGCAGCGCTGACATCTGTCGAATAGTTCGCATTGGCCGTGGCCCCGATAAGTCCGTCACCCTCAGTGCCGCTTCCGGGCAGACAAGGCGCAACGGTACATCCCGGGATCACAACGTTTGCGTTGACCACATCCCCTGGCAATGCGCCGTATTTATCCCTGAAGGCCTCTGTCGCGGCCCGATAGGCCTGGGCTTGGGAAACCACATTTTTGATCTGGGCGTTGCCAATCAGTTCCTGGCCTTTCAGAATACCGCCGATAATCAGACCGATAATGACCAGTACGATCGAAAGTTCGACCAGGGTGAAACCCCGTTGTGATGCTGTTCCGGCCCGGCAGGTATCAGATAACGAAAATTTACTTCTGGTATGATTTTTCATCATTGTGTTTCCATCTCGTTAGCAGAAAAACTCAATTTGGTCCCAATACATGTAGAATTCCATAACAGGTCATATTTATGCTTTTTAGGCATAAATAACTAGCTCTTTTTTACCTCAGACCACTAATCAAACGAATCAGTGACCAATATCACTGCATAATCAGGGTTAACAGAGCGTTAATCTATAAATATTTGAGTGTAAATCCTTAATTTATTGAGTATTGGGGGAAAAACCCAGCCGGGTTCCAATATAGTTGCGCATGAAATTTTGCTCGGCTTTTTGCAAATCCGGCGTGCTTTCCAGGATAGCTTCCAGAATATCGCGTGCGGCCTCCTTTTCGCCTGTATCCGCCAGTACAAAGGCGGGCAGTTGCCGCGTCCATATGGGCATATCGGCAACCGGCAGGGCCGCCAGCTGATAGGCCAGTTCCAGCGCCAGCACCAGATCATGGATCCGGTGGCGGGCCAGATAGACGCTGTAGGCCAGCCAGCGCCAATGTGTTTGAGGATGCGCGGCTGCAAGCTGTTGCAGATAGGCAACGATAAGGCGCACCTGTTCAGGGTTGCGGCTTTGGCCGAAATAATAGCCCGCGAGGGTCGGCGCGTACTGACTTTTCGTATCTATCCCCGACAAAAGCCCGAACCAGCCGGACAGGCGGGCATAATCATAGTTTGCCAACGGGGTCAGTTCTCCCGCCCAGTCACCCTCGTTTTGCAGGCCCAGAGCGGCGGCCCGGTAATACAGCTGATCATCACCCAGGCTAAACGCACGGGCCAGAACAGGCGAGGGCGCCAGACCGACACCTGTCCATGGAACGCGGATATTATGTGCGGGAACCCAATACAGCACTTGCAGCGCCAGCCCGGCCAGCAGCGCTGCAAAAGCGCTTCGTGGCACGTGCTTGAGTTTGCCCTGATCCGGCATGTTACAACCGCTTTCTGCTGAAATCGAGTGTGGCGGCGGCCAGAATCAGCGGAATGAACACCAACGCCTGCAATATGGCCCACGCAATTCCCGGCTCCGGCGCACTCCAGCCATACACCAGCCATTCACTGCGGCTGAAAAAATCCAGCCGGGGAATCAGAATGGAAATCAGTGCAAAGGCATTTCCCAATATCTGCTCTACCAGACTGCCGTCACTGGCGTGGCTGGCCAGCATTCCCAGCAAACCGCTCATGCGGCCCAGTACATAAAAGCCGAGACACGCCAATGCTGAAGCAACGGCGCTGTCCAGGATCAGGCCAAAGAACACGGCGGTCAGGATCATCAAACTGGTCTCAAGCGCCAGGCTGACGCCCCAGATCAACAGGCCATCAAGAGGCGGTCTGGCGCACACCCATAACAACGCTGCCCCGATTGCGACACAGATCAGGCCAACCATGACCAGGCTGGCGCTGTATATCAGCACAAACGCTCCGCGCGAGATTGGACGCGATAATATAAGCGCAATTTCACCTCCGGCCATGGCCTGGCGAATGTGAAAACACACAAATAAAACCAGACCGATGATGACCAGCAGCCGGCTGCCTGCGCCAAAAAATGCCGCCGCCATTTCGCGTTGCTCGATAATGGCGCTGCTGCTCAGGAAAATTATCAGCGCCGCGCCAAGCCCCATCATGACGGGCAAAGCCAGAAACAGCCGGTCGCCCAGCGCCGTGATCAGCATATAGCGCAGCAGGGAAATGCCGGTTCCGGGCATCGCGCTAAAAGGGCAGCGGGCGGCGGTCGCGCCCGAATGTGCGATACAGATCGGCGTCGGCCGGACTGACGCCGCTGCCTTCAATGATTGTCGCGCGCAAGAATATCACCAGTTCGGTCTGCCTGTTCAGATCACTGCGTGATTTAAACAGATTGCCGATGAGCGGCAAACTGGACACCCCTGGCATGCCTGTGTCAATCGCAGAACCGCTGTCCTGCATCAGCCCCCCCATTACCAGCACCCGGCCCGAACGCACCGTCACCATGCTGTCGATTTCCTGCACGGCAATGATGGGAACGGGCGACTGCACAGTGTTATTCGACGCAATGGCAACACCCGGATCGTTGACCGTTCCGGTGATGCGCGTGATGGTCGGGCGCAGGGTCATGGCGATTTCGCCAGTCTCCGCATGGATCGAAGGCTGAACGGTAATGATGACCCCTTCAGGCACGGTGCGAATATTGCTCTCAACCGTGACCCGGTCGGTGTTGTTCGTTTCATTGGTGGTCCGCTCGAAATCCAGCTCAAAAAACACCCGGTTCTCGACGACTTTCAGCACGGCGCTCTGATTGTGCTGCACGGTTAGGCGGGGACTGGAAAGTGTGCGCACGGTGCCAAACTGCTGCGCCAGACTGGCCACCGCGTCAATGTCATTGCGATCCAGCGCCAAGGTGACAACCCCCGATGTGGCGGCGTTCAGGCCGTCGAACGGCCCGGATTGCGGGACGGCGACGGTATTGCCAAAGCGCGCCGCGCCGGTCGCCGCGCCAAGCACGCCGGCCCAGTTGATGCCGCTTTCAAAACCATCCGACAGCTGTACTTCCAGAACTTTTGCCTCGATCAGCACCTGGCCGGCAATCACGCTGCGCAGCTTGCGCAGATACGCCTCGACCATCGTATGCTGGCGCCGGGTGCCGTAGATATTGACCAGTCCGGCGATCCGGTTGATGCTGTAGGGACGCTGGGCCGGATCATCGCTGGCGGTTGTTGTTGCGGGCGCGGCAGCCGCAGCCTGCCCGGCGGCGGCAGCGGGCGCCGCCGCATTTGCCGCCCCCCCTTCGCCCTGGGCGGCGATGGCCAGGGCCGCGCCCACGCCGGTGATATTATTGAGCGCTGCGGCAAGCCCGGACGGCGCCGCGTCACCCGCCTGGGATGGGATGGGGGCGACCGGCAGGGGTTCTGGAATGGCCGATGCCGCCGCGCCCGCATCCGAAGCATTCAGGGCGGTGTCCGGGGACGTTTCATTGCCGGTCTTTGAAAGCAGGTTTTCACGCTCCGCGCTGCGGCTCATCAGCATACCGACATTGGCTTCCAGTTCTTCCCAGAAATTATTTTTTGACTCGCTGCTGACCTCGCTGGCCGAGCTGTTGCCCTGGCCGCCGCTGCCTTCACCGCCGACGGCTTCGCCGCCCACAACGTCAACCGTGGTTGAGACGGAACTTTTCGTGTCGCGAATGACATTCAGATAGTCGACGCGGTAATTCTGCAGATACGGCAGATCGCGTTCGATGCGCAGAACATTGCCGTCCAGGTCATAGCGCAGGTCGGCCATGTCCGCGATGCGTTCGATCACTTCCTCGAACGGGCGCTGGCGCACGGAAAATATCAGGCTGCCGGAAATGCGCGGGTCCAGCTCCAGCCCGACATTCGCCTGCCGCGCCAGTTCAACCAGAACATCGCGGATGGGAACGTCTTCATTGACGGAAATCGTCACGGATCTTGCGTTGGCGGGTAATGCGAGATTGGGCATCGGGATCAGGGATTCTTCCTGTGGAATGGGCGGCGGCGGCGTCGAGCCATCATTTTCCGGCCCGCGCGGGCTTAATGCGTCCCTGTAATCCTGGCGGCTTAACCCCGCGCCACGGTCCTGTTTGTCAAAATTGGGCTGGGAAAAACTGCTGCATGCACTGAGCAAAACCAGACTGAACAGTAACCCCCGCCGCACCAGGATTTTTACCCCTGCGGCTTTTGGGCGGCCAGTCAAAAAAGCCTGTGTCATACGGGCAATACTCTCCAGCCCCTCTTGTATGCTATGGGGCAGCCGCGAATCATGGATGTTTATTGGTTAATTATTAAGGTTAATTATGCGTAAACAGCGTTAAGCGCCTAATTTTGCAAAATCAATACAAAACCAGCCGCGGCATTATTTACCCGATTGCGCCGCCAGTTCGGCCAGCAGATCAAGGGCGGCCCTGGCAAACGCCCACATATTGGATTCCCGGTCCGAACTTCCCGTCGCCAGAGTAATTGCCCGCTCGATGGGTCCGCTGACGGCGACGCAGGCGTGGCCCGCCGGGTTGCCATAGGGATTGCCGCTTGGGCCGCTGGCCCCGGTTTCGCCAATGCCCCAAATGGTTCCCATCTTTTCGCGGATGCTGCGCGCCTCGAACAGGGCAAAATCCTGGGTGGCGGATTGCATGCCTTTCGGGCGCTGCGGCAACAATACCTTGCCACCCTGCGCGGTATAGACGATACCCCCGCCAACATAGAATGCGGACGCGCCCGGCACCGCCACCAGCGCCGCCGATATCAGCCCGCCGCAGGAGGATTCGGCAACCGAAACAGTTTGCCCGTTGGCGATCAACAGGGTTGCGGCGGCGCGTGACAGTGAAGCCAGGGCAGGATGGGTCATCAGCGTATTCCTCTTGTTCGGCTGGGGCGAATCCCCGCAATGACTTGACTCTATCGCAAACCGCGCCTATTTTCCCAGCCGATCCACTGCGTCCGCCGAAACTTTAGTGAAGGCGGATCACAGTGATGATCACAAATGACGTCCCACCAGTCAGCGAGGTTTCGCCCACTGGTGTTTTTCGCCTTGTATTACGGGTTATCCCCCATGTTTGAGACGCTTTCCGACCGGCTGACGGGCATATTCGACAGGCTGCGCAAACAGGCGTCGCTGAGTGAATCCGACGTGGACGCCGCCATGCGCGAAGTGCGCCGGGCCCTGCTGGAAGCCGACGTGGCGCTGCCCGTCGCCCGTGATTTCATTGCCAAAGTGCGCGAACGCGCCATTGGACAGGAAGTGATCAAGTCGATCACGCCGGGCCAGATGGTGATCAAGATTGTGCATGACAATCTGGTCGAAATGCTGGGCGCATCGTCCCAGGCCATTGATTTGAACGCGCCGTCGCCGATCCCGATATTGATGGTTGGCCTGCAGGGGTCGGGCAAGACGACGACGACGGCGAAACTGGCCCTGCGCATCCAGAACCGCGAGCGCAAAAAAGTATTGATGGCGTCGCTTGACGTGGCGCGGCCTGCGGCGCAGCAACAGTTGAAGGTGCTGGGCGAACTGGCGAAAGTGGCCACCCTGCCAATTATCGCTGGGCAGATGCCGGTGGATATCGCCCGGCGCGCCATGGAAGCGGGCCGGCTGGGCGGCTTTGACGTGGTGATCCTGGACACGGCCGGGCGCACCCATGTGGACGAAGCGCTGATGGCGGAAGTCGCCGCCGTGCGCGCCGCCGTCAACCCGCACGAATGTCTGCTGGTGGCCGACAGCCTGACCGGCCAGGATGCGGTTAATGTCGCCAGCAGTTTCCATGCCCGTACCCCCCTCACCGGCATTATTCTGACCCGTGTGGATGGCGATGGACGAGGCGGCGCGGCGCTTTCGATGCGCGCTGTTACAGGTTGCCCGATCAAGGCCATAGGAACCGGCGAAAAGCTGGATGCGCTGGAAGATTTTCACCCCGAGCGGATAGCGGGGCGCATTCTGGGTCAGGGGGATGTGGTCGGTCTGGTAGAACGGGCCGCTGAAACTTTTGAGGCGGAAAAGGCTGAAAAGCTCGCGCGCAAATTGCAGAAAGGCGAGTTCGATCTTGACGATCTGGCCGAACAATTGGCGCAGATGCGCAAAATGGGGGGCATGCAGGGGCTGCTGGGCATGCTGCCCGGCGTCGGCAAAATGAAAAGCCAGATTGCCGCCGCCGGTCTCGACGATAAATTGATCAAGCGCCAGGAAGCCATTGTGCATTCCATGACCCGGGAAGAACGGCGCAAGCCCAAGGTTCTGAACGGGTCGCGCAAGCGGCGCATTGCCGAAGGTTCCGGCACTTCGGTTCCCGAGGTTAACAAGCTTCTGAAAACCCACCGCCAGATGGCGGACATGATGAAACTGGTTGGCAAAAAAGGCATGAAAGGCCTGCTGGGCGGATTGGCCGGAATGGGCGGCGGCATGCCCGCTTTGCCGCCCGGTCTGGCCGGATTGGGCGCGGGATTGAAGGATGGCAAAATGCCGCAATTACCGCCAGGTTTCCCGGGCTTCAAACGCTGATGAACACACTGCAAATCGCTTTACACTTCGCGTATCACAACTAAGGAATTCCGATGTCTCTTAAAATCCGCCTTGCCCGTTTCGGCACCAAGAAGCGTCCCTTTTATCGTATCGTGGTGGCCGATGCCCGCGCCCCGCGCGATGGCCGCTTTATCGAAAAACTTGGGTTCTTTAATCCGCTGCTGCCAAAGGACCATACCGAACGCATGAAGCTGGAAGGGGAGCGCATTCAGCACTGGATGGGCGTTGGGGCGCAACCGACCGATCGCGTGGCGCGCATGCTGGGCGACGCCGGTCTGATGGCGAAACCGGAGCGCGGCAACAATCTGGTGCAGGGCAAGCCCAAAGCCAAAGCCGTTGAGCGGATAGCGCAAAAGGCGGAAGCCGTCAAAAAAGCGGTGGAGGCTGCAGCCGCCGCCGCCGCTGCGCCTGCTGAAGAAGCGCCGGCGGCCGAAGCGTAGGATCGATTGGCGCCGCCGGACAGCCGGGTCTGTGTGGGCGCCATTATGGGCTCTCATGGGGTGCGCGGCGACGTGCGCATCAAGTGTTTCACCGGGCGGCCCATGGATGTGGCGGCGTTTGGCCCGGTAGAGACAGAGGATGGGGCGCGGCGCTTTACGATCAGGGTGATCCGCAGTGTGAAAGAAGGCGTCTCGGCTTCTTTGTCCGGGGTTACGGATCGCAGCGCGGCAGACGCGTTAAAAGGGCTGCGGCTTTATGTGCCC
The DNA here is from genome assembly GCA_040081735.1 of Alphaproteobacteria bacterium. Taxonomy (GTDB): domain Bacteria; phylum Pseudomonadota; class Alphaproteobacteria; order UBA11222; family UBA11222; genus UBA11222. The sequence continues at coordinate 8,810 of JBEBFX010000007.1, read as the reverse complement.
CGTGCGGCGCTGCCCGAGCTGCCTGTTGAAGAGGATGAATATTACCTGGCCGATCTGATCGGCCTGGCGGTGCGCTGGATCGATGGGCCGCCAGTTGAGGGCAGGATTATTGCGGTGCATAATTTTGGCGCCGGTGATCTGATTGAAGTGGCGTTGGCGGAAGGTTCCGGGGCGAAACAGCCTGCTTTGTTAGTGCCGTTTGACCGCGAAGTGGTGACGCAGGTGAATGTGGCGGGGGGCTATGTGTGTGTGCTTTTGCCGCAAGAGGTCAGCGAGGAGGACAAGGAGTAAAACGGGTGCCTGAAGACGCCTTGGCTGCAAATGTCTGGTGCGCCACTGTCCTGACCCTGTTCCCGGAGATGTTTCCGGGGCCGCTGGGGTTCAGTCTGGCGGGAAAAGCGTTGGAAATGGGCGTCTGGCGGCTGGAAACGGTGGACATTCGCGCATTTGCGCGCGATAAACACCGCTCTGTGGATGCTGCCCCTGCGGGGGGCGGCGCCGGAATGGTGCTGCGGCCAGATGTGCTGGCGGCGGCCATTGATGATGTCCGGGCGCGGGAAACCTTGCTGCGGCCCCGGAGGCCGTTGATATGCCTGTCCCCGCGCGGCGCGCCGCTGCGCCAGAAGCGGGTGCGGGCTTTGCGGTCAGAACCGGGTGTGGTGCTGATATGCGGGCGGTTTGAAGGGATTGATGAGCGGCTGTTGCAAACGCGGGGCGTAGAAGAAGTCAGTCTGGGCGATTTCGTCCTGTCTGGCGGAGAGCCTGCGGCGCTGGCCCTGCTTGATGCGGTGGTAAGAATGTTGCCGGGCGTGACAGGTAACCCTGGCGCCCTGGAGGAAGAGAGTTTTGAGCAGGGGTTGCTGGAATATCCCCATTATACGAAACCCGGCGAATGGGAAGGCATGGTGACACCGCCGGTTTTATTGTCCGGCAATCATGCGCAGATCAGGGCGTGGCGAAAGGCCAGGTCAGAAGAAATTACGCAGCGGCGGCGTCCGGATTTATGGCGCCGCTATGTTGCGGGAACTGAGGAGAATGAGTGATGAATTTACTACAAGAGCTGGAACAGGAACAGATTGCCAAACGCACCGAGGGCAGAACGATTCCCGATTTCGCGCCGGGCGATACGCTCAAGGTCATGGTGCGGGTGGTGGAAGGCACACGCGAGCGGCTACAGCCGTTTGAAGGCGTGTGCATCGGACGTTCCGGCGGCCTGACGCTGAATGCGAATTTCACCGTGCGCAAAATATCCTATGGCGAAGGGGTGGAACGCGTGTTCTCGCTCTATAGCCCGCTGGTGGATCAGGTTGTGGTGTTGCGCCGGGGTCAGGTGCGCCGGGCAAAACTGTACTATCTGCGCGGCCGCACCGGCAAGTCTGCGCGCATTCTGGAAAAGAAAGTCGTCCGCAGTTAGCCGAAACGGGAGGAAGCGCCATGGCTGGCCCAAGCACACTGTATGACAAGATCTGGCAGGCCCATCTGGTTAGTCAGCAGGCGGATGGAACTTGCCTGATTTATATCGACCGGCATCTGGTGCACGAGGTTACAAGTCCGCAGGCCTTTGAAGGGCTGCGCATGACGGGCCGCAAGGTGCGCCGGCCGGAGGCAACGCTTGCCGTCGCCGATCACAATGTGCCGACCACTAATCGCGCCATGGGCATCGCGGATGATGAGTCGCGCATTCAGATTGAAACACTGGAAGCGAACTGCGCGGAATTTGGCGTTGAATATCTGGCCATGGACGACATCCGCCAGGGTATCGTCCATATTGTGGGGCCGGAACAGGGTCTGACCCAGCCCGGAATGACCATTGTGTGCGGCGACAGCCATACCGCGACCCATGGCGCATTTGGATCGCTGGCGTTCGGCATTGGCACTTCGGAAGTCGAGCATGTGCTGGCGACGCAAACCCTGATCCAGGCGCCCGCCAAAAACATGCGCGTGACCGTGGATGGAAAACTATCGGCAGGTTGCACCGCCAAGGATATCGTGCTGGCGATTATCGGCAGGATCGGCACGGCAGGCGGCACCGGTCATGTCATCGAGTTTGCCGGCGAAGCCATCCGTACCCTGAGCATGGAAGGCCGGATGACGGTCTGCAACATGACCATCGAGGGGGGCGCGCGTGCGGGCCTGATCGCGCCCGATGAAACCACATTCGCCTATGTGATGGGCAAGCCGCGCGCGCCAAAGGGCGGGCAATGGGAATTGGCCGTCAATTACTGGCGCACGCTGGTCAGCGATGCAGGGGCGCATTTTGACCGTGAGGTGACGCTGAACGCCGCCGATATTGCGCCGCAGGTTACCTGGGGCACCAGCCCGGAAGATGTGTTGCCAATCACCGGCAAGGTGCCCGATCCGGCAGCCGAACCCGACATGGCGCGCCGTCAGTCGATGCTGCGCGCGCTCGACTACATGGGGCTTACCGCGGGAACGCCGTTGCAGCAGGTAAAAATCGACCGGGTGTTCATCGGTTCGTGCACCAACGGCCGCATCGAGGATTTGCGCGCCGCAGCGCTTGTCGCCAGGGGGCGCAAGGTTGCCGTCCATGTAGGGGCGATGGTGGTGCCGGGTTCCGGGCTGGTGAAAGAACAGGCCGAGAGCGAAGGCCTGGACAAGATATTTATCGAGGCGGGGTTTGAATGGCGTGAACCGGGCTGTTCCATGTGTCTGGCGATGAACGCCGACAAGCTGGAACCCGGGGAGCGCTGCGCGTCAACATCGAACCGCAATTTCGAAGGCCGTCAGGGCCGCGGCGGGCGAACGCATCTGGTCAGCCCCGCCATGGCCGTCGCCGCCGCCGTTACGGGGTATTTGGCGGATGTACGCACACTGGAAAGCTGAGGTGGGAAATGCAGAAATTTGACAAACTGAGCGGTGTTGCGGCGCCCCTGCCGCAGATCAACGTCGATACCGACATGATCATTCCGAAGCAGTTTCTGAAGACCATCAAGCGTTCGGGTCTTGGCAAGAACCTGTTCGATGAAATGCGCTATACGGTCGAGGGTAACGAGAAGCCGGATTTTGTTTTGAACAAACCTGCCTATCGCAGCGCGCAGATTCTGGTGACCGGCGAAAATTTTGGTTGCGGTTCCAGCCGCGAGCATGCGCCCTGGGCGCTGCTGGATTTCGGCATCCGCTGCATTATCGCCACCAGCTATGCGGATATTTTTTATAATAATTGTTTCAAGAATGGCATCCTGCCGATCATCCTGCCGCAAGCGGATGTGGATAAACTGATGGACGATGCGGCGCGCGGTTCAAACGCCGTTGTCAGTATTGATCTGGCGGCCCAGGAAATTCGCGGCCCCGATGGCGGCATGATCAAATTTGAGATTGATCCATATCGCAAACAATGCCTGATCGAAGGACTGGACGATATCGGCCTGACCCTGAAACAGGGAACCAGCATCGATCAGTTTGAACACAAGCGCGCGGCGCAACAGCCCTGGCTATAGAAAGATCGTACGGAACATGCCCAGCAACAGATCGCTTTTAATTCTGCCCGGTGACGGCATCGGCCCCGAGGTCATGCGCGAAGTGCGCCGTGTGATCGACTGGTTTGGCCGCCGCCGCTCGATCAGCTTTGACATTGATGAAGACATTGTGGGGGGCGCGTCGATTGACGCCCATCGCACGCCGCTGACAGACAAGGCGCTGGACAAGGCCATGAATGTCGACGCCGTGCTGTTTGGTTCTGTCGGCGGCCCGAAATGGGACAATCTGGGGTTCGATATGCGCCCTGAAGGCGGCCTGCTGAGATTGCGCAAGGAACTGGATCTGTTTGCCAATCTGCGCCCGGCAATCTGTTTTCCGGCATTGGCGGGGGCGTCGTCGCTGAAGCCGGAACTGGTGACGGGGCTTGATATTCTGATCGTGCGCGAATTGACGGGCGGCGTGTATTTCGGCGAACCGCGCGGCATTGAAACGCTGCCCGATGGTCAGCGGCGCGGCGTCAACACGCAAGTGTACACGACATCGGAAATTCACCGCGTCGCGCGCGTGGCGTTTGAACTGGCGCGCAAACGGCGCAATCTGGTGCATTCGTCGGAAAAAGCCAACGTCATGGAATCAGGGCTGCTGTGGCGCGAAGAAGTCACCAAACTGCATCAGAGTGATTACAAGGACGTGCAGCTTCAGCATATTCTGGCCGATAATTGCGCCATGCAGCTGGTGCGTGAACCCAAGCAGTTCGATGTCATCGTTACAGACAATCTGTTTGGCGATCTGCTGTCCGATGTGGCGGCGATGCTGACCGGATCGCTGGGCATGCTGCCGTCGGCATCGCTCGGGGCCAAGGACGCCAGCGGCAGAAGCAAGGCGCTGTATGAACCTGTGCATGGCTCGGCCCCCGATATTGCGGGCAGGGGCCTGGCCAATCCGATTGCGACGGTGCTGAGTTTTGGCATGGCGCTGCGCTATTCCTTCGATCTGCCGGATGATGCGGATCTGATAGATAAAGCCGTGGAAAATGTGCTGGCGGGGGGCCTGCGCACGGCCGACATCATGCAGCCCGGCATGGCCAAGGTCTCGACGGGCGTGATGGGCGACGCGATTGTGCGCGAGCTGGATAAATTGACCACTTGATATTAAACCGCCGGGGCTTTACATGCGCCCGGTGAAACGGGAGCTAAGTCCATGGGTTATAAAGTAGCCGTCGTTGGCGCCACCGGCATGGTCGGGCGCGAAATGCTGAACGTGCTGGCGGAACGGGAATTTCCCGCCGATGAAGTGGTGGCGCTGGCGTCACGGCGCAGCATGGGCAAGGAAGTTTCCTACGGCAATCGCACGCTGAAAGCCCAGGCGCTGGAAAATTACGATTTTAAGGGCACAGATATTGCGCTGTTTTCGGCGGGCGCATCGGTGTCTGCGGAATGGGCCCCCAAAGTTGTGGCGGCGGGCGCCGTGGTGATCGATAATTCCAGCCACTTCCGCATGCATTCCGATGTGCCGCTGATTGTGCCAGAGGTGAATGCTGCGGCCATTGCCGGTTACGCCAAACGCGGCATTATCGCCAATCCAAACTGCTCCACCGCGCAACTGGTGGTGGCGCTAAAGCCGCTGCACGATGTGGCGCGCATCAAGCGCGTGGTGGTGGCGACCTATCAGTCGGTGTCCGGCGCCGGTAATGGGGGCGCGGATGAACTGTTCCGCCAGACCCGCGCGGTGTTTGTTTCCGATCCGATTGAAAAAGCCAAATTCACCAAACAGATCGCCTTCAACCTTATCCCCCATATCGACAGCTTCATGGAAGACGGTTACACCAAGGAAGAATGGAAAATGATGGCTGAGACGAAAAAAATGCTCGATCCCGCCATCAAACTGACCGCTACCTGCGTGCGGGTGCCGGTGTTTGTCGGCCACAGCGAGGCGGTGAATATCGAGTTCGAACGCCCGATCAGCGCCGATGAGGCGCGCGATATTCTGCGCGAGGCGCCGGGCTGCATGGTGATCGACAAGCGTGAGGACGGCGGCTATATCACGCCTGTTGAATGCGTGGGTGAATTCGCCACCTATATCTCGCGCATCCGCGAAGACAATACGGTGGAGAACGGCTTAAGTCTCTGGGTCGTCTCCGACAATCTGCGCAAGGGCGCGGCATTGAACGCCGTTCAGATCGCGGAAATACTGATCAACAAATATCTTAAAAAGGCGGCGTGAGGATTTGTCATTCTGAGCGGCCCGCTGCGCCAGCGCCTGCGCAGCGAGAGCGAAGGCGCTGTTTGGAGTATTGCGCTTGAGATCCTTCGCCTTTGGCTCAGGATGACAAAAAAACTTGTGGCTCAGGATGACAAGAAGGCCTGATCCACAGTAGCCCCTATCTCGGCAACAGGCTTTCACCCATCAGATATTCGTCAACCGCGCGAGCCGCCTGACGGCCTTCGCGGATGGCCCACACGACCAGCGACTGGCCGCGCCGCATATCGCCAGCAGCGAATAATTTGTCCACGGATGTTTTGTAATTGATCATGCTGGCCTGCACATTGCCGCGCGGGTCCAGGGTTACGCCCAGATCCTTCAGCATTCCTTCGTGCACCGGGTGCATGAATCCCATGGCCAGTAAAATCAGATCGGCGGGCAGATCAAACTCCGTACCCGGAATTTCCTTCAGTTTTTCGTCCAGACGGATGCATTCGATTTTAACGGCCCTGCCGCCTTCGCCAACAATATTTTTGGTCGATACGCCCCAGTCGCGCGCGCAGCCTTCGGCCTGGCTGGAGGAGGTGCGCATCCTGTTGGGCCAGTCGGGCCAAACCACGGGCTTGTTTTCCCTCTCGGGCGGCTTCGGCATGATTTCGATCTGGGTAACGGATTTGGCGCCCTGGCGCAGCGACGTGCCAATACAGTCAGACCCGGTATCGCCGCCGCCGATAACGATCACATGTTTACCCATGGCGCTGATTTCCGGCAGCGGCCACACCGCCTCACGGCCAACCCTGCGGTTTTGCTGCGGCAGGAAGTGCATCGCGTAATGCACGCCGTCAAGTTCACGTCCGGGAACCTCCAGATTACGCGCAAACTCCGACCCGCCGGTCAGCGCCACGGCGTCATAGTCCCTCAGCAGCTCCCGCGCGGGAACATCAACGCCTATTTCGGTATTATGACGAAACGTGACGCCTTCAGCCTGCATCTGGGAAATGCGGCGGTCGATCAGGTATTTTTCCATTTTGAAATCGGGAATGCCATAGCGCAGCAACCCGCCGATACGGGCGTGTTTTTCAAACACAGTCACATCATGTCCGGCACGTCCCAGCTGCTGGGCGCAGGCCATGCCCGAGGGGCCGGAACCAACGATAGCGACGCGCCTGCCGGTCCGGCGCGCTGGAATTTGCGGCACGATCCAGCCTTCTTCCCAGCCCCGGTCAATGATCGCGCATTCGATGCTTTTGATCGCAACCGGCGCCTCGTCAATATTCAGGGTGCACGACGCCTCGCACGGTGCGGGGCAGATGCGGCCAGTAAATTCGGGGAAATTATTGGTTGAATGCAGCACTTCCAGCGCCTCGCGCCAGCGCTGCCGGTACACCAGATCATTCCAGTCCGGAATGATATTGTTCACGGGGCAGCCATTGTGACAGTAAGGAATGCCACAATCCATGCAGCGCGCGCCCTGACGCACCAGTTCGGCTTCATCAAGCGGTATGACGAATTCCCTGTAATCTTTCAGCCGTTCCTCGACCGCCCGGTAAGGACGCTCCTGCCGGTCGAATTCCTTGAAGCCGGTTACTTTACCCATGCGCAAATTCCATCACTTCAAATATCCTTCAGCCAACAAGCCGCAGGCCGGGCTGCGCCGACAGAGCTTCATTTTGTATATCATTCAGGGCGCGGCGGTAATCATGGGGCACAACCTTGATGAACCTGCCGCGATAATCCGCCCAGCTGGCCAGAATTTTCTGCGCGACAGTGCTGTTGGTCGCATCCGAATGGGCTTGCAACATCATCCTGATGCGGGCGGCGTCATGTCGCAGGGGATCGGCCATGATCGTGGCCTTTTCAATTGCTTCATCATCATCGCCGTCAATGGGACTCAGTTCGACCAGCTGCTTGTTGCAGCGCTGATCAAACAGCCCGTCTTCATTCAGGACATAGGCAATGCCGCCGCTCATGCCGGCCGCAAAGTTGCGCCCGGTCTCGCCGATGACCAGCACCACCCCGCCTGTCATATATTCGCAACAATGATCGCCCGCCCCCTCGACTACCGCATGGGCGCCGGAATTGCGCACGGCAAAGCGTTCCCCGGCCACGCCGCGGAAATAACATTCGCCCCCGATGGCGCCATACAGAACCGTATTGCCGACAATGATGCTGCGTTCCGGCACGATGGCGCTTTCGCGCGCCGGATAGATGATCAGGCGGCCGCCCGACAGGCCCTTGCCGACATAGTCATTAGCCTGGCCCTCAAGTGACAGGGTAATGCCCCTGGACGCAAACGCGCCAAAGCTCTGCCCCGCGGTTCCCTTCAGTTTGATACTGATCGTATCATCGGGCAATCCGTCATGGCCATGCAGTTTGGCAAGCGCGCCGGACAACATCGCGCCCGTGGTGCGGTCGGTATTATTGATGGTCAGATCGATGGAAACCTGTTTGCCTTCTTCCAGCGCAGGCTTGCACAGGACGATCAGCCTGCGGTCCATCACCTTATCAAGATTATGGTTTTGCGTTTCGCAATGATGGATGGCGACGCCGGCCGCGGCAGGCGGGCGGTGGAACAGACGGGAAAAATCCAGACCTTGGGCCTTCCAGTGGGTGATGGCCTTGTCCTTGCGCAACAGATCGGAGCGCCCGATCATTTCGGTGAAGCTGCGAAACCCCAGGCTGGCCATCAGGGAACGGACTTCCTCGGCGACAAAGAAGAAATAGTTGATGACGTGCTCCGGTTGACCGGTGAAACGCTTGCGCAATTCAGGGTCCTGGGTCGCCACGCCGACCGGGCAGGTATTGAGATGACATTTACGCATCATGATGCAGCCGCTGGCAATCAGCGGCGCGGTGGCGAAACCAAATTCGTCCGCCCCCAGCAGCGCGCCAATCACCACGTCGCGCCCGGTGCGGATGCCGCCGTCAACCTGCACGGCAATGCGTCCGCGCAAACGGTTCAGCACCAAAGTCTGATGGGTTTCCGCGAGGCCGATTTCCCACGGGCTGCCCGCATGTTTCAGCGAGGTCAGCGGACTGGCGCCGGTGCCGCCTTCAAATCCGGAAATCGTCACGTGATCGGCGCGGGCCTTTGACACGCCGGCCGCAACCGTGCCGACGCCCACTTCCGACACCAGTTTGACGCTGACCAGCGCCTCCGGATTGACGTT
>JBEBFX010000123.1:0-9656 GCA_040081735.1 Alphaproteobacteria bacterium | reverse complement strand
ACATGAAGCCTGGCTCGGTCATCGTCGATCTGGCGGCGGAGCTTCATGTTGTGCACCATCTCCCAGGTAATCAAAACCGGCGGAGGACGCCCGGGAATAAGCGCGGTGCAGATTGCAATATCCTGTTTTGTCAGAGTTTCTGCAATGAGCACGGCCTGTTTACGCCTGAATTCTTCGTTCATCTCGCGGGCGTACCCGCCTGCCGTTTCAGCGCCCGCCATGGCGTCGCTGTCCACCATGACAAACTTTCCGCCCAGGCTTTCCACCTGTTCTTTTGCCGCAAGCCGCACATCGGTTGCGCTTACAATCGCCCCCATCCGCCTGGCCGTCGCGATGGCCTGCAGCCCTGCAACGCCTGCGCCCATTACCAGAACCCGCGCAGGCGCTATGGTGCCGCCCGGCGTCATCATCATTGGCATGGCGCGGCCATAGACATAACAGGCTTCGATTACCGCCCGGTACCCGGCAAGATTGGATTGCGACGAAAGCACATCCATGGTTTGGGCGCGGGTGATGCGCGGCATCAGTTCCATGGCGAATGCGTCAATATTGCGTGCCGCATAGGCGACAATGCCCGAACTATCCTGATAGGGGGCCAGCATGCCGATCAGAATCGCGCCGGGCTTGACATAAACAAGGTCTTCGGCCCACGGACGCTGCACCGAAAAAATAATGTCCGCGCCGGACAAAGTAGCCTGCGGCGTGTCGGCAAGAGTTGCGCCTGCCTGGGCAAACAGGGCGTCTGACATGAATGCGCACGCGCCGGCGCCGCGCTCGACACAAACTTCAAGGCCGAGCGTCACCAGCTTCTTCACAGTTTCAGGCGTTGCTGCAACGCGCGTCTCATGCACCTGACGTTCGCGCAGGATGGCTAATTTCATAAAGTCAAAGTCCAACAGCCGGGCTTATGCTGCGCGCCCGCTGAAAAGGAATGTCCGTATTCAGGCCAGAAAGACCGCCATCAAAGCAACTATTGCGATAACAATTCCGGTCCCCCATTTCGTAAGCGAGATAAACGTCCCCCACATTTCACGATGGGACGAAATATCCATCCTGCCGTGCTGATGCTCTGCTGCCGCCATTTTGATCACTCCGCTAAATCTGATTCGCCCTAGAGCAATTCCTTTTATGATTGAACCATAGGGTTCAATCATAAAAGGTAAAATTGCTCTAAATTATTAGATAGACCATGAACCTGGCCGGGGCGCAACTTACACTGCGCTCCGGCAATATTCCATGCCTGTTATCTATTTATAGCTCCCCGGTGCGCGCTGATCCAGTCCCCGAACCGGCCTTTGCTCATTCCAGCCCCAGCAGGCCCGGCAATCTGGCCATATCGGTGAATATCTCTCCGCCTTTTGCCGTCAGTTCAGCCGCATTGCTTTCAGGATCCCCTGTATAAGCGAACACCCGCATGCCCGCAGCCCGCGCCCCGGCCACACCTGGCGCGCTATCCTCGATAACAACCGATTGCGAGGGCAAAACCCCCATTTGGGCGGCGGCATACAAAAACAGATCGGGATGCGGTTTTCCGCGCGCCACCATTGTGCTGGAAAACAGATTTTCACCAAAATATGACCGCAATCCGGTCAGGCCCAGGGTCAGCTCCATCTTGTCACATGAACCGGACGACGCTACGCATAGGGCTATTTTTTCGGCCTTAATTCGGGCAACCGCCTGATCAACGCCGGGAATGGCGTGAAGGCATTGCCGGAATGCGGCGTATGTTTCCTCCTGAAGCTGCTGACGCCAGTCGTCCAGAAGCGCCTGCCCCGTCAGCACGGAAATATCTTTCATTATCTGGCTCATGGACAGGCCGACAAAGGCGGAACGGGTCTGGGTGACGCTCATCGGGTGGCCAAGCCGTGTTATAGCCGCTGCCAGGATATGATTGGCAACTGGCTCACTGTCGACCAGCACGCCATCACAATCGAATATCACCAGCCGGGGCAAGGTACGCATTGCCGCCATCACATGAATATTTTTTGGCCGTTCATATTACTGTACAGACCCGCCACCTGTTCGGCATATCCGTTATACAGCAGGGTTGGGATCGTGCTGCGCGCGCCAAGCGGTTCTTCGACCGCCTGACTCCAGCGCGGATGATCCACTTCGGGATTGATATTCGCCCAGAAGCCATATTCATCGGCGTTGGTCTTTTCCCAGAAGCTGACCGGCCGCGTGTCGGTAAAGGTAAAACGAACGATTGATTTGATCGACTTGAAGCCATATTTCCACGGCAGGGCCAGCCGCAGCGGCGCGCCAAACTGTTTGGCCAGCGGCTTGCCATAGGCGCCTGTCACCAGGAACGCCAGATCGTTTTGCGCTTCTTCCACCGTGACCGCTTCCTGATAGGGCCAGGGATACCAAAACTGCTGCTGCCCGGATGCGACGTCCGGGTTCTGGAACGTTTCCATCCGCACATACCGCGCTTCTGATTCGGGTTCGGCCAGTTTCAGAATTTGCGCCAGCGGGAAACCGCTCCACGGCACCACCATCGACCAGCGCTCGACGCAGCGATGGCGGTATATGCGTTCCTCCAGCGGCATCTTGCGGATCAGCGTATCGATATCCAGGTTTTGCGGCTTGCGCACCAGTCCGTCGATGCGCACCTCCCATGGACGGGTGGGCAGCGCCTGGGCGGCTTCCCATATCTGCTTGTGGGAAGCAAATTCATAAAAATTATTGTAGGTCGAACTCAGCTTTTCCGCCGTTACGGGCCGGTCAATCGGACCAAACAGCGGATTGGCCTGCGCCGGATACAGGTCCGCTGTGGGATCTCCCGGTCCGGCGGCAAACGCCCTGCCGCCGATACCGGCGCCCGCTACCACCGCCGCGCCTATGGCGCCCTGCATGAACTGGCGGCGGCTGGCGAAAATATGTTCCGGCGTAACGCGGTTTTCGGGAAGTTCCCAACCCTGCTTAATCCTGATCAGCATGCTGTCCTCTTGGGTGGTGTACGCCTCGTGATTATACACCTATTCGCACATGCCCGCGCAAAATTACACCCGTGATCTTCATGCCGCCTTGCTATTTGCAACAGCCTCGTCCGCCAGGCGTCCTGTCAGTTCCTGCAAATGATCGAATTGCCAGGTATAGGCGCCGACCCCCTGGCTGACCGAGCGCAGCTCGGTGATCAGATCGTGCAGTTCCGCCTGGGGCAACTGGGCGGACACCCGGTCCCAGCCAGGCCAGCCAGGCCGCGCGTCAAAGCCCAGAAGATGGCCGCGGCGCGCCGAGACAATGCCATTGACCCTGGCCGTCGCTTCACTGGGGGCCACAATCTCGACGCGCAGAATCGGCTCCAGCAGCACGGGCGCGCAATTCGGCATCGCCTCCTGCATGGCAATGCGGCCGGCCGTGCGAAACGCCTGTTCAGATGAATCAACCGCATGGTACGAGCCGTCTATCAGCGCGACCGCAATATCAACCACCGGAAAACCCAGCGGGCCGTGCTGCAAATAATCCCGCACCCCCGCCTCAACGCCCGGAATATAATTGCGCGGCACCACACCCCCGGTAACCCTGTCTTCAAATACAAAGCCGGAACCACGCGGCAGCGGAGAAATTTCCAGCACCACGTCGCCAAATTGCCCATGTCCGCCAGACTGGCGTTTATGACGGCCGCGCTGGGTTGCTGGTTTGCGGATGGCTTCGCAGTAGGGCACTTTTGGCACGCTGGTTTGCAGGCTTAACCCGAAGCGGTTGCGCAACCGTTCAACGGCGATGCGCAAATGCATTTCCCCTTGACCATGCAGCACGATTTCATGGGTGTCCGTTTCGTGGGAAAGCCGGATAGAAGGGTCATCCTCGCTGATTTTTGCGATGGCGCCGGTCAATTTCACTTCGTCCTTGTGGTCCGCAACCGCGACAGCGAGGCTGAACACCGGCGTCAGTTGACCGCCGCGCTCCAGATCCTGCACGGCGCCCCTGACCGTGCCAATAGTATCCCCCGTACGTACGTGTTCAAGCCGGCCGATGGCGACCAGGTCGCCTGCTTCTGCTATCGCACATTTGCTTGTCTGATGGCCCAGCATATGAAACAGCCCCGCCACACGGGATTGTTCTCCGTCTGTGGAATAGACCGTATCGCCATCCCGCAATCTGCCGGTCAGAACCCGCGCCATGGACAGCTTTCCGCCATGGGCCGTGTGACAGGTTTTGAGTATCTGGCAGACTGTGCCCCCCGTGGCGGCCAGGTTCTGACGCCGGGCTGTCACGTCAACACCGGCCACTTCATGGCGCAGGGCTTTCAGCAGGCGGCGCACGCCATTGTCGTTTTGCGCCGAGCCGAGCAGCACCGGAACGATTTGCGCCCTGGCGAAATCGCGGCTCAGATTAGTGAAAACCTCATCACGGGCCGGGGCAATATCGGACAATAAATCTTCCATCAGCTTGTCGTCATAGTCCGCCAGCCGCTCCAGCAGCGCATAACGGGCCTCACTGGCGCGGTCTTCAACGCCACCTGGCATTTCGACGATTTCGGACGGCGCATGTTCGCGGTACACGTAGGCCCGCTCCAGCGCCAGATCGATAAAGCCATTCACAATGCCATCATTCCAGATCGGCACCTGCCGCAACACCAATGGCATCGCGCTGGCCGGCTGGAGGGCTGCCAGCAGATCGCGCACCTGCCCCTTGGCCTGGTCGATTTTATTCACAAACAGAAAATGCGGCACCTTGCGGCTTTGCAGATAGCGCAGAAAAGGTTGCAGCGCCAGCAGCTTGCCTGTTTCAGGTTCGCACACAATCACGGCCGCATCGATGCCGATGGCGGTATTCAGACTGTCCTGCATGAATTCAATGGAGCCGGGGCAATCGACAAATGTAAATTGATCCCCCAGATACTCGCAGCTGGCGATATTCGCCTCGACACTCATTTTATGGGCCCGTGCCTCGGGCGCGCTATCGCCTACAGCGCTGCCGTCCGCCACACTGCCTTTTCGCGACGTTGCGCCGCAAATATGCAATATGCTTTCGAGTAAGGTGGTTTTGCCCGAGAGATAGGGGCCAACCAGCGCAATCGCGCGGGGGCCGGGGTTACTCCGAAGAACGCCACTGCTCATGACCGGTCCTCCCTGTTGACCTGTCCATGAATGGCAGGCGTTGGGAGCCATGCTCTCAGGCCACGCGGCAATGTGCAAGCGTTTAGCGTAATTTATTTTCGTGCGTCAGGCACGGCCGTGCGGGTGGCGGCAGAAGCAGGCTAGGGGTAAAACAGCTTGCCGGGCACGGTATTGGCGACGATCGCTGTGATCGCATCGATTTCTTCCGGCTTAAGTTCTTCACGCCATTTATTGGCTGAAATAAATGGATCCCGAAACACGCTGTGATAGGAATTTCCTTCACCCGAGTGCTTTTTTGATGTCAGAAAGGCCTCGGAGCTGGCGTTCCAGTCAAGCCCGGTAAACGCAAAAAGCCGCCGCGAGACATCAATTGGCGCGGCGCATAAATCCTCGTAGACCAACGTCATCGCGTTTGGGTTGCCTTGCAGATCCAGCATGGCCTTGTGATTCAGAATCACCCATCGCCACGCAACCTGCTCCAGCATCGTCATGGCCTCAAGCTTTGCGCGCGATATATCGTACTGTGACGCTATCTCCGCCGCTTCGAAACCCAGTGGAATCGTGGACGAAAATTTATTCATTCTGTTTCCCCGCAGCACAGACCCCACATGCCCGCAGGGATGACGCAGGATATGGATAAAATGACTGGCGGGGCGGGCGGCACTGAACACCCCTGCCCGGCCTAGCGCCCCCACTGATTTGATAACAATCCGTGGCTGGCCGGCGCTTATCAGATCGGGTATTCCAACGGCGTTAAGCGCCGGAATGACGCTGGCGCCATATCGAAGTAGATAAATACCAGATTTTCTTACAGTAGAGAATAAGTAATTTCTGTATTCCTTGTCAAAAATAGGCGGTTTTCCAATTGACCTGATATCATCTCCATAAGCAAGATCTTCAGTATATAAAACAGCTTCTGCTTTATATTTCTCAATATCATTACAGGTATATGGGATAATACTCTTGTTCAGTTTGATATCTGGCTCGTGCCGGTAAAGAACTTGCGGATGACTGTCAAAGATTTTTCCAATCCAGGTCGTGCCCGAACGTGGCGCCCCCAGCAGAAATATCATAGTGTCGGTATTCAGCATTTATCCCTCCGCCGCCGCCTATAAAATCCCGTCCCGGACATAAATTCTTGCAGATAACAGCCCGCGTTTGCGACAAAAGCCTAAACCCCAACAACCAGACGGCTGTTTTTCCCCAACGCCCTTTGCGTGATCCAGAGCGCAAGGCAACTTGCCGCCGTGACAGCAGCGATAAAGACGATCAGCGAAATTATATGGCCAGTGAATAGTTCTGCGCCCGTAAAATATTGCATCGCAATCTTGATAATCTGAAGAAAATAACCGTGAACAAAGAAAATACCAAAACTGGCCGTTCCAACATAGGATATTTTTGCAAACATATCCTTTCCAGACAAATCAAGATAGTAAACCAGCAAGACGGCGCTGATCACCTTGAATACAAAAATATATTTTATCGTTGCATCCGGAAACATGACCGCAGCCAAATACGCCGGCACGGCCAGCACCAGTAAAGGCCAGTGCCAGACGATGATTTTTTTGGCGATCACGGCGCGGAACTGCGAACAGAACATTCCAAAAAAATAGACGGAAAACAGATAAATCGCTTTGCTGACGGGGGAGAAATATCCCCCAAGCCCGGTCAGTTCCAGAAATCCGTCCCGCCCAAGCAGGGCAGACATCACCAGCAATACCGGCAGGGCAAAGTAGGGCCATCTGGACCGGTCCGCCGCGATTAATACCGGCGCGAACAGGTATATGATTGAAATAGTTGGAACAAACCAGAACGGGGCAAGATGTTTGCCGGTTATCAGAAATAGAAAAATCTGTTCCACAAGATGTTTGTTTTCAAACCCGGCCGGCATCTCCTGATCAACAAAGGTAAGCGAAGCAACCAGTGCTGGAATAGACAAGATCAGATAAGGCGTGATGACATTCTTGATTTTAGTAAGGTAATAGTCCGCCGCTTTGAAATTTCTCGACAAATATTGAAACAGGAACCCGGCAATAAAGAAAAACCAGATGGAGGATTCATTGAATAATGCGTCAAAACTTCGAAACAATATTTCGCCGCCGCTCCAGTCAAAATTGTGCAGCGAATGGGCGCCGACAATCCCCATTATGGCCACAGTTCGAAAATTATGAATATTCGCTAAATACATGAATCATCCCTGGGCAAGCCTGAATCGGCCGCCCGATGTCTGCTTTGTACGATTGGCGTCAAAGTATCCACCCTACACTGGTGACATTATCTGAAAAACAGATGAACGCCCGCTTCACCACGCCCGGTCCGGTATCTCAAAGGGGCCAATTGCCAAGCATTCCGTTAACGTTCATTCTGGCAAAAACCACCCTGGAGGAATGATGATGACCCGATTGGCATTGCTGGCCCCTGATACATTGAATGACGCCCAGCGCAAAATATTTGATGCGATCACCAAAGGGCCGCGCACCCGCAATGCGCCGCGCGGCATCGGCATTTCGCTCAGCACGCCGGCTGGCCTGCCCGGCCCGTTCAATGCCTGGATGTACAGCCCTGTCATCGGCAACCTGGTTCAGGAACTGGGCGCGGCGCTGCGCTTTTCCAACTCCCTGCCTGAAAATCTGCTGGAAATTGCGGTAATGATGGTGGGCAGACACTGGCTGGCGCAATTCGAATTCTGGGCCCATGCGCGGCTGGCGCGGGCGGCCGGGGTTTCCGAAGCCGCCATCGAGGCGATCCGCATCGGCGCGGAACCTGAATTCGGCAAACCGGAGGAAATGCAAATCTATCTGTTCGCCCGCGAATTTAACGAAACCAAACGCATCAGCGATAAAACCTATGCGGCAACGCGCGCCCTGATCGGCGAACAGGGCCTGGTCGATCTGGTGGCGCTGATGGGCTATTACACCTTGGTTTCGATGACCCTGAACTGTTTTCAGGTGCCGCTGCCGGAGGGGCAGCAATTGCCGTTCACTGAACCCGCCGCCGGTTGATGCAGCCCGGCGTCACCCTGATCGGTCCGGTCAGTCACGACATTATCCGCCACCCCGGTTTGCCTGAACGCAGCCAAACCGGCGGCGCGGTTTTTTATGCCGGCATGGCGCTGTGCGCCCTTGGCGTTCCTGTTCACATCATCACCCGGGTGGCGGCGCAGGATGCGGCGGCGCTGCTGTCGCCGTTGCAAAAAGCGGGCGCCCGGCTGACGGTTCTGCCATCCCGTCATACCACCCGGTTTATCAACAGCTATGGTCCAGGCGCGGACGAACGCGTACAGCAGGTTTACGCCTGCGCCGATCCGTTTACGATTGAAGACGTACAGCGCCTTGCAACGCAATGGGTTTATCTGGCGCCGCTGCTGCAAGGCGATATTGAAACGGCGCTGATCCGTAATATTGCCGTCCATGGCGCCCATCGCCTGGCCCTCGACGCCCAGGGCCTGCTGCGCCGTGTGGTTGACATAAACGTTATTCCAGCAGACTGGCAGGATAAACACGAAATTCTTCCATTCATCGACATTCTGAAAGCTGATGCGGAAGAAGCAGAACTGATTACCGGGCAGCGCAATCCTGAAATGGCCGCGCGTCTGCTGTGCGGGCGCGGCGTGGATCATGCGCTGGTTACCCTGGGACGGCACGGCGCCATCCTGTGCCATCGCGGCGCACTGATCCGGCAAGGCGTATTCAGACCGTCCGGGCAGGCGTGGCCGGTGCTGGACGCCACCGGCAGCGGCGACACATTTCTGGCGGCCTATCTGGCTTGTGTCATCGGGGGCAGGCAGGCCCCGGAAGCGGGCCGTTTCGCCGCCGCCGCGGCAGCACTGAAACAAACTGTGTTCGGGCCTTTGCGCGCGGACATGCCAGAAATCAGCCGGTTGACCGATCCCCAATACGGATCAGGCGCCTAGCCTTCTGGCGATTATCCGGCCAACGGACGCAATCGCCGCATAACGCTTTTCTTCGGGGGCGGACGTTTGCGTCAGGTATGCGGTAACCAGAATGGGTTCCCGTCTTGAAGGCCAGATAACCGCAATGTCATTGGTCGTGCCGTTGCCCCCGGCGCCGGTTTTGTCACCGGCCCGCCATTCCTTCGGCAGCCCGGCCCGCAACCGAGTGTCGCCGGTTTTGTTTCCCGCCAGCCAGCCAATGAGATGTTCACGCCCACGCGCCGAAAGCGCCTGCCGGACAAGCAGCGCATCCAGATTTCCCAGCATGGCGCCGGGGCTGGTTGTATCGCGCGGATCGCCCGGCGCTGCTTCATTGAGATCCGGCTCCCGGCGGTCAAGCCGTGAGACATTATCCCCGAGCGAGCGCGCAAATTCCGTCAGCCCCGGCGGCCCGCCGATACTGGACAGCAGCAAATTGCCCGCCGTGTTGTCACTAAGCGTCATCGCCGCGTCGCATAGTTCGCCTATCGTCATCCCTACGCCGTCTGCGTACTGTTGCGTAACAGGCGAATAGGTGACCAGATCACCGGCCGAAAAATGAACGCGCCTGCCCAGATCGTCCTTGCCGTCATCGACGCGTTTCAGGACGGCCGCCGCCGCCAGCATCTTGAACGTGCTGCACATGGGAAATCGCTCGT
>JBEBFX010000122.1:0-9689 GCA_040081735.1 Alphaproteobacteria bacterium | reverse complement strand
TACTCCAGGCCATCGCCGCTACTTCTGATCCGGATGGGGCGTTGCTGCGGTTTGATGAATTTCTGGCGTCCATGCCTGCGGGCGTGCAATTGCTGTCACTCTTTAACGCGCATCCCTGGCTGCTGGAATTGATCGCTGAAATAATGGGCACCGCCCCTGGACTTGCTGAAATTCTGGGGCGCAACCCGGTTCTGCTGGATGCGGTTTTGTCGCCTGCTTTTCTGGAGGCGTTCCCGGATGCGGCGCAGCTTGCCGCCGATCTGGAATATGCCCTGGAACCGGCGCGGGACATGCAGGACGTTCTGGATACTACACGCAGATGGGCCAATGAACGCAAATTCCAGATTGGGGTGCAGCTGCTTCGCAATTTGATCAATGGCAGACAGGCCGGGCTTGCACTTAGTAATATCGCAGATACGCTGCTGCGTGGTTTGCTGCCCCGTGTCGAAGCCGGGCTGGCTGCAAAACATGGCGTAATTCCGGATGTGAAGATGGCCATAATCGCCATGGGCAAGCTTGGCGGGCAAGAGCTGACCTTCACCTCCGATCTTGACC
The DNA here is from genome assembly GCA_040081735.1 of Alphaproteobacteria bacterium. GTDB lineage: Bacteria > Pseudomonadota > Alphaproteobacteria > UBA11222 > UBA11222 > UBA11222. The sequence continues at coordinate 9,134 of JBEBFX010000122.1, read as the reverse complement.
TGATATTTATCTATCCGGATACGGCAGAGACTTCGAACGGCAAAACGCCCCTCAGCGCCGCCCAGTATTTTGCCAGACTGTGTCAGCGGCTGATCAATGCCCTGTCGGCGCCCACGGGAGAAGGGCGTTTGTATGAGGTTGACATGCGGCTTCGTCCTTCCGGCAGTCAGGGGCCAATCGCTGTGTCGCTGGAAGCGTTTCGCAAATATCACGCGCAATCATCGCAAACATGGGAGCATATGGCGTGGACACGCGCACGCATTGTTGCGGCGTCCGATACGGCGTCCGCCAATATCCGCGCTGTCATTAACGCTTTTCTTGTCAGGCCCCGCGACCATAGATTGCTGGCCATGGATGTGGCGCTGATGCGGGTGCGCATTGACCGTGAATACCACTCTGACAATATCTGGGATTTGAAATATATCCGGGGTGGTCTGGTGGACGCGGAATTCATTACCCAGTTCCTGCTGCTTCGTGACGCCTCGGTCTCACCCGGTGTCCTGCACGGGACGACAATCAGGGCCTTGTCCCTGTTAGGCCAACATCAGAGCATGCCTGACGCAACCGTGACGGCGCTGGGTGCATCGCTCGGTTTGATATGTGATCTGCAGCAGGTTACCCGGTTATGTCTGGGTGACAGGGTGGACGTGCCCGCCGCCCCCGCCGCCCTGCGCAATATGATGGCCGCGCGGGTGCAGACGGGAACGTTCGCCCTACTGGAACAAACGCTGATAGAAGCGGAAAAAATTGTTTTCGATTTATACCGGCAGATTATTTTAGGCGCAGCGGGACTGGACGAGGAGCCATCATTTCAGCCATAGTGACGGCAGGTATCACCACATGCGGGTCGCACATGCTAGAAGAAGGCCATAAAGCCCCGAATTTCAAACTCAAAACCGACGGCGGCGGTGAGGTCAGCCTTGCCCAGTTAAAAGGCAATATCGTTATTGCGTATTTCTATCCCAAGGATGACACGCCCGGATGCACGACCGAAGCGATCGCGTTTAGCGGCCTCAAAGCCGAATTTGATAAATGCGGGGCCGTGCTGATTGGCGTATCGAAAGACAGCGTCAAGAAACACGACAGCTTCAAGCTAAAACACGATCTTAAAATTCACCTGGCATCGGATGAACAGGGCGAGATGGTCGCCGCGTATGGCGTCTGGGTGCAAAAGACGAATTATGGCCGTGAATATATGGGCATAGAGCGCAGCACCTTCCTGATTGACCAACAGGGTGTGATCCGCAAAATCTGGCGAAAAGTGAAGGTCAGCGGCCATGCGGAAAAAGTGCTGGAAGCCACCCAATCACTGTAATCAGAAGAAAGCGCGGGCTGATACGCAGTATCATTATTCTGATTTTTAAATGAAAGATTGCAGATCGTCATTCTGCTTTGCCTGCTTCTCAAATGATAATGGCGGCGTTTAGTTTTTTTATTTACCGATACGCGCTTCATTTGACATGGCTTTTGGCGCACGGGAGAGGCTAGAGTTTCAAACTAGTTCTAGACATCACATATCTAACAGGGTTGAATAGAATTCTGGATGCGGGAATCGCCAGAATCTAAGACTGGAAAGCAACAAGAGGGGGCTGGATGTTTAACGGGATCGTACAGATCGCCGCTAACGTGTGGGGGAAGCTATTTCCCGAGCGCCAAATTTACCTGCGCAGCAACGGGCGCGTCCGTTACGCGACGATGTCCCCCGGACTGCAATTCATTTTCAGCGCATTATTCCTTTCGGCTTTTATATGGACTTCGTTTGCTTCGATTAATATCGCGATGCATCAGGGCGCATTAAGCGCGCGCGACGCTCGTATCAGCGCGTTACAGACAAATTACGAACGGCTCTCGCTTGAGCTTGCTGAAGTGCAACAGCGTTTTGTCAGTTCCACCGCCCAGAATCAAAAAATTCAGGATTTTGCCGAAGCGCCATCCACTGAAACCGGCGCTTCTGCATTGCTGACGGACGCAACCGCCGCTCTGGTTGTGCCGATGGATGGATCGGGAATACCCGGCGTTCTGCCGCGTCCTCGTCCGCAGGGGGGGCGGGCGCGACTGGATAGCAGCCAAAACGAAATCATGCCGCGAGAGCGGCCACGCAGACCCGCCTTCCGCCTTCCTGAAAGCCTGACGGCTGCGGGCGGTAAAAATTACGCCGAGGATTATTCATTTGGTTCTGGATTATCAATCGGCAGACTATCGGATTCAAAAAGAAGTCAGAATGACGTCATTGGCTATTTGGCGGCAGACGCCAATACGGCTGCCGTTGCTCTGGAAAAACTGATCAACCTTACTGGTCTCGATGCCGACACGATGCTGCGCCGGCGTGATGCAGTGACCGCTGCCAATGGTCCTGCCGAAGGCGGGCCGCTTTTGACCGTCCCTCCCTCGATGACCGGCAAGTTGTTGCGTCACAATCATCCCGGACAGCTTGCCATGCTTTCTACCCGCAAAGGGCGGGTGGAAATGTTACGAGAGGCGCTGTTTAGCCTGCCTCTGGCAGAGCCTGTCGGGAAATATTATGTCTCAAGCGGATACGGTTACCGCCGTGATCCGTTCACCCATGCCAGGGCATTTCATTCCGGCGTCGATCTGGTGGCGCCCCACGGCGATCCGGTCAGCGCCAGCGCGCCGGGTACGGTGATATTTGCAGGACGTAATGGCCCGTATGGAAATATGGTGGAAATCGATCATGGCCACGGGGTAAAAAGCCGCTATGGCCATCTGAGCAAGATAAATGTTACCCGCGGGCAGAAGATAGGACTTCATGATTTGATTGGCCGGGTAGGAAATACCGGCCGCAGTGGTACGGCGCACCTGCATTTCGAAGTCTGGTTTGACGGTAAGGCGCGTGATCCACGCAACTTCTTGAAGGCTGGCGAGAATGTTTTTCACCGGCAGGGATAAAAATCAGAATGGCCCGCAATCCGGCCGCCGTCAGGGCCGGGAGCCTGTCTCGCTTATCAGCACGGACTTGTTTGTCTGCGGCAACCTGACGTCACCGGGCGATTTACAGATTGATGGCACTGTTGAAGGGGATATCCACTGTCAGTCGTTGACAATTGGCCCGGCGGCCGCCGTTACCGGAAATATAATTGCTGTTGATGTTTTGATCCGGGGGACCCACCAGGGTTGCATTGAGGCGCGAACGGTTACATTGGGTAAAACGGCCAGAGTAACAGGGGATATTATCCATGAAACCATTGCCATTGAGGCGGGCGCCGTTCTCGATGGCCACCTGACGGGACGCAACAGGTCGTTAAGCGCCGCCATGGAGGCGCTTCCATCCCCTGACAATGGTGTTGCCGGAGCCGCCTGACAGTCAGAACCGGATATTCCGGAAACCGGTCAGCCTGATACAGTCTGCTGGGTTTCGGCATACGCCGTATCCAGCGCGCGCAGCATCAGTTCGGATTCCTGCGCCCCCACCAGAAGATATTTATTGGCGATAACATAGGACGGAACGCCCCGTATGCCAATTCTGCGCGCCGTTGCGTCTTCTTTCTGAATGAGATCGACATCGGCGTCACGTGTCAGCAAATCGCCGATAATACCGGTATCCATACCCGCCTGCCTGGCGATATCCAGCAGAACTGAGTGATCGCTGATATCCGCTCCGTCCGTAAAATAGCGGCGGAATATTGTTTCAACAACTTCCGTCTGGCAACCTGCACTGTGGGCCCAACGGATAAGACGATGGGCGTCCAGGGTGTTTGGCATGCGTTCGATATTGCTGAAATTGAATGCAATTCCCAGTTCCTGTCCGGCTTCCAGCAATGCATCCATGACGGCGCTGGGGCCTTTTGGTTCCCCGAATTTACGCAAAATGTGTTCCCTGCGGTCCATGCCTTCGCGCGGCATATCCGGATTTAGCTGAAACACCCTGTAGGCGAGGTCGATCTGCATTTCGGGCCGCGCCGCAATGGCGATCTCCATGCGCTTTTTGCCCACATAACACCACGGGCAAACCGGATCGGATATGATATCGAGCTGCATAATGAACCCCCAGCGGTTAAGTGGCTGATTGAGAGTCAAGTGTAGCCGATCCGGCCGTGTCTGTTAAATCAAAAAAAGCGGGCTATTTGCGGTTGCGTATGGCGGCCTCAATCAACTCCTCGCCGCTCATGCCCGGGGCCAGACTGGCAATGCCCGTCGAAACGCGCGCGCGGATGGGGGCGGCGCCATCCCCCTCCATGATTTCAGTAAAATTGATCACACTGGCAATCCGGTAGGCGACATATTCGCCCGGCGCCAGACGCGTTTCCGGCATAATCAACGCGAAGCGGCGCCCGCTGAAACGCGCCGACAGGTCTTCACCGCGCACCAGATGACTGATCAGCATGCCAATCTGGCGGAGAATTTTATCGCCGATATTATAGCCGAACTGCTGGTTTATCCCGGCAAGCGCATCCAGGGTGAAAATGCCAAGGGTCAGGCTGCGATTCTGCGATTGGGTTTCGGCCACCAGTTCACCCAGATGCTCCATCATGAAGCCATGGCTGTACAGCCCTGTCAGGGCATCGCTCACCGCAACGCCACGCGCGTGACCATAGCCATTTATGAGTGCGTCACGATAGCGTTGCTGGCGCACCAGAACCTCTACGCGGGCGCTAAAATCACCAATATTGATCGGGTGCCGGAATACGTCAGCCGCCCCGGACGTATAGGGTGCCGTCTGATCGATGGACGCAGTGGTTCCCATCATGCAAACCAGGGGAATGTTGAACAGCCGTGAATTTCTGCGCACATCCTCTGCGAACTGGAAAAAGTTATTTTCCTGGCCGTTCGGCACATTCAGCAAAATGGCGTCAAACCGGCGCCGTTCAAGATAACTGATGGCCGTAGACGGGCTTTGCGCGTGGGTAAGTGTGCCGAGATCGGATAGCGCCTGTTCAATTTCCTCAAAACTATCCTGTGCCGGCCCAACCAGCAGAAAATTGGCGTCGTCCTTGACGGCGCCGGTTGAAAGTATTGGGGCCGGTCCCTTCAGCCCGTATTTTGCAGCGGTATTTGTACGCCGCCGCAACTCTTCCTGCATCGTGCCCAGGCGCGCGAGGGATTCGATCCGCCCGAACAATTGCAAATCGTGATAGGGGAACGGCAGACAGGCGTCGGCGCCTGCGCGCAGCCCATCGGCGCGGGCAGAATCACAATGGGACGGTGTAATCAAAATTACCGGCACGGATGAAGTTTCATTTCCGCCTTTCAGCGCCCGGGTGAGGTTGAGGCTGGAACCGGCGCTTTCCCCGCCCGATATGATCACCACGTCGGGCCTTGTATTGAGCACCTGGTCAAGGGCATCCATGTTTTCTTTAATGGCTATCGTCTGGAAGCCCCGGCCGTGTAATTTCCGGTTCAGGGATTCTGCTTCGGCTGGATCATTATCGATAACAAGAACGCGTGCGCTGCTGCTCATGGGGCGATCTCCTGGCTTGGTTTTACCGATCCTATTGCAGCGACGGTTAACGCATTCTTTGCATTTTGGATTACTGTAGCGAATTATCGGAGCTATCGATCATTTCAGAGCTAAACAGGAGTTAATCACCCATGACTGACATGAAGGTTGATCTAGGCGGGAAAAATATTCTGATAACCGGGACGACAAGCGGGCTGGGGCGGCATTTTGCCCTGACCCTTGCTGGCGCCGGGGCGCGCGTTGCCATAACCGGACGGCGGGCGGAGCGGCTGCACGACCTGAGTGCAGAAATATCCCGCAACGGAGGCCACGCCTTTTCCCTGGCGCTTGACGTGCAGGACGTGCCCAGCATCAAACAGGCAGTCGATGACTGTGAGCGGGCGCTGGGGCCGATTGATATTCTCATCAACAATGCCGGCGTCAACGGGGCGGGGCGGGCCATTGATGTCACTGCTGAGACTTATGACGAACTGTTCAACACCAATTTGCGCGGGGCCTATTTTATGGCGACCGAGGTTGCCCGCCGGATGATAGCGCGGCACAAAAATAACCCGCAAAGCACTGGCCGTATTATTAATATTGTTTCAGCCGGGGCCCATGTTTTGTTGCCGGGTCTGTCTTTGTATAACATTTCCAAAGCCGGGATGGCGATGATGACAAAGGCGCTGGCCCGCGAATGGGCCCGTCAGGGGGTGAGTGTGAACGCCATAAACCCCGGATACATCGAAACCGAGTTGAACAGCGAATGGTTTCATAGCGAGAAAGGTGTGGCGCAGATAGGGACTTTCCTGCGCCGCCGCCTCAATCAGGCCAGCGATCTGGACGGCATGCTTCTGCTGTTATGTTCAGGCAGTTCCGCGATCATGACAGGCGCAGTGCTGGACGTGGATGACGGGCAAAGCCTGCTGGCGCTGGGTTAACAGTTTCCTTTGGGCGAAAGCTGCTCTAAAATCCGGATGCCAGAATTATAAACAGGGAGATCATGCTATGTCGGGACCGTTAACCGGACTTAAGATTATTGAATTTCAGGGGATTGGCCCGGGACCGTTTTGCGGCATGATGCTGTCGGATATGGGGGCCGATGTCGTGCGTATTGACCGTAAGGAGCGCAACGGCAACGGCACCAAATTTGATGTTGGCGGCCGCGGGCGGCGTTCCATTTCTCTCGATCTGAAAAAGCCGGAAGCCGTCGAGACCTGCCTTAAACTGATCGAAAAAGCCGATATCGTGTTCGAAGGGTTCCGTCCCGGCGTGATGGAACGTTTGGGCCTGGGTCCGGATGTCTGTCTGAAGCGCAACAAACGCATCGTTTACGGGCGCATGACGGGCTGGGGGCAGGAGGGCCCGTATGCGCAAATGGCGGGTCACGACATTAATTACATTGCCATCACCGGGGCCTTGCGGTCCTGCGCCCGGCCCGGGGAAAAGCCCATGCATCCCCTTAATCTTGTTGGTGATTTTGGCGGCGGCGCGTTGTATCTGGTCGTGGGGCTGCTTGCCGCGCTGCATGAAGCCAAAGTCTCGGGGCAGGGGCAGGTGGTGGATTGCGCGATGAGCGATGGTTCCGCCTCTCTGATGTCGATGTTCTTTGGCATGAACGCCAACGGCGCCTGGAGCGATGAAATCGGGACCAATCTGCTGGACGGCGGCGCGCCGTTCTATGACAGTTACGAGTGCAGTGACGGCAATTATATCTCGATAGGCTCCATCGAGCCGCAGTTCTATGCCGAATTGCTTGCGAAACTTGGCTTAACTGATGATCCTGACTTCAAAAAACAGATGGATCGTTCTAAATGGCCTACGCTGAAGCAACGCCTGATTGACCGCTTCAAGACCAAGACGCGTGATCAGTGGAACGCGATCATGGAAAACACCGATATCTGTTTTGGCCCAGTGCTTGGCTTAAAAGAGGCATTGCAGCATCCGCATAATGTCGCCCGCAAGACATTTATCGAGGTTGAAGGCGTGCCGCAACCGGCGCCTGCGCCGCGTTTCAGCCGTACAGTGTCAAAAGTGCAAGGCCCGCCGCCGATTATTGGTCAGCATACCGAGTCGGCCTTGCTTGACTGGGGCTTGTCATCCGGTGATGTGGCCGCCCTGCGTAAAGCAGAGGCGATTTAATCGTGCAGGTATTGCCCGGCACGACGGGCCGCCGGCGGATTTATCTTATGCGCCACGGCCACGTAGACTATTTTTCCCCGGAAGTCATTGCTTCCGGGGATTTTGAAGGGGTCCCGTTGACGGCGCTGGGGCGGGACCAGGCGAAAGCGGCAGGCCAGGCGCTAGCCCACGTGCCGTTTGACCGTGTTATTTGCTCTGGTCTCAACAGGACGCGGCAAACTGCGGAAATCACAATTTCTAATCATGAGTTAAATCCTGAACTTAATGTTGAAATTGAGCGTGGACTGGTGGAACTTAAAGGCAGCACCAATGGGCCGCCCATGACCCGCGACAAACTTGGGGCTGCGCTGGCGTTTCAGTTTGATGGCGCGGCTGAACCGGGCGCGCGCTTTGGATTGGGAACCAACGGCGAGGTTTTTGCTGACGCCCTGGCGCGCGGCAGCGCCACCCTTGAACGGCTTTTACAGCAGCCGGATTGGGCAACTATACTGGTTGTTGCCCATGAGGGCATAAACCGGCTTATTCTGGGCTGGATGACCGGCGCGGGTTTGCGCGGCGTGCAGTCGTTCGAGCAGGATACGGCCTGCGTTAATATTCTTGATTTTGATATGGTGCCGCGCGCAGACGGACAGGGGGTAGAAATTACCCGCAAGGTGATCAAGGCGCTCAATCTTACGCCTTACAACTGGTCCAAGTTTGGCATGAATATGACCAGCCTGGAACGCATCATGGCCCCGGTTGATGACCATCATTGAGATCTGACCGCAGCTGAGGCGTACAATCCTGCGTCAGTTGAAGTTTGTCCGGCTCTCAGGGTTTGGTGTGATGGCCGTCACTTTAGTAAATCATTGACCACACAATATGTTTAAGGCGAAGGAAAATTCCTTGGCCTTAGATATATGATCCGCACGGGTGGTCCAATGGAAAGCGATATCGAAAAGCTCAATATGGAGCTGATCCAGGCGCAAATTCTTCTGCGCGCAAGCCATGACCTGTTCGAAGACATTCTGGTGCAGATCAATCGGCGCAGGATATCCGGGATCAATGACTGTAATGACCGGCTTGGCGAAGAAATAGGCCAGCGCGTCGCCAGGTTCGGTCAGCGCGATGAAGAAATTCGCCGCATGCTGTTGCGTCTGGAGAAACTGGGCAAGCCCTCTGCGCGCGTGGCGTGAGCGTTTTGGTATACCGCTGAAGCTCGCCGATAGTCACCTGGCGTCCGATCCTTGCTTATTGAAGACAATCTATAAATCGCATAATATATATTATGGTAAATTATTATTTTATTATTTATTAAAATGACTTAAATACATCAATAAATATTAGGTATTTACAATTAATCGGAATTATTGGTCTCCCGACCTAATTCCAGGATGATAACCTGTCTGCCTGTCATGCGCCTGCCTGAACATTTTATCAAGTTGCGCCATTCGCCGCCACCCCTATTCCCTACCCACGAGGGGGAGAGGTTGGGGTCCGCTGCGCCAGCGTCTGCGCGGCGAGTGGGGTGAGAAACGGCGAGTGCCTGGTTCAATCGGGTTGATTCGCGGTTTGGATGGCTGGGCGGGGAGGAAAGGGCCGGGTCTTTCTCTGCCGG
>JBEBFX010000279.1:0-2528 GCA_040081735.1 Alphaproteobacteria bacterium | reverse complement strand
TCCCGGACTGGGCAAAACGACGCTGGCGCAGATTTTAGCCCGGGCGGGCCGAACAGCAGCACATGATCCAGCGCCTCCTGGCGGCTTCGGGCGGCCTCGATGAAAACCTGGAGATTTTCCCGCGCCTGACGCTGGCCAATAAATTCACGCAGGGTGCGCGGTCGCAGATTTGTCCCTGCGGCGTCGTCGCCCTGGGGCTCCGGTCCCACCAGCCGGTCATCCTCATTCTGGTCAATGTTCGACGGGCTCATGCAGATAGTTCCCGTAGGCCATGACGAATTAATTCCGCCACGCGCGCCTCAGGTTTAACGGTTTCGTCCAGTCCATGCCGGGCGCGTCCCAGCGCAGCGTGCGCATCGGATTCCCTGTAACCAAGATTGACCAGCGCCGACAGTGCATCTGCCATTTCCTGCTGTTGCGCCTCGTTCACTGCTGCGGCGGGACTGAATGTCTGGCGCACCAGGCCGGTTGTAATGGCCGGGGCCTTGTCCTTCAGATCGTTGGCGATCCGGCCCGCCAGTTTGGGGCCAACACCGGAAGTCCGCGCAAAGGCATTCTTGTCCTGCAAGGCGGCGGCCCGCGCTACCCCATCAACCCCCAACGCACCCAGAATCGCCAGCGCCAGTCTGGCCCCGACGCCCTGAACGGTGGTCAGCAGCCGAAACCATTCCCGCTCCGGTTCCTGTTCAAAGCCGAACAGGGTGATCGCGTCTTCGCGCACCTGGGTTTCAATATGCAGACTGAGCGTACTGCCCGGCGGCGGCAACCGTCCCAGAAAATTACTGGCGCAATAAACCAGATAGCCCACACCGTTCACATCCAGCACGAGGCTGTCCGCGCGTATGCCCGCAAGCACGCCTTTTAAATGCGCGATCATGGGCGCAGGCCAAGGGTCTGGTTGGCCGATATAATCTGCAAGTTCGGGATGCTGTGGGCGTGACAGATCGCAACCCCCAAAGCGTCCGCCGCATCTGCGCCTGCAATGACACAGCCCGGAAGTAACCGGCCCACCATGGCGCGCATTTGCGCCTTGTCCGCGTGTCCAACCCCCACCAGCGCCTTTTTCACATGATTGGGCGCATATTCCGCGACCGGAATATTGCGCAAGGCTGGCGCCAGCAGCACCACGCCCCGCGCCTGCCCCAGTTTCAGACTGGATCCCTGATCCTTGTTGACGAATACGGTTTCTACGGCGGCGGCGGAGGGGCGCCATTCTTCCAGCACCAGCATTAGTCCTTCGAACAATTGCCGCAGCCGTGACGCCATTTCGCCTTCGGTCTCCGCCTTCACCACCCCATTGGCCACATGGCGTAAACGGTTTCCCTCAAATTCGATGATTCCCCAGCCGGTCGCACGCAGGCCCGGATCAAGCCCGATCAGACGGCGCATCAGCCTTTGCTCCTTCGTTGGCGCCTGCATAATCAGGCGGATTGGCTCACACCGCGAGCAGTTCCATCACCGCATCATCGATTTCATAATTGGCGTAGATATTCTGCACATCATCGCTTTCATCAATGGCCCCCAGCATCTTCAGCAAACCCGGCGCATCCCCGGCGCCAACGGGCACCGAGATTCGCGGCTTCCAGATCAGGACTGTGGATTGCGCCGGACCAAACCGCGCCTCAAGCGCTGCTGCGACCTCATGCAGCGCAGCAGGCTCGCAGCTGATCTGATGTCCCTCCGGATCACTTGAACAATCATCCGCGCCTGCATCGATAACGGCCTCCAGCATCGTGTCGGCGTCCGTCACCCCGGCCGGATACTGAATGCTGCCAATCCGGTCAAACTGATAGGCTACACTGCCGGTTTCACCCAGATTGCCGCCATTTTTCAGGAAAGCCGAGCGCACCTCGCCCGCCGTACGGTTGCGATTATCGGTCATGGCCTCAACAATCACCGACACGCCGCCGGGGCCAAACCCCTCATAGCGGATTTCCTCCAGACTGGCCGCGTCCGCGCACTGGGACTTTTGTATCGCCCGCTCGATATTGTCTTTGGGCATATTTTCAGCACGCGCCGCGGCGATTGCCGTGCGCAGCCGGGGATTAGCGTCCGGATCGGGCAAGCCGGATTTGGCGGCAACCGTTATTTCACGGCCCAGGCGCGAGAATATTTTGGCGCGTTTCTTATCCTGCGCGCCCTTGCGGAACATGATGTTCTTGAATTGGGAATGGCCCGCCATTTCCTGCTTCCATTTACTGTTAACGTCAAATTGATACGGCCTGTCAATATGCCGCCTTGAGATAACCTGTACCAAATTTTGCCGGGAAAAAATACTACGTCAGTGATGTGATGTTTACCCGCAGGCCCCTGGAAACACTCGATTCAGAGGAGAAACAGACAGCTGACGCCACTGGCGGCGCCATTCCAGATGACCCGATCAGGCGGTAACACCTGATCGGTCACGCCAGAAATCAGTGAAGCCGCCATCGCGGTTGGAGTGTACAAACCCCCGGGCGCCTGTTGCTACAGGTGGGCGCCATATATTCCAGACCACGATCCGGAACAGGGACAGCTCCCTTCGGGTG
>JBEBFX010000278.1:0-2536 GCA_040081735.1 Alphaproteobacteria bacterium | reverse complement strand
GCCTCACGTGTTGCCTGCATCAGCGCCAGGCTTTTCAGCCAGCCAATTCCATGACCTAAAAAAGGCGCGGCCCGAAGCCAATGCAGAGTCTGACGCTGCCAGCTGTTTAGCAAACCCATTACCGGTCCAATGACAGGGATGGCCCTTAGTCTGATTTTCAGGCTTAACACCGCTGAAATGTCTTCCGGGGGCAGATTAACATCACTCAGATCCAACGGCGTCATCGGCGTCGCGGCCATATGATCCGGCTGCCGCATTTCGCTATTAATACGGCTTTCAAGGGTTGCATTATCAATATCGGGGCTGCACGCCGTGATCATTCCTGCGGTCCGGAAACTATGTGCACGCTTGGTTCCAGCCGACATATACCTACAAAATGCGGTCCAGTATAGCCCGCCACTTCAAAATCCAGCAAATTATCGCACCAGTGATAGCACTGCGTGAGATGGTTTTCACCGTTATGCAGGGCGGCAGTCACGGCATAGCGCCCCGGTGACAGGTTCACCGCCATCCGTATGGCGACACTGCGCTTTTCACCTGACATGAAGGTTATCGGGCGCCTCAGGTAAAACGTGTTGGTGCCAAAAATATCCTGCCCCAGCCGGTCGCGGATCATTATGCCAAGCGTAACATCCTGCGCCGCCTCAATTGCCGCCAGATCAAAGACAAAATCGGCGGTTTCTCCAGAGGAAATAATCTGACCGCCTGAACCCTGACCAACAACCCTGGCGCCTTCAATGCAGACAATTCCTGTTCCGTAACTGCTGGATTCTTTCGGCCTGATATTGGCCGTTGACGCCTCCGCCGGCGCAGGCGGCGCTATCGCCCCGTTTTCCATACTGGCAATCAGCCGGTTATAATAATTCACCGCCGCATCGGGCGTTCCCGAAAAAACTGGCGTACCCTCTTCCAGCACAATAGCGCGATCACACAGAACTTTGACCGCGTTCATGTCATGTGAAACGAACAATATCGCGCCGCCATTATCCCGAAACTCCTTGATGCGCTGCATGCATTTTTGCTGAAAGTGCGCATCCCCGACAGCCAGGGCTTCGTCGACCACCAGGCAGGAAGGGTTCGCATGGATGGCAATGGAAAACGCCAGACGCATTATCATTCCGGATGAATAGGTGCGCATGGGATGCTGGATCACCGCGCCCAACTCGCTGAAATCAACGATCGTCTGGCGCCGCTGCGCGACCTCGTCCGGCGTCATGCCCAGCAACGCCGCATTGAAGGCAATATTTTCGTACCCCGTGAGTTCCGGATTGAACCCCGTGCCCAATTCCAGCAGCCCCGTTACCCGGCCAGAGAGCCTGATACTTCCCTGATCCGGCAGAATGACCCCCATGACAAGTTTTAGCAGCGTCGACTTGCCCGCGCCATTTCGTCCGATCACTCCCAGAACCTGACCGGCCTCAAGCGTGAAATCAATATCGCTGACCGCAACCTTGACATCATGCAGCTTGCGCCGCAGCAGCAGCTCATATAACCGGTCGCTTTGACGCCTATAGATCCGGTACTGCTTGCTCACATGTTCAACAGTAATCATGGCGCGTCTCCCGCTTCCGGCTGCATCAAAGCGCGTCACGTATATGATGTTCGCTTTTTGACAGCAGCCATATCATCGCGGCCGCCAGCAGCACGCCGCCTGAAAGCATCTGGACTAAATGCCAAATGTCCGGCATGGCCCCAAAAACAAAAATCTGATGATATTCACGAACGAACCACCAGGCCGGGTTGTACACCTGTATCGTCTGTAAAAAGTGCGGAACCGAATCAAGGGTATAAACGATGGGAACCATCCAGAACCACAACATCAAGACAACACCGGTAATTTCCCGGACATCGCGCAGAAACACCATCAGAATGGCGCCGATCAGGCCGAGCGAAAAGGCCAGCAGCTGCTGGCAGAGGATCAACACCGGCAATGCCAGAAAACCAGCCGTCAGGGGCACTGACAGACCGAACGCGAGCACCGTAAACAGCCCAAGGGTGCAGGCCAGCGTTATCGCCTCCACAATGGCGATATGGATGGCAATCAAGGTCAGACTCAATGGCACCTTGCTGAGAATACCCCGCTTGTCAAAAAACACGGTCGTCATGCGCGAGATGGTGTTTGCAAATGCCGTCCAGGGAAGTATGCCTGACACCAGATAAACCCCATACCCATATGTCCCCCCCTGGGAGCCCGGCAGCCGAGGGCCAATCAATTCGCCAAAAATAACGATAAAAATCAGTATTTGAACCAGTGGCGTCAATAACAGCCAGGCCCTGCCAAGCGCCGCGCCTGAAAAGCGGTCAGCAAAATCTTGCCGGACAAAATGCCAGAGCAAAGCAAAATTCATACGCGAAGCATCACCCTTGTCACTCCGTTTCCAGCGCGCCGCAAAAACGGATTGTGCGCGCAGCCAAGCACCGTTGGCATTTACACGGCCTGAGCTAGTAAGGGGTTTCGCCATCCCTGTACACCATCAACTGAAACAACCGGATTATTGTCCCGGTTGATGAAATGGGCGGTTCTTTCAATTTCAAG
>JBEBFX010000121.1:0-9804 GCA_040081735.1 Alphaproteobacteria bacterium | reverse complement strand
TCCAGGGTGATCAGTTTATATTCAAGCACCACAAACAGCGCTGCCCATAATATCAGCGCGATGATCGTGGTGACGCCTACTTTCAGAAGCATGCGCGGGGCGACCGGGGCGCCTGGATCAGTTCCTTTAACAATCTCCTGTCCGGCCTCGTGGGGATTGGTAATCCCCCATGGCAGCACGAGAAACAGACTGACCATCCATATGCAGGCGAATGCGACGGCGCCGCCGACAGGGCCCACGGGCGCGCTCCTATACCTGTTCGAGTTCGATCAGGGTGCCGCTGAAATCTTTGGGATGCATGAACACCACGGGTTTACCGTGCGCCCCGATGCGCGGTTCGCCGGCGCCGGTAATGGTGGCGCCCATTTTTTTCATCTGGGCGCAGGCGGCATGGATATCCTCAACCTCATAACAGACATGATGCATGCCGCCTTTGGGGTTTTTTGCCAGAAATGCGGCGATCGGGGAATTATCCCCCAGCGGCTCGATCAGTTCAATCTTGGTGTTGGGCAGTTCAACGAACACCGTCCACACGCCGTGATCAGGCTGCGCCACCTTGCCTGTGACTTTTGCGCCGAGCGTGTCCTTATAGATCTGACCTGCGGCTTCGGCGTCCGGCACCGCGATCGCCACGTGATTTAATTTGCCAATCATCTTTTGCCTCCATCCTTATCTTACAGCCGCACCACCTCAACCTGGGTTACCGGCTTTTTACCAATCGCATCCTTGACGGCGCGGCGCGCAGCGCGCAGGGCGGCCTCCTTGACCTGGTCATCATCGCGGGCCTGTTTACCGCGCAGCTTGCCGACGGCCTCTTCTACGGCATGCGCCACATCCTTGCGCAGATTGATTAACTGTCCGTCTTCGGTCGGCAGGCCAAAAGCCGTGATCCGGGGGGGCGCCGCCAGCTTGCCGTCCTGCTGCACCACCAGCATGACCCCCAGATGGCCTGCACTGGAAAGCCTCAGGCGTTCATCCACCTGGCCATCGTCTACGGGCGTCAGCACATCGCCGTCCAGATACAGGCGGCCCGAATAGACTTCCTCAACGATGCAGGCTTTACCGGGCGCCAGCTGCACCATGGAACCGTTCGGGGCCAGAATCGTTTGCGGCGTCTGAATATCCTGGGCCAGTTTTACATGCTCCATCATATGACGGATTTCCCCGTGCACGGGGACCGCAATTTGAGGGCGCACCCAGGCGTACATATCCGCCAGCTCGTCGCGGCAGGGATGCCCGGACACATGCACGAAATGATCTTTTTCGGTGATCACCGAAACCCCGCGCTGGGCCAGCCTGTTTTGCAGGCGGAAAATCGAACGTTCATTACCCGGAATAATGCGCGATGAAAAAATTACCGTATCGCCGGAACCAAGTCCGATGCGCGGATGATCGCCAAAAGCAATGCGCGACAGTGCGGCGCGGTCCTCGCCCTGGCTGCCGGTGCAGATATAAAGCACCTGGTCCGGATGCAGGCTGGCGGCGTCTTCCTCGCGCAGCACAGGAGGGAAATCCTTTAAATATCCGGCCTCGCGCGCCGCGCCGACAACCTTGTGCATGGAACGGCCGACCAGGGCAATCTGGCGCCCATGCAGGGCGGCAACCTTGCCGATGGTGTCGACGCGCGCCACATTGGAGGCAAAGGCCGTCACCGCCACCCTGCCTTTCATACCACTGAGCAAAGTGGACAGACTGGACTTTACCGCCGCTTCGGAGCCCGCGCGCCCCGGCGTGAACACATTGGTGCTGTCGCAGACCATGGCCAGAACGCCTTCATCGCCAAAGCCCGTCAGGCCTGCAATATCGGTGGGTTGGCCCAGCAGCGGATCGGGATCGATTTTCCAGTCACCCGTATGCAGAATATTTCCCAAAGGGGTGCGGATCGCCAGCGCATTGGGTTCCGGGATCGAATGGGTCAGCGTGACATAGGTGATATCGAACGGCCCAATTTGCAGGCGGCCCTCCAGCGGCACAATCGTTACCTTGGCCTCGCGCACGATGCCCGCTTCTTCCAGCTTGGAACGCAGCATACTGGCGGTGAATTTCGTCGCATAGATCGGGCAGCGCAAATCCGGCCACAGATGGCCGACCGCGCCGATATGATCTTCGTGGGCATGGGTGAGGACAATGCCAAGCAGATCCTCGCGCCGTTCCACAATGAAATCCGGATCGGCCATGATCAGATCAATGCCCGGTACGGTGTCATCCCCAAAGGTGACGCCCATATCGACGATGATCCACTTTTGTTTGCCCCTGGGTCCATAACCATACAGGTTGAGGTTCATCCCGATCTCGCCAGCGCCGCCCAGTGACAGGAAATACAGACCGTCGCTCAAGCGTCTGCCCTCGCGGGGCGGTTGCGATAATATATTTCAGCCAGTCCCTTGATGGTCAGATCGGCGTCAAAATGTTCAATGACCGGCGTGCCGTGACGCAGCAGATGACCCAGCCCGCCGGTGGAAATCACCGTCATCGGCGCGCCAAATTCTTCCTTGATACGGGCGACCAGACCTTCGACCAAACCGATATATCCCCAATAAATGCCCGACAGCATGGCCGTTTCTGTATCCTTGCCGATCACCGCATCGGGACGGCGCACGGCGATATGCGGTAATTTCGCCGCTGCCCGATGCAGCGCCTCCAGAGAAAGATTGACGCCCGGCACGATGATGCCGCCTTCAAAGTCACCCTTTTCAGAAACAATATCGAACGTGGTCGCGGTGCCGAAATCGATGATGATCAGATTGCCGGGATAGGCGCTGTGGGCGGCAATCGCATTGACCAGCCGGTCCGCGCCCGCCTGTTCAGGCCGCGTGATATTGACCCTGAGTCCGATATCCACGCCGTCCTCGCCAACAACCAGAGGTTCGCCATTGAAATATTTACGGCACAGGGTGCGGATGTCAAACAGCGCCTGGGGCACCACGGTAGAGATTATGGTCCCGTCAATCTGCCCCGGCGACATCCCCTTCAGCTGCATCAACTGGCTGAGCCAGACCATATATTCATCGGCGGTGCGCACGCCATCCGTGGCGCTGCGCCATTCACCCAATATCTCCATGCCGTTCAGCACGGCAAATACCGTATTGGTGTTTCCGACATCAATGGCTAGCAACATGCGTTCATCTCATTTTTCGGGAAAAAATACGTCCCCGGCCGAGATCAGGCGCACAGTCTTGTCGGCAAGGGTCAATACCAGCGCGCCACTCTCATCCAGTGCGCTGAATATCCCGGGAAGGGTCTCCTTGTCGAGTCGCACCTCAATTGGCTCCCCCATGCGCGCCGCCCGGGCCAGCCAGGCCGCCTTGACCGGAGCAAATCCCTGCTGGCGCCAACGGGTCAGCCAATCGGCAAACCGCGCGGCCAGCACCTCTAATGCGCCATGGGGGCTGGGCACATCCGCCCCCGCCGCACGCAGGCTGGTGGCGGGCCAGCTTGACGGGCCCGCGCCTTCGGGTGCTGGCGGCGGATTTTCAGGGTGCTGGGACAGATTAATGCCGATGCCAATGGACAGCCAGGCCATGGCGCCGCTGCTGCCCGATACGGATTCCAGCAATATGCCCGCTGCCTTACGCCCATCCATCAGGACATCATTGGGCCATTTATACTGGATGCGGGATGAAGCGCCGAGGAAATGATCCAGGGTTTCCCCCACACACAGGGCTGCCAGAAATGACAGCTTCGCCGCCTCAGCGGCGGTCACTCCGGGGTTCAGAAGCAATGTGCACAACAGATTTCCGGATCCCGATTCCCAGGCCCTGCTGCGCCGCCCGCGCCCCCTGGTCTGGCTTTGGGCGATGATCCAGAGCGGGTCAGAAACGCCCTGCGCGGCCTGCCTGCGGGCCTCGTCCATGGTGCTGTCGATGGTGTCGAAACTGACCAGAGCGTAACCCGGCGGCATGCGTGCAGACATGCGGGACCGCCGCTAATTGAACAGGACGGCGGCGGCCGTGGCGGCGGCCGTCAGGACCGGCATGGGATATAGGAAGAAAAACAGGCTGAACAGGCTGGACCCTGCAACTACGATCCGGATCGAACTGTTCATCGGCCAATCCTGCGCCTCGGCAGGGGGATCAAAATACATGATCTTGATAATGCGCAGATAATAATAAGCGCCGATCACGCTGGCCAGCACGCCGATTACCGCCAGGGTATACAGACCCGCATGCACCGCAGCCAGAAACACATAGAATTTGGCGAAAAACCCGGCCAGCGGCGGAATCCCGGCCAGTGAAAACATCAACAGCGCCAGCGCCAGCGCCATCATCGGATTGGTGCGCCCAAGACCCGCCAGGTCGTCAATGGCCTCAAGCTGCCCCGCCCTGTCACGCATCGCCAGGATACAGCCAAACACGCCGAAATTCATGGCGATATAGATCGCCATATAAATCAGCACCCCCTGCACGCCTTCCTCGGTGCCCGCCGCCAGCCCGACCAGCGCAAAGCCCATATGACCGATGGAGCTGAACGCCATCAGCCGTTTGATATTTTTCTGTCCGATGGCCGCAACGGCGCCCAGCACCATGGAGGCAATCGAGATAAACACGATGATCTGCTGCCACTGGCCAGCCATCCCCATCAGAGGCTGAGCCATTACCCGCACGAACAGCGCCATGGCGGCAACCTTTGGCGCGGACGCCAGCAGGGCGGTGACGGGCGTCGGCGCGCCTTCGTAAACATCGGGCGTCCACATATGAAAGGGCACGGCTGAAATCTTGAACGCCAATCCGGCGGTCAGGAACACGAGACCGAATATCAGCCCCAGTCCCGGCTGCCCATGGGCATCGGCAAAGAAAGCGGCAAGTTTGATAAAGTTGACGGTGCCCGTAAAGCCATAGATCAGCGAGGCGCCATACAGCAGCATGCCGGACGCCAGCGCGCCGAGGACAAAATATTTCAGGCCCGCCTCGGTCGCGCGCTGGGAATCCCGCTTGAACGCCGCCAGCACATAGAGCGACAGGCTTTGCAGCTCCAGCCCCATATAAAGCGAAATCAGATCCCCCGCCGACACCATCATCATCATGCCCAGCGTCGCCAGCAGGACGAGAACCGGAAATTCAAACCGATCCATATGTTCGTGTTTGAGATAGCGCTGGGATATGATCAGCGTCACCAGCGATCCCAGCAGGATCAGAAGTTTTGCATAGCGCGAGAACGCATCCGTTACAAAACCGCCGGCAAATGACTCGATGCGCTCTCCGCCCTGGGCCATGACCAAAGCTGCCGTCAGCAGCAGCAGCGCCATGGCGCCCTGTGAGACCAGACGTGTTTGCGCCTGACCGCGAAACACGCCCAGCATCAACAACGCCATCGCCCCGCACGCCATCAGAATTTCCGGCAGGGCGGGAAGTAGATTCGGCGAAACGAAAGCGGTGGGGGTCATCTCCGGAATGTTCCTAAATTAGGGCGCGGCATGGGCAACGGCATCACCGATGCCATAACTGGCAAGCGACGCCTGATAATGCCCGATCAGGTTTTCAACGGTAACAGCGGTCGCGTCCAGAAGCGGCATCGGATAAATCCCGAACCACAGGGTTGCAATGATAAGCGGGGCGAAGATCGCAATCTCGCGCCGGTCCATATCCAGAATATCTTTCAGATTATCCCTGGTCAGTTCGCCAAACACCACCCGGCGGTACAGCCACAGGGAATAGGCGGCGGCAAGCACGACCCCCGTCGCCGCCACGAACGCCACCCAGGTGTTAACCTGATAAACGCCAACCAGAATCAGAAATTCGCCAACGAACCCGCTGGTTCCCGGCAGGCCGATGGTCGCCATGGTGAACAGCATGAAGGTAAAGGCGTACACCGGCATGCGCTCCACCAGGCCGCCATAGGCGTCAATCTCGCGTGTATGTATCCTGTCATAAATCACGCCGACGCAAAGGAACAGCGCGCCTGACACCAGGCCGTGGCTGATCATCTGCACAATGCTGCCCTGTACGCCCTGCTGGTTCATGGTGAACATGCCAATGGTCACGAAACCCATATGCGCGACAGAGCTGTAGGCAATGAGTTTCTTCATGTCCTTTTGCACCAGCGCCACCAGCGAGGTATAGACAATCGCGACGAGGCTGAGGCCAAACATCAGGGGCGTGAACATATCCGACGCCACCGGGAACATCGGCAGCGAAAAACGCAAAAACCCGTACCCGCCCATCTTCAACAGAATACCGGCCAGAATAACCGATCCCGCCGTCGGCGCCTCGACATGCGCATCCGGCAGCCAGGTGTGCACCGGCCACATCGGCACCTTCACCGCAAACGAGGCGAAGAAGGCCAGCCACAGCCATTTCTGCATGGCCGGATCAAACCGGAACGCCATCAGCGCGGTAATGTCGGTAGTGCCCGCCGCCGAGTACATGGCCATGATGGCCAGCAGCATCAGCACCGAACCCGCCAGCGTATACAGAAAGAACTTGAACGACGCATAGACCCGGCGCTGACCGCCCCACACGCCGATGATCAGGAACATCGGGATCAGGCCGCCTTCAAAGAACAGATAGAACAGGATCAGATCAAGCGCGCTGAACACCCCGAGCATCAGGGTTTCCAGAATCAGAAACGCAATCATGTAATCCTTTACCCTGACGGTAATGGATTCCCATGACGCCAGTATGCACAGCGGCATCAGGAAGGTGGTCAGAATGATGAACGGCATGGAAATGCCGTCGATGCCCATATGATAATTGATGTTGCCGCCCAGCCAGCCGTGCTTTTCTACAAACTGATAGGCCGCCGTGCTGGTGTCAAAGCCAAGCCACAACAGCAATGACAGCGCAAAGGTGAACAAAGTCGTCCACAGCGCCACCATCCGGGCATTCTGCGCCACCAGCGCATCTTCACCCCGGATCAGAAGAATGAACAGCGCCCCGATCGCAGGCAAAAACGTGACGAGCGATAAAATCGGCCAATCGCTCATTAATGCGCCCCCCCGCTGAACATGTAAAAGGTCGTGATCGCCGAAAGGCCGATCAGCATGGCGAAAGCGTAATGATAGAGATAGCCGCTTTGCAGCCGGGCGGCGCGCCGGGTCAGCGCCTGTACGCCGGCGGCGATGCCGTCAGGTCCGAACCGGTCAATCACGCCCCCGTCGCCGCGCAGCCACAGGAACCGGCCGATCGCCATTGCCGGGCGCACAAAGATCAGATCATACAGCTCGTCGAAATACCATTTGTTGAGCAGGAACTGATAGAGCGGGTAATGGGTTTTCGCCAGTTTTCCGGGCGCCGCGGGATTGCGGATATACATGTACCAGGCAAGCGCCAGACCGATGAAACCAACACCAACGGGCGACCATTTCACCCAGTCCGGCACATGATGCATGGCTTCCAGAATGTGATTGTCCGGCATGACGAACAGCGCCTTGCCCCAGAATTCGCCTGAATGTTCGCCGATGAACGGCCCCGCGAACGCCAGACCTGCGAACAGCGCGCCCGCCGCCAGCAGCACCAGCGGCACGACCATCACCGCAGGCGATTCATGCACATGCTCCAGCGTATGATGATCGGCCCGCGATGGCCCGTGGAAGGTCATGAAAATCAGCCGCCAGGAATAAAACGCCGTCATGGTCGCAGCAAGCACCCCCATCGCGAAACCATACTGGCCCACGCCGGTGCCCGCCGCATAGGCCGCCTCGATGACCGCATCCTTGGAAAAATATCCGGCCGTTAATGGAAAGCCGGTCAGCGCCAGCGTGCCGATGTTCATCAATATCCAGGTCGCGGGAATGAGTTTGTAGATGCCGCCCATCTTGCGCATGTCCTGTTCATCCGACATGGCGTGAATGACCGACCCCGCGCCCAGGAACAACAGCGCCTTGAAGAAGGCATGGGTGAACAGATGGAAGATCGCCACATTATACGCGGACACGCCGGCGGCGAAAAACATATAGCCAAGCTGCGAACAAGTGGAATAGGCGATCACCCGCTTGATATCGTTCTGCACCAGGCCGATGGTCGCTGCAAAAAATGCAGTGGTCGCCCCCACCACCGTCACAAAGGCCAATGCGTCCGGGGCAAACTCGAACAATGGCGAACAGCGCGCCACCAGGAATACGCCCGCCGTCACCATGGTCGCGGCGTGGATCAGGGCGGACACCGGCGTCGGCCCCTCCATCGCATCGGGCAGCCAGGTATGCAGCAGAAACTGCGCCGACTTGCCCATCGCGCCGACAAACAGCAGCAGACAGATGGTGGTCAGAATGTCCGGCTGCCAGCCAAGGAAGCTGAACGTCTTGCCCGCCATCTCTGGCGCCTGGGCAAATACCGTATCGAACGACAAACTGCCGAACACCATGAATATCGCCATGATGCCAAGGGCAAAACCAAAATCGCCCACGCGGTTGACGACAAAGGCCTTGATCGCCGCCGCGTTGGCGGATGGGCGTTTGTACCAGAAACCGATCAGCAGATAGGACGCCAGGCCGACGCCTTCCCAGCCGAAATAGACCTGCAGAAAATTATCCGCCGTCACCAGCATCAGCATGGCGAAGGTGAACAGCGACAGATAGGCCATAAAGCGCGGCTTGTGCGGATCGTGGGCCATATAGCCAATGGAATAAATATGCACCAGTGAACTGACCCCGTTCACCACCACCAGCATCACCGCCGTCAGCGTGTCGATGCGCAAAACCCAGTCAACCTCGAAGGCGCCTGAATCTATCCAGCGCAACACCTGCACCGTCGCTGGCCGGTGCAAAAAACCAACCTCATAAAGCGCAACAACCGACAGCAGCGCCGAAATCACCAGGGCGCCGCAGGTTACAATCTGCGCGCCGCGATCACCTATGCGGCGGCCAAACAGGCCCGCAATCAGCGCGCCGGCAAGGGGAAGGAAAACAATCGCGCTATACATCCCGCTCTACCCTAACCCTTCATCAGGTTGATGTCTTCAACCGCGATAGAACCGCGATTGCGGAAATACACGACCAGAATGGCCAGGCCGATGGCCGCCTCGCCCGCCGCCACCGTCAGCACCAGCAGCGCGAACACCTGCCCGGCCAGATCATTCAGGAATGACGAAAACGCCACCAGATTGATATTTACCGACAGCAGAATCAGCTCAATGGACATCAAAATGATAATGATGTTTTTGCGGTTCACGAATATGCCCAGCACGCCGATGGCAAACAGAATTGCCGCGACCGTAAGGTAATGGGAAAGTCCTATTTCCATGCGTCTAGATCCCCTGCCCCGGCTTGACGTCTTTCAGTTCCATACCCAGTGCAGGCGTGCGCGCCACCTGGTCTGAAATATTCTGCCTGCGTACACCCTGACGGGTGCGCAGGGTCAGCACGATGGCGCCGATCATCGCGACCAGCAGCACCAGCCCCGCCGTCTGGAACAGATAGACGTAATCGGTGTACAGAATGCGGCCCAGCGCCTCGGTATTGGACATATCGCCAAGTGCGGGCGTTGGAGACGCTGCAACCCCCACCGGCACGGGCGCGGCCGTGTTTGCGCCGATCACCAGAATCAGTTCCAGCGCGAGAATGAAACCAATCACCCCGCCGGCCGGCAGATAATTCAAAAAGCCCTGGCGCAGTTCCACAAAATCAATATCCAGCATCATGACGACGAACAGGAACAGCACCGCCACCGCGCCGACATATACAATGACCAGAATCATGGCCAGAAATTCCGCGCCCAGCAGCACGAACAGCCCCGCAGCATTGAAAAACGCCAGGATCAGGAACAGCACCGAATGCACAGGATTGCGCGCAGTGATCACCATGAAGGCCGCCGCAATTGTCACGGCGGCAAACAGGTAAAACGCCAGCGCCTGAATGATCATCCCCTATTC